>NZ_JANHDH010000001.1:2100000-2398485 GCF_026616195.1 Haloarchaeobius amylolyticus
CTTCGGCTCGCAGACGTAGCTCACGTCGCCGACCGCGTTCCTGACTCGCCGGTCGAACTCGCGCACGTCTTCTTCCTCGCCGGAGGAGTCGATGGAGAGCATCGGTGCGACGTGCTCGACCGTCTCGAAGTGGTCCACGGGTTCGCCGCCGACGCGCCGGGTCGGCGAGTCCTCGGTCTGGAGGTCGAATTCGTCCTCCAGCGCCTGCAGGCGCGAGAACAGCGCGTCGTAGACCCGGTCCGGGACGAGGGGGTCGGCCTCGACGTAGTAGCGCTGGTCGTGGTAGCGCAGCGCCTCGCGCAACTGGGCGGCCTGCTCGCGCGCCGCGGCCTCGGAGAGGTCGGCGACCGGCTCGAAGTCTGTCGGTGGGTCCGAAACGTAGGGGTTGTCCGCGAGTTCGGCCTCGCTCATTACGCCCGGCTACTGCCTAATCCACCGTAAACCCCGCCACTCGCCCCCGGCGAGAGACACGACTCAGGCCGGCCCGAGCGCGTAGAGGCCGCCGGAATACCCGTCCGTGACGTAGACGCTCTCGCCGGCGACGGTCGGGCCGGTGGCGACCTTCCCGTCGACGCCGTGGCGCCACCGAACCTCCCCGTCCGCGGCGGCCAGACCGACCACCTGACTGGCCACCCCGCCGACGACCACGGTGTCGCCGGCGATGGTCGGGGCCGAGAGGGGCGCGCCCTCGACCGCGGTCCGCCACCGCTCCGTCCCGTCGTCGGCCCGGTAGGCCGCGACGTGTCCCGCGCCGGTCGCGACGACGGTCCCGTCGGCGACCGCGACCGTGGAACTCCCCTCGCCGAGGCTGGCGTGCCAGCGCTCGCGTCCATCCGAGACGGCGACCGCGTGCACCGTCCCGGCCGCGTCGCCGACGAACACGGTGTCGTCCACGACCACGGGGGCGGCGTCGACCGTCGCATTCGCCTCGAACCCCCACAGCTCCCGGCCGTCGGCGCGGTCGAAGGCGACGAGGCGGGGGTCCTCGCTGCCGGCGAAGACGCGCTCGTCGGTGAGCGCGGGCGGGTTGACGACCTGCGGGCTGTGGACGTGGGCCTCGCCGACCCGGGCGCGCCAGCGCTCCTCGCCGTCGTGGCCGACCGCGACGAGTTCGCCCTCGGCGCCGCCGACCACCACGAGGTCGTCGTCGACCGTCGGGGAGCACCGGAGTTTCGTGCCCGCGTCGACCCGCCAGTGTTCGCTCCCGTCGGAGCTGGCGAGGCTCCGCAGGCTCCCGTCCATCCCGGCGACGAGGACGCGGTCGGCGTGGAGCGCGGGCGAGAGGAGCGACGCCTCGACCGGGACCTTCCACTGCTCGTCCCCCTCTACGATGTCGAGGGCTCTGACGTGGGTGTCGCTGGTCGCGTACAGGGTCTGGCCGTCGACGACCGGCGAGGCGAACGCCCACGTGCCGATGCTCGTCTGCCAGCGCGTGGTTCGGGCCGACCCGACCGCCGCGTCGGGGTTCGACCCGGTGTTGTGCGCGTCGGCGTGGTCCTGGTGCCAGGTGCCGCCGGTGACGGCCGACCCGGAGCCGCCCGCCCCGTCAGGGTCCGACCCGCCGAGCGTGGCCACACAGCCGCCGAGGAGCGTGGTCGCAGTCGCTGCGGTCGCCGCGAGGAACGCGCGTCGTGGAGGGCGCTTCATACTCGAAGAGACGCGAGGACGGGGCTTTGCATCACGGCCTGTCGCCGACGACACAGTGTGGCGCGGGCGCGGTGACGTGACGACGCCGCCTCAGATGTCCGTCTCGTCGAGCGGCCGGGCCGCCTCGCGGTAGCGCCGGTACAGGTCTGTCGCCCAGTCGTGGAACCGGCCGTCGCCCGCGGCGCAGGCGCGCATGTTCCCGTCGTCGTCGTAGGCCCCGACGACGGCCCGGTCGTCCCCGACGGTGACGCCGCAGCCGACCGGTTCGTCGCTGACGTACAGGTCGATGATACTCACCCGGCGAAGGGCGGCGAACTCCAGCGGGTTGAGGTCGGCCGCCCGCGCCATCGTCTCCTCCCCGAGGACGAGTTCGGTGTGGGCGCCGTCGAGCGCCAGCTCCCCGTGGACCCGGTGGAACAGCCGGCTGAGGACGGGCAGCGCGATGCGGATGGTCGTCGGCTCGAAGCCCTCGACCGACTGGACGTAGTGCTGGATGGGCGCCTGCGGGCGGTCGGGTGCGGCACTCACGAGGGTCGCGTCGTCGAGGGCGTCGAGGGGCGGGGTGTGGTCGGCGGGCAGGTGGCCCAGCAGCGGCTCGAAGGCGTCGAGGCTGTCGAGGGCGCGCTCGTGGCGGGCCTGCTCGGCGGCGACCAGTCGCCCCACCGCGGTCAGGCGGTAGGTGCCCGAGACCTTCTCCACCCAGCCCCGGTCGACCATCTCGCCGAGGTTCCGCTGGACGCTCCGGTGGGCGATGCCGGTCGCCTCCGCGAGGTCGGCGGGTGTCCCACCCCCGTCGGCGTCGTCGAGGGCCGACAGGAGTCGCACCCGGCTGGGCGACCCGGCGAGGAAGGCGGCGTGGTCCTGTGGCATATCTCGGCATCTGTCGGCGAACAGGGTAAATCCCCGCGCTACCGGCGCAGCCACCGCCCCAGCACGAGCAGCGGGAGCCACACCACGGCGAGGAACAGCGTCGCCATCGCCGCCCCGAGCAGGTTGTCGATGACGGTCCCGCCCGCCCCCGCGAGGAGCTGGTCGGCGAGCACCGACAGCGCGAGGCTCAGCGGGAACACCAGCACCGGGAGCGCCAGCAGTTGCAGGGCGAGGCCGACGGCGTCCCGCAGGGAGTCCTCGCGCGCGACGAGGAACCCCCCGGCAGCGAAGGCGACCAGTCCTATGGGGAACGCCACCCACCCGAGGGCGATGGTCGCGAGGAACGCGGCGGGGCCCAGCACCAGGGCGGCGAGGACGCCGACGACGCTGGTCCCGAGTTCGGTGCCGAGGCGGTCGTCGCCCGGCGCGTGCGACGACCGACCCCGGGTCAGCGCCGCTTTCAGGCGCGCGGCATCGTCACCCCGGTCGCCCGCGTCCCTGCCCCCGGCGCCGTCCCGGGGCCCGAACTCGACCTCGCAGTGCATGCAGTGTCGGCTGGTCGCCCCGACGCGGCCGCCACACTCCGAGCACCGGTAGTCCGCGGTCACGTGGGGACGTGTCGCCATGAGTGACTGCTATTCGCTGGGCGTGGTCTTGACGGTATGGGAGTCGCCGGACGCCCAATCGGGTAATCGGTTCTAGTTACTGTCGTGGCATTACGTACCATCCAGTAAACCTAATTAACTTGCTTCCGAACCACCGTACATGTCATACGACGGCCCGACACAGCTGTACATCGACGGCGAGTGGACCGACGCCGCGTCCGGCGAGACCATCGAGACGTTCGACCCGGCGACAGAGGACCAGTACGCCGAGGTGGCCTGCGCCGGTCGCGAGGACGTCGACCGCGCCGTCGCGGCCGCAGACCGCGCCGCGGCCCGAGACTCCGAGTGGCGGCGCATGGGCCCCGGCGAGCGCGGCCAGAAGCTCGACGCGATGGCCGACGCCATCGAGGAGATGAAAGACGAGATTGTCCTCGTCGAGTCCCACGACAATGGGAAGACGCCCTTCGAGGCGTCCATCGACGTGGGCATGGTCGTGAAGACGTTCCGGTACTACGCCGGCTGGACCGACAAGGTGACCGGCTCGACGGTCCCGGTCGACGGCCCGCGGCTGAACTACACCCGCCGCGAGCCCCTGGGCGTCACCGCCCACGTCTCGCCGTGGAACTACCCGTTCCAGCTCGCGGGGCGCTCGCTCGCCCCGGCGCTGGCCTGCGGGAACACCTGCGTCCTGAAGCCCTCCAGCCAGACGCCGCTGTCGGCGCTGTACTACGCGAAGGCCGCCGAGGAGGCCGGCCTCCCCGACGGCGTGATGAACGTCGTGCCCGGCAAGGGTAGCGAGGCGGGCGACCAGCTGACGACCCACGAGGACGTCGAGCACGTCGCGTTCACCGGCTCGACCGAGATCGGCAAGCGCGTGATGGAGTCCGCCGCCGAGAACGTCACCGGCGTCACGCTGGAACTCGGCGGGAAGGGCCCCCAGCTCGTCTTCCCCGACGCCGACCTCGAGGACGCGGCGGCCGGCGTCCGCAACGGTATCTTCATGAACTGCGGCCAGATGTGCTGGGCCGGCTCGCGCCTCGTCGTCCACGAGGACGTCCACGACGAGGTCGTCGACATGGTCGTCGAGATGGCCGAGTCCACGCCGCTCGGCTCCGGCATCGACGACGACGGCCGGATGGGCCCCCTCGTCTCCGAGTCCCAGTTCGAGGAGGTCGCCGAGTACGTGAACGAGGCGAAGGCCCAGGGCGCGACCATCGCGACCGGCGGCGGCCGCCCGGCCGACAGGGAGGACGGCTACTTCTTCGAGCCGACGGTGCTGACCGACGTAACCAACGACATGACCGTCGCCCGCGAGGAGATCTTCGGGCCGGTCCTCTCGGTCATCGAGGTCGAGAGCGAGGAGGAGGCCCTCGAGGTCGCGAACGACTCGCCGTACGGCCTGATGTCGGGCATCTGGACGACCGACATCACCCGCGGGCACCGCCTCGCGGAGAACCTCGACTACGGCATGGTCTCCATCAACGAGTACCCGGTCACGTTCCCGCAGACGCCCTTCGGCGGCTACAAGCAGTCCGGCAACGGCCGCGAGCAGGGCGAGGAGGCCATCCGCGAGTACACGCAGGTCAAGAACGTGAACGTCAACCTCGGCTGAGCTAGAGGACGACGAGCGACTCGGTCCGTTCTTTCAGCGCGCGGTTCATCCGCTGTATCCCCGCCTCGATGGCGGCGGCGCCGAACATCCGGTCGGTGGCGAGCCCGGTGAACGCCTGGTGCTGGACGACCCTGGTCCCGTCCTCGCGGGGGACGAGTTCGACGGTGTTCGTGGTGTCGAACTGGCGCTGTGAGAGGTAGTGCGCCCGCCACCGGAGCAACGCCCCGGGCTCGACGTCCAGGAGCCGCGGTTCGAGCCGGATGCTGCGCCCGCCCTGTGCCGCCAGCCGTACCGCTATCGTCTCGCCTTCGACGGCCCGCCCGGTCGCCTCGGTGAGGTACGGGTTCCACTCGCTGTACCGGTCGAAGTCCGTCAGCACCGTCCAGACCACGTCCGGCGGCGCGTCGATGTCGACGCTCGCCTCGACTTCGTTCATGCCAGAGGGAGGTCACGGACGGGCATGACGGTACCGCAGCGCCGCCGAAAGATGCGGTGTGGTAACACGTTCCCCGTCGTTCCAACACACTGGGAATCGGCCGCCCGTTCTTTGCAGGTGCAGGGACAGATTCGACGTGGGCCGCGACGAACGGTTCGGTGCTCACACCCACCCCGACCCAGTACCGTCGCCCCACCGAAGCCCCGCGGTACCGGGACCCTGCCCGGTGTCGCACTGCGAACCCACCAAGCCACTGTCTCTCTCTCTCTCCCTTTCCACGTGCCATTCTCGCAGTCGTGCCTTTCCCGCGCAGTCGCAGGTACCCGACCAATATTGCCGTAACTGTGGGTTATACGAGTGTAGGGAAATATGCACCACGTACATGAGCAAGGACGAGGATTCTCGCTTCGACACCCGCGCAGTCCACGCGGGGCAAGAGCCCGACCCCGCGACAGGGGCGCGAGCCCCACCACTGTACCAGACCACGTCGTACGTGTTCCCCGACGCCGACGACGCGGCGTCCCGCTACGCCCTCGACCGGGAGGACTTCATCTACTCGCGCATCTCCAACCCGACCGTCGAGACCCTCGAGGAGCGCCTGGCTGCGCTCCACGACGCCCCCGGGGCGGTCGCCACCGCCAGCGGGATGGCCGCCCTCGACGCCATCACCTTCGTCCTCGCCGAGGCCGGTGACAACGTCGTCTGCTCGACCGACACCTACGGCGGCACCACCTCCTACCTCTCGAAGTCGGCCCCCCGCCGCGGCATCGAACCCCGGTTCGTCGACACGCTCGACCTCGACGCGTTCGAGGAAGCGGTCGACGAGGACACCGCCTACGTCCACCTCGAGAGCATCGGGAACCCCTCGCTGGTGACGCCGGACTTCGAAGCCATCGCCGACATCGCCCACGAGGCCGGCGCCCCCCTCGTCGTCGACAACACGTTCGCCACGCCCGCGCTCTGTCATCCCACGGAACACGGCGCGGACGTGGTCTGGGAGTCCACGACGAAGTGGCTCCACGGCTCCGGCACGACCGTCGGCGGCGTCGTCGTCGACGGCGGCACCTTCGACTGGACCGCCCACGATTACCCCGAGGTCGGCGGCGAGAACCCGGCGTACCACGGCATCGACTTCTCCGACTTCGACGCCCCACTGGCGGCCGCGGTGCGCTATCGCTCCCTGCGCACCCTCGGCAACCAGCAGTCGCCCTTCGACGCCTGGCAGACCCTGCAGGGCCTCGAGACGCTCGGGGTCCGGATGCAGCGCCACTGCGAGAACGCCGCCATCCTGGCCGAACACCTCGCCGACCACGACGAGGTCGCCTGGGTCACCTACCCCGGCCTGGAGGAGCATCCGACCCACGACCACGCCACCGAGTACCTCTCCGACTACGGCGGCATGATCGCCTTCGGGCTGGAAGACGGATTCGAGGCGGGCAAGCGGTTCTGCGAGAACGTCGAGATAACCTCGTTCCTCGCGAACATCGGCGACGCGAAGTCGCTGGTCATCCACCCGGCCAGCACCACCCACGCCCAGCTCTCCGAGGCGGACCAGCGCGCCGCCGGCGTCCAGCCCGACATGCTCCGGTTCTCCGTCGGCATCGAGGACCCGGCCGACATCCTGCGCGACGTCGAGGCAGCCATCGACGCGGCGACGGAGGGACGATGAGCAACGAACAGGGGACCGCCTCGCTGGGGGAGTTCACCTTCCAGTGCGGCGAATCCATCGACGACCTCGAGATCGCCTACGAGACCTACGGCGAGTTCGACGGCTCGAACGCCGTCCTCGTCTGTCACGCCCTCACCGGCAGCCAGCACGTCGCCCGGCGAACCGCCCGCGGCGAGGACGAGAGCGGGACCGCCGGCCAGGCCCGCGCCTGGTGGGCCGACGTGGTCGGGCCGGGCAAGGCCATCGACACCACCGAGTACTACGTCGTCTGCGCGAACGTCCCGGGGTCGTGCTACGGCTCCTCCGGCCCCTCCAGCGAGGGCCCCGACGGCGAGCCGTGGGCGACCGAGTTCCCGCCCGTCACGGTCGGCGACTGGACCCGCGCCCAGCGCCGCCTGCTCGACGACCTCGGCGTCGGCCGCCTCCGTGCGGTCGTCGGCGGCTCCGTGGGTGGGATGAACGCCCTCGACTGGGCGGTCCGGTACCCCGACGACGTCCACCGCGTCGCCGCGGTCGCGGCCGCTCCGCGACTCGACGCGCAGTGCCTCGCACTCGACACCGTCGCCAGGCGCGCCATCACCAGCGACCCGGACTGGAACGGCGGCGACTACTACGGCGAGGACCGGCCCGACCCGACCCACGGCCTCGAACAGGCCCGCCGCATCGGCCACGTCATGTACCTCTCGAAGGCCTCCATGGAACACAAGTTCGGCCGCCGCGCCGCCGGCCGCGGCCAGTCCCGCGAGTCGCCCGACCCCGCGGGCGCGTTCTTCCCCTACCGCGACGTGGAGTCCTACCTCGACTACAACGCCGAGAGCTTCGTCGACCGCTTCGACGCCAACAGCTACCTCTACCTGCTGCGGGCCATGGACGACTACGACATGGCCGCCGGCTACGAGTCCGACGCGACCGCCCTCGGCGCGTTCGAGGGCGAACTCCTCGCGCTCTCCTTTACCGGCGACTGGCACTTCACGACCGAACAGTCCGAGGCCCTCGCCGAGTCCGCCCGCGATGTCGGCATCCGCTGTGCCCACCACGTCGTCGAGTCCGACCACGGCCACGACGCCTTCCTCGTCGAACCGAACAAGGTCGGCCCGCCGCTTTCGGACTTCCTGGCCGATGGCATCGACGGCAAGTCCATCACGGACACCGTCGAATCGGACGACGACGGCGACGTGCACGCGCCGGTACACACGAGTCTGTTCTCCTGAGGCCCGCTGGCCGCGCCCGTCGCTGCCCGGTTCGGTCCTCCGCCCGCCCCCGAGGGTTCAAATACTGGGAGGGGGCCAGATGGGGCCATGACTGGGAAACGAGCTGGCGACGACACGAGCACGACACCGGGTCCCGCGACCGCCCACCGCGACGGCGACCGGGTGGAGACGAGAGCGTCGACGACCGGGAGTGTGCTCTCGGAGCCGGCGGTCCGGAGCTACGTGAGATCGGTCGGGGGGTTGTACGCGGTGCTGGGGGCCGGGTTCGGTCTCCTGTCGTTCCTCGCGGGGACGCTCGACTCCTCGGTGCTGCAGCCGTCCGGGGAGTCGGGACTGGGTGCCTCCTTCGGCCTCGGCATCGTCCAGTCCGTCGGGACGGGCCTCGCGACGGTCGGCGTCCCCTTCCTCGCCGCGGTCCTCGCCGTCGCCGTCGGGTACTACGCGGGCCGAACGCTCGACGAGGCGGACGCCGTCACGTACGCCGCGGCCGGGTGCAGCACCCTCGTCGGCACCGTCGCGATGTGGGGGCTGTCGGCGTTCCTGACCCTGACGCAGGTCGAGGGCGTCTCGCTCTCGGTCGTGGACTTCGTGGTCCACGCTCTGCTCGCCGGCCTGGTCGTCGGTGCGGTCGCGGTGGGGACGGTTCGACTGGTCCGCACCGACCCACCGAACGCCTACGAGTCCGGCCCACAGCCTGCCTCGACCCGGCAGCCTGCGCTCCGGGACGACTGAGTGGGTCCCGACCGACTCAGCTGACGCGCTCGCCGTGTCGGACGGGACGAGCGGCCGGGCCTGCTGGGGAATCCTCCACCCTTCTTTTTTAGGTATCCCTGATAGCACATGCCAGATATATATGACCGAACATGTCAGCGCCGGTCGCGGCGGCGAACGCCCGTTTCTCACTTACTGCAGCGGTCCGGAGTCGCTGTCTGGAGAGCGTTGCTGCCCCGGTCTACTCCCCGTCCCCGGTCGGACCCCCTGTCAGAGACGCGCATCCGGATGGCCGTTGACCATCACCAGTAGTGTCACTAAAGATGAGTTTTCAGCTGTTGCACAAGTTTCATATATTAGGCGTCCTACGTGTTGAGTTGCTGTAATGAAAGCCAAGGGTGGTTGGGGCCACCAGATAGGGGTATCGACAGCGGTATTACTACTTACGCTCGCGCTCACCGTCGCAGCCGCCACAGGCCCTGCGGCAGCGACCGGTGCAGCAGCGACACTGACGGTGGACGCCGACGATACGTCCAACTACGATACGATACAGAACGCTATCGACAACGCCAGTGATGGCGATACCATCGTCGTCCACGACGGGACGTACGACGCGTTTCTGCTGAACGAGAACGTGACGGTCACAGCGGCCGACGGCGCGACGCCGACCGTCTCCGGGGACGGTCCCGCAGTCGTCCAGATCGAGCACCGGAACGGGAACCCGACGGGCGCGACCGTCGAGGGGCTCGAACTCACCGGGACTGCGACACTCGGTGTGGAGGTCCGTGCCGACGACGTGACGCTCCGTGACCTCTCTATCTCCGTTGCGAGTACGGGCGTCCAGGCGCAGGACGACTCCGGGAACGACGACGGTATCCAGGGACTCCGAGTGGAGAACGTCGACTTCACTGGCGGAAAGGTCGGCATCTCGATCACCCAGGCCAACACCACTGGCTCGATCGAGAACGTCACCGCGACCGACGTCACGGTCGAGGGGCTCGGCCTCACGTCCGACAACGTCAGTTACCAGAACGTGAGCGTCTCGGGTGCGACCGACGACGTCCCGGGTGCTCGTTACTACGGGTACACGCCGACCGAGGACGGCAGTGAGGCGAAGGCCGTCACCAGCGTCCTCGACGCGAACCCCGGCATCGAGTCGGTCGACGTCGACCAGACCGGCCACGACTACGACCGCGGCACGGCCACCGGCGACCTCTACTATCACTCCACGCAGGCGGCCGTGAACGCCGCCAGCGCTGGTGACACCGTGACCGTCTCCGGGACGGTCGATTCGGTCGTCCTGAACGAGTCCGTCATCCTCGCGGGCGAGGGTGACGCGGTCGTCGACGCCGGCGGCTCCGGTGTCGGCATCCAGCTCGCCGCCAGCGACGTGACGGTCCGCGACCTGACCGTGACGAACGCGACGAACGGCCTCGAGGCCGACGCGACCATCTCGAACGTCACCGTCGAGAACGTCACCGCGACCGGGAACGACGGAAGTGGGCTCGAGTTCCAGAACGCGGCCGACGTGACCGACGTGACGCTCGCTGGTGTGAACTTCAGCGAGAACGGGCTCGATTCGAACGGTGGGTCCGGCGTCGGCCTGGCCTCGACTGCCCAGGTCCAGGACCTGACCATCGCCGACAGCCAGTTGAACCGGAATGGCTACTTCGGACTCGAGTTCACGACGAACGGGAAGTCCGGCGTCCTCGATGGGATCGTCGTCACCGACACGACGGTCGAGGACAACGGCGTCAAGTCGAGCACGTGCTTCAGCACGAATGCGTACTGTTCCAAGGGACTCTACTTCGAGGCGCTCTCGAACGCGACGTTCGACGACGTCACCGTCTCGGGGAGCCAGTACGGTATCGAACTCAACCTGAAGAACGGCAACTACGAGAACGTCACCGTCGTCGACTCGACGGTGTCGAAGGCCGGCGACCACTGGGCACCTGCGGTCTACGCCCAGCCGCGCCCGCCGTCCTACGAACACGCACCGCCGGCGAACCTCACCGACTTCGAGGTCCGGAACAACACCATCGAGGGCGACACCTACGCACTCGCGATCCAGCACAACACGACCGACGTGGCGGTCACGAACAACACGATCCAGAACAGTTCGACCGGCTACGCGAACTGGGTGGACGACAGTTCGACCGTCACCGTCGAGGACAACACGTTCCGGAACAACGGCAAGCAGTTCTGGGACGCGACGACGAACCTGACGAGCGAGTTGGTCGCCGAGAACGATTTCGATGGTCTGGTCAACGTCTCTGCTCACGACCTCCGCCCTGGCGACCACGTCTTCGGTGACGTGGACGCCGCGGTCGCGGTCGCCAACGAGAGCGCGACCGTCTCCGTCGGCCCGGGTACCTACCCGACCAACGTGACGGTCGATACGTCGGTGACCATCGAGGGGCCGAACGCTGGTGTCCACGGGAACGCCACCCGTGGGGCCGAAGCGGTCCTCGTGCCCGAGGACAAGAACCAGTCCGTCATCGTGGCGGTGAACGCGTCCGACGTCACCGTCCGCGGACTGACGCTCGACGGGAACAACCCCGCCATCACGAGCGGGGTCGACGTCGGTGGCGTCGACAGTGACGCCGGTGCCGGCGTCTGGTACTGGGAGGACGCACGGACGAACCTGAACCTCACCGTCGAGGACAACGTCGTCCGAAACGTCCAGTGGTACGGCGTGATGGCGTACAACGCCGACTACCAGGTCTCCAACGGGAACGCCATCGACGACAACCGCATCGAGAACGTGGGGTACGTCGGTGTCCTCCTCTACAACAACGCGTACGCCAGTGTCACCGACAACGTCATCGCCGGGACTGGAGCCGGTATCCAGACCGGGAACTACCGTAGTGCCGGTGGCCCGTCGCTCATCGCGAACAACACCATCCGTGCCGAGTCGGTCGGCATCTTCCACAACCTGCAGCGCCAGGACGCGAGCGAGTTCGTCATCCGTGACAACGACCTCGGCCCCCTCGCGAACGGGACGGGTCGGACCGGTATCGAACTCACGTCACTCAGTGTCGACGCGACGGTGACGGACAACGACATCGCAGGCACCGAGAACGGTATCGTCGCCTGGAACGACGCGCCGTCCGCGAACGTGACGGTCCAGGGCGGAACCATCGCCGACGTCGAGACCGGTGTCGTCGCGACGAACTACATGGGTCGCTTCAACAGACCGGATGCCGACGGGTCCTACGTCACGCTCGACGGCGTCGCCATCGAGGCGAACGAGACGGGCATCCTCGTCAACGACTCCATCGAGGCGAACGAGACGGACACGAAGAACGACGTCTCCCACGTCAACGTGACCGGTGGTACGACCGTCAGCGGGAGCGACTACGGGGTCGTGCTCTGGGGTGCGAACGCCTCGGCCGACTTCCAGGCCGCAGGCGCACTCGATGTCGCGAGTGGCGTCGACACCATCGTGGACGTGCGGCCGAACGCGGACGAGTCCGGCGTGACCGGCACGGTTGACCTCGCGAACGTCACCGTCGACGGGACGCCCGTGACGGAGCTCTCGGCCACCGAGGTCGGCTCTGTGACCGGCATGCCTGTCGTGGTCGACGGCACCGCGTACGCGAGCTTCGACCAGGCTCGCGCCGCGAACCCCGACGCACAGGAGTTCGCCATCTCGCTGACCGTCCCCGGCGACGGCCAGCCGCACGCGGTCGGGTTCCCCGGCCCCGTGGACGCGACCGTCGGCGAGGTCTTCGGTGACTTCGACGGCGTCGTCTGGGCGTTCGACGCGACCAACGAGACGTGGTACCGGCCGAACGCCTCGGACACCGTCGGCGCGCTCGACGCGATGGTCGTCGTGGCCGACGAAGAGACGAGCGTCACCGTCTCCTTCGAGAACGCGGGTTCGACGCCGGCCACGCCCGGCGAGCGCGCGCTCGAACCGGGCTGGAACTTCATCGCGGCACCGCAGGGCGGTGACGTCGACCAGGCCCTCTCGGCCTCGACGACGGACATCGCTCGCGTGGTGAACGCGTACGGCGCTCCGGGCAGCCTCCCGATCAGCAACCCGGACGACTTCGACCGTTACCAGGCCGGGTCGAGCGCGCAGCCGAACGTCAGCGCGTTCTCCGGCTACTGGGTCTACGCGACGGGCGAAGGGGAGATCGCCGTGAACGTCTACGAGGGCGTCACGGTGGACGAGCTCTACGACCTGCTCCACGACCAGACCGATGACGACTGAGGACACCGGCAGCCGGCTCGCACTCGGGCTGTTGCTGCTCGCGCTCGTGCTGGCCCCGGTCGTGGGGGCAGCCACCGTGAGCGCCGGCTCGACAGCACCGCCGAGCCCACCCGCGGCCTACTACGGGCAGGTGCTGGTCGACGGTGAGCCGGCGCCCGCCGGCGTGGAACTCGTCGCGGTGGTCGACGGTGAGGTCCGTGGCACCATCACGACCGACGAGAACGGGACCTACGGCGGCTCCGAGTCGTTCGACGAGAAACTGGAGGTCTCGGGCAACAGCAGCGAGGACGCCGGTGCGACCGTGAGCTTCCGGGTCGCCGGTGCGTCGGCGGACACCACGGTCGCGTGGGAGTCCGGTGACCACCGGGAGGTCGACGTCTCGCTCAGCGACAGCGGGGCACCGACCGCAGCCCTCGGCAGCGACCGTGAGGCTGCGGCCGGCGAGACGCTCGCGTTCGACGGGAGCAACTCGACCGACGATACCGCAATCGCACGGTACGAGTGGTCGGTCGACGGCCAGACGAAGACCGGTGAGAGCGCCGCCTTCACCTTCGAGGAGGCCGGCGAGTACGAGGTGTCGCTGACCGTCACGGACCTCGCCGGGCGGACCGACACTGCGACCGCGACCGTCACCGTGGGTGACGGGGGCGGTGCCGGCGGTGGCGGCGCCGGCGGTGGTGGCCAGGGCGGTGACGAGCAGGAAGGGACGGTGAAGATCGCGAACTGGTCGGTCACGCCAACGTCGCCCGAGCCTGGCGAGGAGATCACGAT
The DNA here is from genome assembly GCF_026616195.1 of Haloarchaeobius amylolyticus. Taxonomy (NCBI): domain Archaea; kingdom Methanobacteriati; phylum Methanobacteriota; class Halobacteria; order Halobacteriales; family Halorubellaceae; genus Haloarchaeobius; species Haloarchaeobius amylolyticus. The sequence goes on from NZ_JANHDH010000001.1 coordinate 2,113,752, forward strand.
GACCGTCACCGTGGTCAACACCGCGGACGACACCCGTGAGATCACGCCCGCGCTCTACGTCGACGGTGAGTTGATCGAGGGCAAGCGCATCTCCGTCCTCAGCGGGACCGAGCGCTCGGTCCAGTTCACCTACGTCTTCGAGGAGGCGGGCACCCACACGCTGAGTCCGGACACGCTGGACGTCCGGACGATCCAGGTGGGTGGTGAGACGACCACGACCGACCCGGGGACCACGGCAACGACGACCGACCCCGGTACGACGGACCGGCCGACCACCACGGCCGGGTCCGATACGAGCACGAGTACGACCCGACCGCCGATCCAGGAGACCGGCGGCGGGCTGGAACTCTGGCAGATCGGGATGATCGCCGTGCTCGCGGCGGCAGCAGCCGTCGCCGCCCTGCTGGTCCGCTGGGCCTGAGCCCTCTCTGACCGGTTCTCTTCTCGCGACTCACTCGCCGAGTCGAGCGTCGTGTCTGCCGTGAGACTGAAACCCGTCCGGGACCTTCTCTCGACCGAGACGCGGTCGAACCTGGACTGGTACGAATGGAGACGACGCACACCGCAGAGCGAGACGTGGAGGGCGCCGACCCGACACTGGGCGGGACCGCCCACGTGAGCGACCTGCTCGCGCTGATGGCGGTCCCGGCGGCGCTGTGGACGGCGTTCGCCCTCCCCGCGGAGACGCGGCGGGACCTGGCGCTCTCGCACGCCGACCCCGAGCTGGCCCAGACGTTCCTCTCGCACTACGTCCACCTCTCGGCCGGGCACTTCCTCTCGAACCTCGGGCTCTACCTGCTGGTCGCGCCGCTGTCGTACCTGCTCTGTGCCGTCGCGGGCCGACACCGGGAGTTCCGGGTCGCCTTCGTCACGTACCTGCTGGTGTTCCCGTTCGTCCTCTCCGGGCTCAACGTCCTGCTCGCGCGCCCGACGGTGGGGCTCGGGTTCTCCGGCATCGGGATGGCCTTCGTCGGGCTGTTACCGTGGGCGCTGTTCGCCTACCTGCAGGACCGGATGCCAGAGACCTTCCAGACCGAGCGAGCACCGGCGCTGTTCTTCGTGGGTGCGGTCGTCATCGGGACCATCGTCATCCCCCCGAACCCGTTGACGATGGCCGGGGTGGCGATCTCGTCGCTCGGGCTGGTCGCGTACGTCGGCGCCCTCGTGTTCCGTCGGTCGCCGCGGCTCCCGGCGCAGGTCCGGCGGGCGGTGGCGACTCCGGGCTACCTCGAGATCGCGGCGGTCTCCATCGTGGTGTTCGTCGGGGTCGCAGTACTCGTCTTCTCGATGCCCGCGATACAGGGCGGGGCGGTGGTCAACCACTACACGCACGTCGTCGGCTACTGCCTGGGGTTCGTCGTCCCCTACACCGTGTTCGACGCGCTCGGTCGGTAGGCGCGGGCGGCCTCAGAAGACGCCCTGTTCCTCGAACAGCGCCTGCAGTTCCGCCATCGTCTTGACGGTCTCGTCACAGGCGGGGGCGACCGCGGGCTTGGGTTCGAAGCCGACCGCCAGCCCGGCGACCTCCAGCATCGGCAGGTCGTTCGCGCCGTCGCCGACCGCGACGGTGTCCGCGATGTCGATGGCCATCTCGTCGGCGTAGTTGCGCAGCGCGGTGTCCTTGGTGCCCTCGATGAGTGGGCCCTCGACGCCGCCGGTGAGGGCGCCGTCCTCGACGGGGAGGCGGTTCGAGACGATGGCGTCGACGCTGACGCCCTCGCGTTCGAGGGCGGCCTTCACGCCGCGCTGGAAGCCGCCGGTGAAGATGGCGACGACCACGTCGTGGTCGTTCAGTTCGCGGATGAGGTCGGCCGCGCCCTCGCGGAGTTCCACCTCGTCGAAGGCGGCCTGGGCGTCCTCGTCGGCGAGGTCGGCCAGCAGGCCGGCGCGCTGGCGGAGGCTCTCGGCGTAGCCGATCTCGTCGTTCATGGCGCGCTGGGTGATCTCGGTCATCTGGTCGGCGACGCCCTTGCGCTGGCCGAGCAGGACCGTCATCTCCGAGTCAGAGAGGGTACCGTCGAAGTCGAACGCGACGAGTGTCATGTCCGCCTCTGTGTCGCCGGGGTGCATGAAAACCCCGGTCCCGGCGACGTTTCCCAGGGTTCGGTGCCGGACACGCTTAAGAGCCCACACCCGGAACGTCCTGCCGATGGACGACACGCTGGAGGGGGTCGAGGACCGCGACCTCCGCCGACTGGTCGAGCGCATCGACGAGGCGACCGAGACGACGCTCCGGCTCGTCTTCCGGTACGAGGGCGACGAGCGCGAGGTCGTCCACGTCCGCGAGGACATCCGCGAGCAGTTCACCGACCACGAACTCGACGAGCGCGTGAAGACGCTGACGATGAAGGGACTGGGCGACCCGCCGACCGAGCAGTCGCTGTACGACTTCGGCGAGTTGAACGCGACCCTGCGCTTCTTCGAGGAGGTCGTCGTCGCGGTGTTCCCAGACGGGGAGTGGGCGGGCGTGGTCGTCGTCACGGACCGGCAGGCGTCGCCGCTGGTGGATACGACGCTCGACTTCCTCGGGGAGTAGTCAAAACCCCGTCCACTGCCGCGGCCCGGCCTCGATACCCCGCACCCGGAGCTGGCGGCCGTCCTCGGATTCTCTGACCTCGACGAGCCCGTCGAACAGCTGTTTCAACACGGCGAGTGCGTTGTCGGCGGTCGGCGTGTCGATGACGAAGACGCCGGTGTAGCCCGCGGACTCGACGCGGCCGGTCATGACGTGGTAGAACTGGAAGACGCGCCGGAGCTCCGTGTACATCAGCACCGTCGAGGAGGTGTGCAGCCCGACGCTGGCGGTGTCGACGGTGTCGTCCGCCTGGAACCGGCGCATGAACTCGCTGGTCCGGATGCCGATACCGGTCAGGTCGCCGGCGTTGCCGACGTACCGGCGGGTCGGGGACTCCTCGACGGTACCGAACCCGCGCTGGCGGCTCACGCAGTCGACGATGCCGAGCCGGGTCACGTCGGGGTCGACGGCCCGGTACTCGCGTTCGACCGTGTCGGCGGCCTTCCGGGTGGTGACGATGCTGGTCGCGTGGTCGGCCTCGCCCGAGTGTCCGAGCAGGTGGTACAGCAGCTGGCGCTTCCCGGTCATCGCGGGGCCGGCGACGAGGAGGTTCGTCCCGGGGGCCAGCGACGCGGCGTCCAGCGGTACCTCGGCGCGTTCGCTCACTGGCGAGCATTTGGACCGATGATATTTCAACCCTCTTCCTGCCCGGTCCCGTAATCCGGGACCCCAGTCCTCGGCCGATTGAGTGCTGTGAGGCGTTATCCGCGTCGGTCGCCTAGTGCTGGCCGTGTCCGACCGGCCGGGACGCTCCGGCCGGATGGGGGGAGTATGCCACTACGACGACTCACGACGCGGCTGCATCGAATCGTCCACTGGTCGCCCGACGACGCACAGGTCGGTCGGGAGCCGACCCGGGCGCTCGGCGACGAGCGCGACCTCTACGAGGTGTCGACCTGGGAACCACGGAGCGTGCTCGACCGGGTCGCGCTGGCAGCCGGGCGGGGCATCGGTGGGTACTGGAAGGTCCTGCTCGTGGCCGTCCTGTTCGTCGTCGCGACGGCCTCGGCCGGGGCGACGCTCGTCGTCCTCTGGCTCGTGCCCGGACTCGGGGCGTACACCCTGCTGTCGGTCGTCCTCGCGGCCGGCATCACGGTCTCGCTCTGGGCCGTCTTCGCGCCCGGACTGGCACTGCGGTCGCTGGTCGTCACCTTCGCGCTCGGCGTCCTCCTGGCGGCGCTGGCGGTCACCTGGAACACGGCGCTGGGTGGCGTCGAGTCCCTGCCACTGGTCGGGGTCGTCCTCTACGCCTTCCTCGTCGTCGCACCCGGCGAGGAGGTGGCGAAACTGCTGGCGGTGCGCCTGTACGCCTACACCGACGACCGGCAGTTCGGCCGGGTCGTCGACGGGGCGGTCTACGGCGCCGTGGCCGGCCTGGCCTTCGCGACCTACGAGAACGTCGGCTTCCTCATGCAGGAGGCGCTGGTCGCCCTCCAGCAGCCGTACACCCCACTCGCGTTCGTGCTGGGGGACGTGGCGGCGACCCGCCTGCTCAGCGCGCCGGGGCACGTCCTCTACACCGCGTTCGCGGGCTACTACCTCGGGCTGGCCCGGTTCAACCGCGAGCACGCGGGCGCCATCGTCCTGAAGGGCCTGCTCGTCGTCGTGGTCGTCCACGCGACGTTCAACGTCCTCATCGCCGAGGCGTTGCCGGACCTGCTCGGCCTCGGCGACATCGGCTGGTCGCTGCTGGTGCTGACCTACGACGGCGCCTTCGGGTACGTGCTCTACCGGAAACTGGCGCGCTACCGCGACGCCTACCGGGCCGCCACCGAGCAGGGTGGGGAACCACCGGGCGTCCCGCCGACCGCCGCCCCGCCCGGGGCGCCACCCGACCCGGCGGTCGAGACAGTGTCGGGTGGTGGGGGACCACCGGACGACGACGCACCGCCGCACTGAGGTGAGTTCACATCACGCGTGCTAGAACCTCTCATTCTACGAAATTCAACCGTTACAGGAAGCGTTAACACCGCCGAGGTGGTTGCCACGCGCATGAAGGTACTCGTGACCGACCCCATCGCGGACGCCGGCCTGGCCGTGCTCCGGGATGCGGGCCACGAGGTCGAGACAGCGTACGACGTGGAGGGCGAGGCCCTCCTCGAAGCAGTGGCCGACGCCAACGGGCTCATCGTCCGCTCCGGGACGGACGTCTCCCGCGAGGTGTTCGAGGCCGCAGACGACCTCGTCATCGTCGGGCGTGCCGGCATCGGCGTCGACAACATCGACATCGAGGCCGCGACCGACCACGGGGTCATCGTCGCGAACGCGCCCGAGGGCAACGTCCGCGCCGCCTCCGAGCACACGGTCGCGATGGCGTTCGCCGCCGCGCGCTCCATCCCGCAGGCCCACGTCCGCCTCAAGGGCGGCGAGTGGGCCAAGGGCGACTACCTCGGGACCGAGGTCAACGGGAAGACCCTGGGCGTCGTCGGCCTCGGCCGCGTCGGCCAGGAGGTCGCGAAGAAGTTCCACAGTCTCGGCATGGACCTCGTCGCGTTCGACCCGTACATCTCCGAGGAGCGCGCCGAACAGCTCGGCGCCGAACTCGTCGACCTCGAGGAGTGTCTCGAACGCGCCGACTTCCTCACCGTCCACGTCCCGCTGACCGACGAGACGGCGAACATGATCTCCGACGACGAACTCGCCAAGCTCGCGGGCGGCTACGTCGTCAACTGCGCCCGCGGTGGCGTCGTCGACGAGGACGCGCTCGCCCGCGCCGTCGAGGACGACGTGCTCGCCGGGGCTGCGGTCGACGTGTTCGCCGAGGAGCCCGTCCCCGAGGACAACCCGCTGCTCGACATCGACGACGTCGTCGTCACGCCCCACCTCGGCGCGTCCACCGAGGCCGCCCAGGAGAACGTGGCCGTCTCGACCGCCGAGCAGGTCGTCGCCGCGTTCGCCGGCGAACCCGTGATGAACGCGCTGAACGCCCCGTCCATCGACGAGACGGCGTTCCCACGCCTGAAGCCGTACGTCGAACTCGCCGAGACCGCCGGCAAGGTCGCCGCCCAGCTGCTCGACGACCGCATCGAGAACATCTCCGTGGTCTACCAGGGCGACATCGCCGACGAGGAGGTCGACTTCGTCACCGCCAGCGCGCTCAAGGGCGTCTTCGAGCCGCTGGAGTGGCAGGTCAACGCGGTCAACGCCCCGCGCATCGCCGAGGAGCGCGGCGTCGAGGTCACCGAGTCCAAGACCCGTTCGGCCGAGGACTTCCAGAGCCTCATCACGGTGAAGGTCTCCGACGGCGACGACGAGGTCTCGGTCTGTGGAACCCTGTTCGCGGGCGACGACCCGCGCATCGTCCGCGTCGACGGCTACCGCGTCGACGCCATCCCGCACGGCCGCATGGTCGTCGCGCGCAACGCCGACGAGCCCGGCGTCATCGGCCTCATCGGCAGCGTCATGGGTGACTACGACGTGAACATCGCCGGCATGTTCAACGCCCGCGAGACCATCGGCGGGGAGGCACTCACCGTCTACAACGTCGACAGCGAGGTGCCCGAGGCGGCCATCCAGGCGCTCCACGACGACGACCGCATCATCGAGGTGCGCCAGATCGTCCTGAACGGCGGCGAGTAACCGCCACGAACCGGTTCTTCTCCCGGCGCCGACCCGTCTTGGTCGGCACATCTTCTGACCTGTCTTCACTTCGACAGCAAGGCGCACAGATATCACGTCCCGCGTGGCGGTACTGGCATGTCCGAAGCGATGGCAGAACCGGTGGCGGGAGCGGCCGGTCTTCCTCGTCGGTCTCCTGCTGTTCTTCGCGCTCCCGCTGTTCGACCTCGGTGCGGCGGTCGACGCGTCCATGCAGGCGACGAAGTAGGGGGGAGCAGAAGGAGGAGAAGCCCGCTGGTCAGGAGAGGAGCGCTTGCAATCGCGTCAGCAGGGTCTGTACCAGGCCCGGTCGTGTCGACTGGGGTGACGACGACCGGTCCTGCTGGCGTTCGTCCAGGACCGTCTCGTAGCGTTGTCTGAGTGCCTGTACCTGCGTCTCTCTGGCCGAGAGCTCGCGTTCGAGTTCGTCGATGCGCTCTCTGAGGGCGTCGGCGTCCGGCTCGTCCGCGGCGCGGTCGTCCGCGGCCTGCGACTGCTCGGTGTGGGTCGCGCCACGCGGCGCTGAGGTGGCGTACTGTGACACGTATGGTACGAGGTACCACGACTACAAGAAACGCCGGCAGACCGGTGACGGACGAGCGTCAGACGCGGCGGCCGGCCGGCGGACGGGTGTCAGACGCGACCGGCGTCACTCGGCGAGGTGGTCGAGCACGCCCTCGGTGTCGCCGGGGACGGGCTCGGGGTCGGCACCGGCCTCGGCGGCCGCGTCGGGGTCCTTGAGCAGGTGGCCGGTGGTCAGGCAGACGACGCGCTCGTCGGCGGCGATCTCGCCCTGTTCGCGGAGCTTGCGCAGGCCGGCGACGCTGGCGGCGGAGGCGGGTTCGACGCCGACACCCTCGCCGGCGAGGTCGCGCTGTGCCGCGGTGATCTCCTCGTCGCTGACGGCGACGGCGGTGCCGCCGGTCTCGCGGATGCCCGGCAGGGCCTTCGGCGCGTTCACCGGGTTGCCGATGCGGATGGCGGTCGCGATGGTCTCGACCTCGTCCCAGCGGCGGGTGTCCGCGGCGCCCGCCTCGATGGCTTCGACCATCGGGGCCGCACCTTCGGCCTGGACGCCGGTGAGCTTCGGGACCTCCTCGGGTTCGAGGGCGCCGGCCTGCACGAGTTCGCGGAAGCACTTGTACAGCGCCGAGGTGTTGCCCGCGTTGCCGACGGGGAGGACGATGCGGTCCGGGTACTCGCCGTAATCGTCCCTGTGGGCCTCGAGAATCTCCAGCCCGATGGTCTTCTGACCCTCCAGCCGGAAGGGGTTGAGCGAGTTGAGCAGGTACGCCTCGCCACGCGATGCGAGGTCCTGGACGATGTCGAGGCAGGTGTCGAAGTTCCCGTCGACCTCGAGGATGCGGGCGCCGTGCAGGGAGGCCTGTGCGACCTTGCCGGCGGCGACCTTGCCGGCGGGCAGGAGCACGAGCGTCTCCAGCCCGGCACGCGCGCCGTAGGCGGCGAGCGCGGCCGAGGTGTTCCCGGTCGAGGCGCAGGCGAGGCGGTCCACGCCGAGTTCCTGGGCGACGCGGACGCCCATGGTCATGCCGCGGTCCTTGAACGAGCCGGTCGGGTTCATCCCCTCGTGCTTGACGCGCAGGCTCTCGATGCCGATGTCGTCCTCCAGCCGGGGGACCCGGTGCAGGGGGGTGTCACCCTCTGGCAGGGTGACCCCGACCTCGAAGGGGAGCGCCGCCGAGTACCGCCAGACGCCGCGGCCCTCGAACTCGTCCCAGGTGGGCAGGTCGGCGTAGCGGACCTCCAGCAGCGCGTCGCAGTCACAGGTGTAGCGGATGTCGTCGAACGGTGCGTAGGTGTCGCCGCAGTCGATGCATTCGAGCCAGACGCCGTCGTCGGCCTCGGCCGGCTCGGCCGGCGCCTCCGCGTGCAGCGGGAGAGAACTCATTATCGGCGGATTGCGCTACGCGGGCAAAAAGACGCAGGTTTCCGCGAAGGCTGCCGATTCGACTACTCCGGCAGTTCCCCGTCGAACTCCTCGATGACCTCGTGGACGTTCTCGGTCCACTCGTCGAGCGCCTGGTGGAGCATCTCCTTGGCCTCGGGGAGGGACTCGGCGGTGTACTGGTAGACGTAGCCACCGGAGTCGAGCAGGCGGCGTTCCCGCGAGGCGAGGCCGCGTTCGAGCAGCGTCGACAGCGACCGGTTGACGTTGCTGCGGTCCCGTTCGAGTTCCGCCGCGAGTTCCTCGACGGTGCTGCCGGGCTGGTCGATGAGCGCGAGGTACGTCCGCGTCTCGTGCTGGTGGATGCCGAAGACGCAGCTCATGACCTCGCGGAAGCCGGGGTCTGGCTGTTCCATGAGGTCGCCGAGGTCGTCCGGCGTCGCGTCTGCCATAGCGTGAGAATGGAGGTGTGGCGCCTAAAGACTACTCCTCGCGGTCGATGTCGATGTAGCCCTGCTTCTCGATGCACATGCGCATCTCGTCCTCGGACTCGTGTTTGTGCAGCGTGGTCGGCGTGTCGCAGTAGAAGATCCGGCCGTCGTGGCGCAGCGTGACCTCGTGGTCGACGCCGAGCATCTCGGTGGTGATGACGACGCGCCGTCCCTCCCGCAACGCGTCGAGTATCTCGTCGGCGCTGAGTTCCCCCGCCCGTGCTCGCAGTGGCTCCGGCATTGTCGTTCGATTCGTACTCCGGCGGCGCTCTACCTGATTCTTTCGACACCGTCTGTCACGGTAACGTTCCACTCACCTGGGGAGTGCATGGCCCGTGCCAACAAGCACCAGTGCTATTCCGTCCTGACCCATATCTTATACTATGGCACCCGAAACCACAACACCCACAGACGTTGAAACTACCAACAAACTGAAAGCATGGCAGGGCGGGGTCGTCGGCGGACTCGTCGGGGGTGCCGTCTTCGGCATCCTGCTGACCCTGCAGGCCCCCGGCGTCATCGAGAACGGCATCCCGGCGCTGCTCGGGCTCTCCGGCGGGCTGGCCGGCTGGACCATCCACATGTCCATCTCGGCGGTCCTCGGGGTGGCCTTCGCCGCGCTCCACGAGCAACTGCCCCAGGTCGGGGCGGACGTCCAGAAGAACATCGCCGCAGGAATCGTGTTCGGTATCGTACTCTGGGCGATACTCGCGGTCACGGTGATGCCGTTCTGGCTGCAGGCCGTCGGCTTCGCCGGCGCCCCGGCCTTCCCGAACATCAGCACCACCAGCCTCGTCGGGCACCTCGCCTTCGGCGGCGTCCTCGGCGCGGTGTACCCGCTCGTGACCTTCACGACCGGGGCCGTCGAGGCCGAGACCGGGACGCAACCGCAGTGACGTGGTGGTGATAGCCACCAACGCGTGCATCCCGGACACACGACCGGGGCATCGCTTTTTATACGGGCAGGGACGTTGCGGGTATGTCCACGTCGACCGACACGACCGACCCGATACAGAACCGTAACGCGATGGCGCTGGGGGGTGGCATCGGCGGCCTCGTCGCCGGGCTCGTCTTCGGCGTGCTCATCCAGTTCCAGCTCGGCCGGATGACCGCCATCGGCGCGATGTACACCCTCGGCGAGCCGAGCCTGAGCGTGGGCTGGATGGCACACCTCGCCCACAGCGTCCTGTTCGGCGCGCTGTTCGGGGTCGCCGTCGACCGGGAACCGCTCCGCGAGACGGTAGGTGCCTACCACGTCGGCATCGGCACGGCGGTCGCCTTCGGCGTCGCACTGTGGGCACTCAACATCGTGTTCCTGTGGCCGCTCTGGCTGAACAACGTCGGCTTCGGGCCGGGGCTCCCGCTCCCGAATCTCGCCGTCATGCCCCTCGTCGGGCACGTCGTCTACGGACTCCTGCTCGGACTCGTGCTGGCGATGCTGGTCAGAACCCGCGCACTACACTAGTCAGGAGCGCCTTCTGGGCGTGCATGCGGTTCTCGGCCTGCTGCCAGACCAGCGAGCGCTCGCCCTCGATGGTCTCGTCGTCGACCTCCTCGCCGCGGTGGGCGGGCAGGCAGTGCATGACCTTCGCGTCGGTGCCCGCGAGCAGGTCGCCGTTGAGCTGGAAGCCGTCGAAGGCGGCGACCTTCTCCTCGCGCTCGTCCTCCTCGCCCATGCTGACCCACACGTCGGTGTACACCACGTCGGATTGGGCGACGGCCTCGGCCGGGTCGGTGGTGACGGCCGGCTCGTCGCCGAGGTCGGCACAGGCGTCGAGCGTCTCGTCGCTGAGCCCGTAGCCCTCGGGGGTCGCCACGGTCAGGTCGACGCCGGTCATGGCACAGCCCTTCGCGAACGACTGGGCGACGTTGTTGCCGTCGCCGACCCAGGCCGCCGACACCTCCGAGAGGTCGCCGAATGTCTCCTGGATGGTCTGCAGGTCCGCGAGCGTCTGGCAGGGATGGGCGTCGTCCGTGAGGCCGTTGACGACCGGTACGTCGGCATATGCCGCGAGTTCGGTGAGGTCGTCGTGGTCGAACAGGCGGGCCATGATGACGTCGACGTAGCCCGAGAGGGCACGCGCCGTGTCCTTGATGGGTTCGCCGCGGTCGAGTTGCGTGTCGTCCGGGCCGAGGAAGACGGCGTGCCCGCCGAGCTGGGTCATCCCCGTCTCGAAGGAGACGCGGGTGCGCGTCGAGGGCTTCTCGAAGAGCATGGCCAGCGTCTTGCCGGCGAGGTCCGCGTGGGACTCGCCCGCATCGAGCTGTTGCTTGTACGTCGCCGCCTGCTCGAGGACAGCGTCGAGTTCGGCTGTGCTCAGGTCGTCGACGGTCAGGAAGTGCTTCGTGGTCTGTGCTGGCATCGGTGTGGTGGAGTCGGTGTGGGTGCTCATTGCAGTTCGTCGGAGACGGTCTCTAAGACCGCGATGGCGTCGTCGTAGTCGGACAGCGCGATACGTTCGTCCGGCGCGTGGTCCAGTGCGGAGTCGCCCGGGCCGTAGGTGGCCATCGGGCAGTCCCACGCGGCGGCGTACAGGTTCACGTCGGCGGTGCCGGTCTTGCGGAGGAGGCGGGGGTCGCCCCCTCGTCGGCGTATCGCGACGCGGAACGCTCGCGCGACCTCGCTTCGCGGGCTCACCATCACGGGCGGGATGTGGTCGTCCCACTCGATGGAACCCGCAGCCAGCGCGGCTTCGACCGTCTCGCGGATGGCCGCGGCGTCGGTGCCGGGCGGAATCCGGAACTGTGCGTCGATCGTCGCCTCGTAGGCGAGGCCGTCCGCGGTGACGCCCCCGTCGATGGCGACGGGTTTCGCCGTCACGGAGTCGAACACCTCGCCGTCGGCGGCCGGCGGGTACGCGTCCTCGACGCGCTCCCACCAGGCCATCGCGTCCTGGATGGCGTTGGGCTCGGGGCGCGAGGTGTGCGCCGAGTCGGTGTGGGCCGTGTACTGCGCGGTGAGGAAGCCGCGGTAGCCGAGCGTCACGCCGTCCCAGCCCGAGGGTTCGCCGTTGATGACGGCGTCGGGCTCTGCACGGTCCTCGACGAGGTAGCGCGCCCCGCGGGAGTCGGACTCCTCGCCGACGACGCCGACGAAGGAGACGCCGGTGCGGACCGCCGCGACGGCCATAGCACACAGCGGGCCGGTCGCGTCGACGGTCCCGCGGCCCCAGAGGACCGTCTCGCCGTCCTCCTCCTCGATGCGGACCGGGATGTCGCCGGGCACCGTGTCGATGTGGGAGGTCAGCAGGACCGAGTCGTCGGCCGGGGCGCGGACGTTCCCGACCTCGTCGATGTACGCCTCGCGGTCGTGTTCCTGGAAGAAGTTGCGCAGGCGCTCGGCGGCGGCCGTCTCCTCGCCCGAGGGCGAGGGGATGGAGACCATGGATTCGAGCAGTTCGCGGGCGACCCCGTCGCTGACTGCGGTTGCCATGCTCGTGCTCATTCCTCCGTCCCCAGGATGTCGACCAGTGCCTCGACGACCTCGTCGGCGTGCGCCTCCGTCATCGTCAGCGGCGGGAGCAGCCGGACCACGGTGCGCCCCGCGGGGAGCGCGAGTATCTGGTGCTCCATCGCGAGGTCGCGCAGGACCCTGTTCGCCTTGCGGCCGACCTCGATACCGACGAGCAGGCCGGCGTTGCGGACCTCACGCACCGGCAGGTCGGCGGCTTCGAGTTCCGAGACCAGATAGTCGCCGACCGCCTGCGCGTTCCCGGGCAGGTCCTCGTCCACGATGACGTCGAGCGTCGCAGCGGCAGCCGCGGAGACGACCGGGCCGCCCGAGAACGTCGAGCCGTGGGGGCCCGCGTCCTCGGCGATCCAGTCGGCACACAGCGTCGCGCCCAGCGGGAGCCCATTTGCAAGGCCCTTCGCACTCGTCACGATGTCGGGCGTGACCCCCGCGGCCTCGCAGGCCCAGAACGAGCCGGTCCGGCCGAGGCCGGTCTGGACCTCGTCGAAGACCAGTGCGGCACCGTTCTCCTCGGTGGCCTCGCGGGCCGCTTCGAGGAATTCGGTCGTACTCGGATTGACGCCACCCTCGCCCTGGACGGGTTCGAGGATGACCGCGGCGGTGTCGTCGTCGACCGCCTCGGCGAGTTCTTCCGAATCGCCGTAGCTCACGAACTCCACGTCGTCCAGCAGCGGCTCGAAGGGCTTGCGGTACTTCGGTTTCCACGTGGCCGAGAGCGCGCCCATGGTGCGGCCGTGGAAGCCGCGCTTCGTGGCGACGATCTTCGTGTTCTCGGTCGCGCTCCGGGCGAACTTCAGCGCCGCCTCGTTCGCTTCGGTCCCGGAGTTGCAGAGCCAGACGTTGCTGACCTCGCCGGGTGCGAGCGCCCCGAGTTTCTCGTACAGTTCGTCGCGCGAACTCGTCGGGTACGAGCCCTGGACGAACGTGAGGTCTGCGACCTGCTCCTGGACTGCCCCGACCACGTCCGGATGGGAGTGGCCGGCGGGCGTGCAGGCGTAGCTCGCGCCCATGTCGAGGTACTCGGTGCCGTCGTCGGCGTAGAGGAACACGTCCTCGCCGCGTTCGATGCTGATGGGTTTGCGTGAGAAGACGAAGTCGTTGGACATCTACTGCGTCACCTCCTGCTGGTCGTCGTTGGAGAGCCCGAGGGCACTCGGGAGAATCGTCGTGCCGTCGCCCGCGAGCGCGGACTGGATGGGCTCGTCGGCGTTCGCGGTGGCGACGACGACAGAGCTTGCACCCGTTTCGAGGGCTTCCTTCGTCGCCATCACCTTCTTCGTCATGAAGCCCTCCGCGGCGGCTTCGAGGGCGTCCCAGCCCTCGGAATCTTCGACCGTGTCGATGCGGGTCGAGGCGTCCTCGGGGTCGGCGTAGACGCCGGAGACGTCGGTCAGGACCACGAGGGCCGCGCCGAGTGCGCCCGCGACGTGGGCCGCGGCGCGGTCGGCGTCGGCGTTCACCGCGGTCAGGCTGCCGTCACGCTCCTCGCCGAGCATCGGGACGGTCACGACCGGCGTGTAGCCGCCCGAGAGCAGGGTGTCGAGGAGGTCGGTGTTCACGGCCTCGAGCTTGCCGGAGTGGTCACCGCGCTTGATCTTCTTCTTCCCGTCCTCGAGGACGCGGACCGCGGACTTGCGCTTGCCCGTGAGGAGGCCGCCGTCGACCCCGGAGAGGCCGACCGCGTTCACGCCCTGGTTCTGGAGCCCCTCGACCAGTTGCGTGTTGAGCTTGCCCGGCATGACCATCTGGAACACCTCCATGGTCTCCGCATCGGTGAAGCGGCCGACGACGCCGCCGGGCGTCTCGACGTAGGTCGGCTCCTTGCCGAGGGCCTTGAGCGTCTCGTCGACCGCGGTCGAGCCGCCGTGGACGACCACGACCTGCTCGCCGGAGGCGACGAGGTCCTGCACGTCGGCGAGTGCCCCTGCCGGGTTGACGGCGCGGGCACCGCCGATTTTCACGACTACCGTCATTCAGGGACTCCCCACGGGGTGCAGCCCCGTGAACTCCAGTCCAGCAGTCTCCTCGAATCCCAGCGCGACGTTCGCGGCGTGGACGGCCTGCCCGGCCGACCCCTTCATCATGTTGTCGATGGCCGAGAACACGACGACGCGCTTGTTCGCGGCGTCGAGTTCGAAGCCGACGTCGCCGTAGTTCGTGCCGGCGACGGCCTTGGGTTCGGGGTAGCGGTACGAGCCGGAGCCGCCGGCGACGAGGCGCATGAAGGGTTCGTCCTCGTAGGCCTCGCGGTAGGCGGTCCAGAGGTCGCGCTTCGAGACCGGCCCATCCGGGAAGACGTGGCAGGTCGCGCTCGCGCCGCGGACCATGTCCACGGCGTGGCAGGTGAACGACACCGAGAGCCCGAGCCACTGCTCTATCTCCGCCTCGTGGCGGTGGCCCGTCGGCGCGTAGGGGCGGACGACGCCCGAGCGCTCGGCGTGGCTGGACGCCTCGCCGCCGCCCGCGCCGCCCTCGCTACTGCCGACCTTCACGTCCACGACGACGTGCGCGTCGTCGAGGACACCCGTGTCGGCCAGCGGCTTCAGCCCGAGGATGGTGGCCGTCGCGTTGCAGCCGCCGGAGGCGATGATGTCGGCTCCGGGCAGGTTCTCGCGGTTCACCTCGGGGAGTGCGTACTCCGCTTTCTCCAGTTTCTCCGGGCAACTGTGCCCGTCGTACCAGTCGTCGTACTGTCCCTCGGTGGCGAGGCGGAAGTCCGCCGAGAGGTCGACGACCGTGTCTGCCGCGTCCTCGAACGCGTCGATGTGCTCCATCGTGACGCCGTGGGGCGTCGCGGCGAACAGCACGTCGACCGAGTCGAGGTCGTCCGGTTCGGTGAAACGGAGCTCGGAGCCGCGGAAGTTCGGGTGGATGCTCCCGATGGACTTGCCCGAGTACTGGCGACTCGTCGCCTGCGTCAACTCGAAGTTGGGGTGGCCGGCGATGAGGCGGAGGAGTTCCCCGCCGGTGAAGCCGGAGCCGCCGACGACGCTGGCGGAGACGGTCTCGGTCGCCTCGTCCGTGGCCGTCGTCACACCCATCAGGCTGTCACCTCGGCCACGTCGTCCGTCTCCGCGTCGGTGCCGACGACGGATTCGAGCCAGTCGACGACCTTCGCGGGCACGTCGATGGCCGTCGCGTCGTTCAGCGACTTGAACTCGACCGTGTGGTTGACCTCGTGGACGGTGTAGCCCTCCTCGGTCTCCATGAGGTCGATGCCGAGCAGGCCGCCGCCGACCGCCGCCGAGGCCTTCTTGACGAGTTCCTTCGCCTCGTCGTCGAGTTCGAACTCCTGGGTCTCGGCGCCCTTGGCGGCGTTCGTGAGCCAGTGCTCGGAGGAGCGCGCCATCGCCGCGACCGGCTCGCCGTCGGTGGCGAGCACGCGGATGTCGCGGTCCGGCTTGGCGACGAACTCCTGGATGTAGAACACCTTGTGCTCGTAGTGCCCGAGCGTGGCCTTGTGTTCGAGGATGGCCTCGGCGGCCGAGCGCGAGTCGATCTTCGCCATCAGGCGCCCCCACGAGCCCACGACGGGCTTGAGGACGCAGGGGTAGCCGAACTCCTCGATGGCCTCGAGGGCCGCGTCCGTGGTGAACGCGACCTTCGTCTCGGGCGTGGGGACGCCCGCCCCGGCCAGCGCGAGGCTGTTCTGGGCCTTGTCGGCGCAGATCTCGGCGGTCTCGGCCGAGTTCACGACCGGGATGCCGTAGGCCTCGCAGAACTTCGTGATGTAGAGGCTGCGCGAGGTCGCGACACAGCGGTCGAGCACCACGTCCAGGCCCTCGAAGACGGCTGGCGGTTCGGTGAGGCCGAACTGCTGGGTCCGGACGTCGATCTTGACGACCTCGTGGCCACGCTCGCGCAGTTCCGAGAGGAGTAGCTTCTCGTCCCTGCGGATCCGGGAGTAGAGCAGTCCGACCTTCATCGGCTTATTCCCCCCAGTCCTCTTCGAGCTCGGGTGCCACGTCGAGTTCGACGGGGTCCGTGCTGAGCACTTCGAGCTCGGCACCACAGGTGGTACAGTCGAGGATCTCTCCGGCTTCGATGTCGTCGTGCAGGGTCACGTCGGCCCCGCACTCGATGCATTCTGTCATCACGTGTCCATGGGCGATACACACTCTTAAAACTTCCGAACTTACCAAAACTTTTACACAACTACTGATGGCTCTACGTGGTGAAAACGGTGCGATGAACCACATTCCCGAATTAAGTTATCGGATTTCGTTCATTTGTCCCGTGGTGGGACTCGTGGGAGAAGTCGTCGTGGTCGTGGTCGGGTGTGCTGTCCCTCAGACATACTCGTTCACCTCTGCCATCAGGTCGGTGTGGGCGTCGCCGAGGGCCCCCTGTTTCGACTCGAGTTCGTCGGTGTCGGTGGTGAGGGTCGCCTCGGCCGCTTCGAGCGCAGCGGCGACCGCCCCGGGCGCGGGGCCGCCGACCGAGTCGCGCATCGCCACGCTCTCGGCCGGGTCGAGTGCGGCCTCGACCGCCGACTGCTCGACGTAGGTGTCGAGCGATTCGCCGAGGACCGCCTGTGCCGCAGCATCGAGCGCCGCGTAGTCGGCGCCGGACTCGCCCGCCTTCGCCACGAGTTCGTGGGCGGTGCGGAAGGGGACGCCCTCCATCGCCAGCAGGTCCGCCACGCCGGTCGCGGTCGAGAAGTTCGAGCCGGCCGCCTCGGCCAGCGCCTCTTCCTCCCAGGTCGCGGTCGCGATGCCACCCGCGGCCACGCCGACCGCCTCGGTCACGGCATCGACCGAGTCCCAGACGTGCGGGGTCGCGTTCTGCAGGTCGCGGTTGTACGCGCGGGGCAGCCCCTTCAGCGTCGTCAGGATGCCCGTCAGCCCGCTGTTCGCCTCGCCCGCGACCGAGCGGACGAGTTCGAACGTGTCGGGGTTCTTCTTCTGGGGCATGATCGAGGAGGTCGAGGAGTAGTCGTCCGAGAGGTCCAGGTAGCCCTGGTTCGCGAAGATGACCACGTCCTCCGAGAGGCCCGAGAGGGTCGTCGCCAGGTTCGCCATCGCCGAGGCGACCTCCACGAGGAAGTCGCGCGCCGAGGAGGCGTCCATCGAGTTCGTCAGGACGCCGTCGAAGCCCAGCAGCTCCGCGGTGCGCTCGCGGTCCACGTCGAAGGGGGTGCCGGCGAACGCGGCCGCCCCGAGCGGGCTCTGGTTGACGCGCTCGAAGGCGTCGAACAGGCGCGCCGTGTCGCGGGCGAGGGCCTGCTCGTAGGAGAGCAGGTAGTGCCCGACCGTCGTCGGCTGCGCGTGTTGCAGATGCGTGAACCCGGGCATCACCGTGTCGGCGTGCTCTTCGGCGCCCGCGACGAGCGCGGCGCGCAGGTCACAGACCGCCTCGATGGCTTCCAGGACGTCCTCGCGCAGGCGCAGGCGGATGCAGGTCGCCACCTCGTCGTTGCGCGAGCGCGCGGTGTGCATCTTGCCGCCCTCGGGGCCGACCTGCTCGATGACTGCACTCTCGATGGCCTCGTGGACGTCCTCGCCGTCGGGGAGCATCGCGTGCCCCTCGACCTCGACGACGTTCAGCGCCTGCAGGATGGTGCCCGCCGTCTCGGCGTCGACGATGCCCTGCTCGGCCAGCATGACCACGTGGGCGCGGTCGACGGCCACGTCGGCCGCGAAGATGCGCTCGTCGTCGTCGAGCGAGGAGAGGAAGCCGCGGGCGGGGCCGCCGCTGAAGCGGTCGCCGCGGACGGCCGTCCCCTCGTCGCTCTCGTCGCCCGTCATCTCAGTCGTCTGCGGGGAGTTCGACGTCGTCTGCCTCGGCCTGCTTCGCCACCGAGTTCGCGAGGCGCGACTGGAAGCCGTGGTACTTCGCCACGCCCGTCGCGTCCTCCTGTTCGATGCCGTCGACCGTCTCCGTGTTGAACGAGGCCGCGGACTCGGAGTAGACCGCGAACTCGGACTCGCGGGAGACCACGCGGACCATCCCGCCCTGGAGCTTGACGGTCACCTTCCCGGTGACCTTCGTCTGGCTCTGGTCGATGTACGCGTTCAGGCTCTGCATGAGGGGCGCGTCGACGAGGCCCTCGTAGGCCTTCTGGGCCCACTGGTTCTCGACCTGGGGCTTGAAGTCGCGCTCCTCCTTCGTGAACACGAGCTGTTCGAGGCCCTCGTGAGCCTCGAGCAGGACCGTCGCGGCCGGGTGCTCGTAGTTCTCGCGTACCTTCAGGCCGAGCATGCGGTCCTCCATCATGTCGGTGCGGCCGACGCCGTACGCGCCCGCGAACTCGTTCAGGTACTCGATGAGTTCGACCGGCTCGTAGGACTCGCCGTCGACGGCGACCGGGTAGCCGTTCTCGAACGTGATGTCGATGGTGGTCGTCTCGCCCGTCGGGGCGTCGGTCCACTCGTAGATGTCCTCCGGCGGGACGTAGCTCGGGTCCTCGAGGTTCTTGCCCTCGACCGAGCGGCTCCAGAGGTTCGTGTCGATGGACCAGTCGCCCTCGTTGCCGCCCTCGACGGGGAGGCCCTTCTCGTCGGCGTACTCCTTCTCCCACTTGCGGGTCAGGCCGAGTTCGCGGACCGGCGCGATGACCTCCAGCGAGGAGTCACGCCAGACCGCCTCGAAACGCAGCTGGTCGTTGCCCTTGCCCGTGCAGCCGTGGGCGATGCCGGTGCAGCCCTGTTCTTCCGCGACTTCGAGGATGGCCTTCGCGATGACCGGGCGGGCCATCGCCGTCCCCAGGGGGTAGCCCTGGTAGGTCGCGTTCGCCTTCACCGAGTCGAGACAGAGTGCCGCGAACTCGTCCTTGGCGTCGACGACGTAGTGTTCGAGGCCGAGCGCCTCGGCGGTCTCCTCCGCCTCGGCGAACTCCGCTTCCGGCTGGCCGACGTCGACCGTGACGCCGATGACCTCGTCGTACCCGTACTCCTCTTTGAGGAGCGGGACGCAGACCGTGGTGTCGAGGCCGCCCGAGAACGCGAGTGCTACCTTCTGGTTCGATTCCGTCGTGGTGTCCGATGTGTGCTGTGTCATTCCGTGTCCGTGTTGTGACCGACGGACTACCGTCCGCCGTCCGTGTGTAGTTGCAAACTGTGCGCCGCGATGGTGAGAATGTAGTAGGCCCTAACGGGCCGGTCGTCGTCGCGGTCGTCGGACAGCAACACCGCTCGCGGAGAACGAGTGCGCGAGGTGACTGCGGTGTTGCTTCATCGTACCCAGAGTTAGAATCATGTTGCTATTAAAACCTTGCGGGGCAGCAAAAGTTACAGGTGTGAGAATGACACGCACATTATCGGTTTGGAACTGGTTTTATGTCCAGCCGACCCCCACGATAGCGTATGTTCGACAACCGAGCCGACCTCGATGTGGAGTCGCTGCTTCGCATCGTCCTCGTACTGGTGGTCATCTGGATCGGGCTGGAGGTCGTGGGCGAGATACTGGGCATCTTCGGCGCACTGCTGGGGCCGTTCCGGCCGCTGCTCGGGCTCGCCATCATCGCCCTCATCGTGCTCTGGCTGACCGACAACCTCTGAGCCGGACCGTCACGCTCTTTTCGCTCGCCGGCCGACTTCGACCGTGTACAGCGTCAACGTCCCGGTCCCCGGGTCGGTCGCCCGCCTCGCCAGCGACCTCCATCCCCTCCTCACCGAGTTCGACCGCGTCCGGGAGGACTACACGCTCCTCGCCAAGCGCATCGGTGACCCAGAGCACTTCGCGGTGCGCGAGCACGAGGTCCGCCGGGCCCTGCGCGGGCAACCCGCCTTCGAGGTGCAGGTGACCGGGCTGGGCTGCTTCGAGCAGCCCACGAAGGGCACCGCGCCCGTCGTCTACTTCGAGGTCGAGAGCCCCGGGCTCCAGCAGCTCCACGAGCGTCTGGTCGACGAGTTCGGCGCCATCGGCGGGCTGGAGGGCGAGGACTACGTCCCGCACGTCACCATCGCCCGGGACGCCCCGCAGTCGGCCGCCGACCGGCTGCTGGAGCAGGACATCGAGCCGGTGACGTGGACCGTCACCCAGCTGGAGTTCTTCGACTCGCGGTACCGGGAGGTTGCGGGCCGGGTCAGCCTGCCGGCGTGAGTCGCGAATTTTCACGAATCGAGTGGCGTGCGCTTTCGAGTGTGCTGAGCGATAGCGAAGCCACGAGGTGAGGGCGCGCGAGGGACGACCGAAGTGAAACGAAGGGAGTCGGCTGGGGAGGGTGTGGTGTGGTGTGGTGCTGTGCGGTCATGGACGCTAGCGCAAGTGGTCTACTCGTCGACACGAACAGCCTCAGTACCGTCTCTCGATTCTCACGGCTGCGGCGGCGCCCCGTCGTACACGTCCATCCACCTTTTGTCGCACTCGCCTGTCGGCTCGTTTGCAAAAGCTGGACCAAAATCGGAAATGCAGGAGCGCGTTCACGGCTGCGGCGGCGCCCCGTCGTACGCCTCCATGTCCTGATAGAAGTTCATCATCGCGAACTTCAACTTCTCGGGCTTGATGTCGAGCATCTCGTCGCGCTCCTCGGCCGGGAAGGTGTCCCGCACGCTGTACTTGCCCATCTCGCCCTTGCTTCTGGCCGTGTATCGCTCGTCCAGCAGCACCCGGACGCCGAAGTCGTCGGGCGACCGGATGACCCGCCCGAGCGCCTGTCTCGTCTTCCGGATCGTCGGAATCTCGACCGCGTACTTCCAGCCGGGGTCCTTGTCGCTGGGCCGGCCGAACGCCTTCCCGTACGCCTGCTGGACCGCCTCTGCTCTATCGTCGAGATGTGGGTAGGGGACGCCGAGGACGGCCACGGTGCGGGCGTCGTCGCCGTCGAAGCTCACGCCCTCGGCGAGGGTGCCCCACAGCGACGTGAGCAGGACGGCGTCGTCGTCGGCCGTGAAGTCCTCGCGGAGCTGGTCCGCGCTGACGCCGGCCTTGTCGAGGTAGACGTTCTGGTGACCCTCCTGTCGCAGGCGTTCGGCGTACCGGGCGGCCTCGGAGTAGTTCGGGGTGAACACGAGCGTGTTGCCGGGGGTGAACCGGGCCACGTCGTGCAGGGTCTCGCCGACCTCCTGCTGGACCGCGGGGTCGTCGCGGGCACTGGCGAACAGCGCCGGCGTCGAGACCGCGTAGGTCCGGCGGCGCTCCGACGGGAACTGGAGCCCGTAGGCCATGTTCACCGGGTTCGTGAGGCCGAGCACGTCCTCGGTGACGTGGAAGGGGCGCAGCGTCGCGCTCATCAGGACGGTCGCGTGGACCTCCTCGAACAGCTCCTTCGTGACCTCCTGCGGGATGCAGGTGTAGAGTTCTGCTCTTCCATAGACCTCGTCGGTGCCCTGGTCGCGCCGGACCGAGGCGACCGGGTGTAACCCTTCGTCGGTACCCTCGCGCATCCACGCGCCGACGAAGGCCGCGGCCTGCAGGGTCTGGCACTCCTGGCGGGTGGTCGCCTCGCCGTTCTTGTACGCCTCCTCGTACTGGTCGTCGAGTTCCTTGCCGAGCATCACCGCCGCCTCCAGGTCGGCCTTGTAGTCCAGCCCGTCGTAGTGCTCCTGGAGGAACGCCATCGTCAGGTCGTCCCGGCCGGAGTCGCTGGCGACCGCCACGTCCTCCCAGTCGTCGCCGACCTGCTCGCGCTCGCCGAAGGAGAACGAGTCCTCGTAGATATCGACGAGCGCGTCGCGGTACGCTCGGAGGACGGTCTCGGCGCGCTCGGCCCGCGCGTCCTCGCTCTCGTCGAGTTCCTCCAGCGCCTGGTCGAGCGTCTGCTCGGTGAGGGTGCGGGTCGCGTGGTCCCGGGCCGCCCCCTCGACGTTGTGCGCCTCGTCGAACACCGTGATGACGTCCTCGGGGTCGCGCCCGAGCCACCGGAAGAACTGCTCGCGGATCATCGGGTCGAGCAGGTGGTGGTAGTTCGCCACCACGAGGTCGATGCCCTCCATGCTCTCCTTGAGCAACTCGTACCCGCACATCGTGCGCTCGTGTGCGTACTCGTACACGTCGTCGGGCGTGCGCACGTCGTCGAACAGCCACTGGTAGAACTCGTCGGTGTTCCCGGTCAGGTTGTTCCGGTAGTGGTCACAGACGTTCTTCTCCTCGCTGATGGCCTGCGCGCGGTCGCTCACCGACTCGAGTTCGTCCACGACCGCCTCGCGGGCCTCGACCGCCTTCTCCTCGCCCTCCTGGGCCGCCGAGAGGAGTTCGCGCTCGCGGTCGCGGAGCTGGGCCGCCTCCATGCGCGCGTCGACCAGTTCCCGGGTGTTGTCCCGCAGCACCTGGCACTCCTCGTAGCCCACGTCGATGTGACACATCGAGGCCTTGCCCTTGAACACCACGGCGCGGATGGGCTCGTGTTTCGTGATGGCGCGCGCCTCCTGGACGAACTGGCGCATCTGCTGGTGGACGTCGGTCGTGATGACGACCGTCTTCTCCGTCTCGCGTGCGTACTCCAGCGCCGGCACCAGCGCCGACAGCGTCTTCCCCGTCCCGCAGGCCCCCTCGAACAGCACGTCCTGGCCCCGTTCGAGCGAGGTGTGGATGCGATCCATCGCCTCGCCCTGGTTCTCGTAGGGCTCGTCGTAGGGGAAGAAGCGGAGATACGCGTTGACCTCGGACACACCGTGTGATTGCCCGTTCTGGGTCAAAAGGGTTCGGCCGCGGGTGCCTTCGACCTTGATGAATTCGGGTGTAGTGATAAGGTAGCATGTACCATAGTTGTCCCTGTCATGCCTGTCCCAGGATACGACCTCGACGACCTCGACGACGACCTGCGCGAGCGCATCGAGGAGAAGAAACTGGAGGAGATACTCACCGACGAGGACCGCCGACGGCTCGAGGAGGGGGAGAGCCTGCTGGACGTCCTCTCGGACGAGAAGATAGAACAGTTGCTTGCCGACGACGACTGATTCTCCCGCCGTTTCAGAGCGATTCGAGCGCCGCGTACGGGTTCAGGAACCCTGCGCCGTAGTACGTCTTGTCGTACCCGTCCGGCACGGACGCCGAGCGTTTGAGGATGCTCTCGACCTGGTTCGCGTTGAGTGTCGGCTCTGCGCTCTTGAGGAGCGCGACCGCACCCGCGACCTGCGGGGCGGCCATTGAGGTGCCTGCGGCCCAGCCGTAGCCGGTGCTCGAATTGAGGTAGTTCCCATCGTCGTCGAAGACAGGCTCAGAGACGGTGCTGAGCACGAGGTCGAGGTGCCAGGGAACGCCAGTCCCGATGGCAGAGAGGTCCGCGTCACCACCGGGTGCTGCCAGCGTGATTGCGTTGGTGCCGTAGTTGGTGTAGAACGACGGGGAGTGTGCGGGCGCTTCCATTCCCTCGTCTCCCCAGCCGAACCCGATGGGTCCGGTTGCGGCCACCGAGAGGGCCTGAGCACCCTCGTTCGGGAGACTGATGAGGTTCTTGTCGTGCTGAAGGTTTGCTGCGTCGTTCCCGGCCGAGATAACGAGGAGCGTGCCCATGCTGTTCGCCCAGGTCATCACGCGGTTGAGCGCTTTCCCGTAGAACTGGCCGAGGGCCTGTCGGGGCACCGGGTAGGCGCCGAGGCTGAGGTTCGCTACGTCGCTCTCGATTTCGGTCGCGTGGGCGATCGCGGCGAGGATATCGGCGAAGCTCGCCAGCGCCTCCGGGGAGAACACGCGGCAGTCGACGAGTTCTGCCTCGGGAGCGACACCGACGACGCCCTCGCTGTTGTTCGCCGTGGCGGCCGCGATGCCGGCGACGTGAGTCCCGTGGTAGCCACCTGCCGGGTTTCCAGCCCCGTAGTCGTCGTCGGTGAAGTTCTTCGAGAGCGTCGTGTTCACCTCGAGGTCTTTGTGGGTCGCGTCGATACCCGAGTCAATGATAGTGACACGCGCTTTCGTACCCGTGCACATCGCGTGAACGTCGGACATTCCCATCGCCTGCTTGTCCCACTGGAGCCCGTACAACGGGTCGTCGTAGCCCGCGACTGCCGCAGGGCCGACGTACTCAGCAGCCGGCTTCGCCAGTTCCAGTTCGATGTCGGGCGCGTACGTCCCGAGCCGGCGAACGTCGCGCTCGCGGCCCTCCACGACCGCGAGCCCGACCTGTGAAAGGTCGTGTACCACGTTCACCGTCCCCAGTCGCGCGTTCGGCTTCAGGTCGACGAGGTAGCGCGTCGCGGATTCACGCGCTGTGACCGTGCCGCCTGCGGCGATGCCACCGAGCACTGCTCCACTGACTGTCAGAAATTCACGTCGGTTGTAACGAGTCATCACCCCGCACCGATGCAGGGTGCCCACTAAGCTAATCACTCGTTCTCTGGGGGTAAGACCGTCCTATATCGGGGGTACGAATGGAATACCTATACCCGAAGGCGGCTACGCTCGTGCCCGGCCGCCGTGTTACACCGCGGGGGAACCCCTGACCTCGGGCTCGATGTAGACCTTCTTGATCTGGCCGTCGTGTGACTGGAGTTCCTTCTCGATGGCCGTGATGGTGTCGTCGATGGCTTCGGTGTCCATCTCGGGGTCGAAGGCCACGTCGGCGGTGACGATGGCGCGGCCGGGGCCGAAGTAGACCGTCCGGAAGTCCTCGACCTTCGTGACGCCGGTGTAGTCGCGGACGATGTCACGGAGCGGGCTCTCGGCGTCCTCGGGGAGGGACTCGCCGAGCAGCAGGCGCTTGTTCTCCCAGGCCAGCGCGATGGCGAAGCCCATCAGCATGAGGCCGATGAGGAACGCGGAGACGGCGTCGTAGATGCCGTTGCCGGTGACCCGCGAGAGGTAGATGCCGACGAGCGCGATGGCGGCACCCGCCAGGGCGATGGCGTCCTCGGTCAGGGCGGTCAGCGTCGTCACGTCACTGGTCTTGCGGAACGCCTCGCGAAAGCCCGACCACTCGTGCTTCTCGATCTGGAGCTTCATCGCCTTGTACGCCTTCGCCAGGGCGTACGTCTCGAAGACGATGGCGCCGATGAGGACCGCGTAGCTCACCCAGATGCCGGGGAACTCGTAGCCGGCGAGGGTGACCATCCCGAGGCTGGGCGGCTTCGGGTGGAGGATAGCGTGGTAGCCGTGCTTGGCGGACTCCCACCCGGCGATACCGAACAGGAGCACGCTGACGAGGAACGCGTAGAAGAACTGCGCCTTCCCGTACCCGAAGGGGTGGCTTCGCGTCGCCTCCTTCCCGGAGTACCGGATGCCGAAGAGGAGGAACACCTGGTTCCCGGTGTCGGAGATGGAGTGGTACGTCTCGGAGAGCATCGCCGGGCTCCCCGTCAGGGTGAACCCGATGAACTTCAGTATCGCGATGGCGCCGTTGGCGATGAGCGCCGCGATGACGACGGACTTGCTTGAGGCCATTAGGTAGGCGCGCGAGGTCCAGCAAAAAAGCGTTTCCGCTACGCAGGCAGGTACTCCCAGGTGCTACCGTCCTCGCCGGGGCCGCTCACGCCGGGGAGCCGGGGGAGTCGCGGGCGCACGAACGACCACCACGCCTCGGCGTCGTCGTAGCCGGCGCGGTACTTGGGGAACACCTCGTGTTTGAACTCGCGGTCGGTGACGGTGCCCTCGTCGGCGAGGTGGTCCCACGCCGCCTGTATCGCGTCGCGCCGCCAGTCGATCATCATCTCGCTCACGCCGGGGACGTCCATCTCCGCGACGGCCTCCTCGACGGCGTCCTCGCGGGCCGTCTCGGGGTCCGCGCTGCTGGCCGTCCCGTGGAGCGACGCCGGCGTGTAGTAGGCCGTCAGCGTCGCCTCACCGTCGGTCAGCTCCTTCGCCCGGAGGTCGCCGGCCTCGGCGAGGCCGTCGAGGATGTCGGCGGCGGCCTCGGGTCCGATGTCCGTCTCGGCGGCGACCTCGGTGGCGGTCCGTGGGGCGGCGTCGTCGAACACGGTGAGGACGACCGCGTCGGCGACGGCCCGGGGTTGTTCCTGGCGCTCGCGCTCTTTCGACATGTGTGCACATACTGGGGGTGGGCCCAAATCCGTTTTTGTCCGACGAAAATCACGTCACCCCTGCGGTCGTAGGACTCGCCATGCTCGTCATCTGCTCTGATTCGCACGCCCGGTCCGGTCACGCCCTCTCTGGACGGACACTGGAGGCGGTCCGGGAAGCCGACCTCGTGGTCCACGCCGGAGATTTCACCACGACGACAGTACTGGACGCGTTCACCGAGGCGGCCGACCGGCTGCTCGCCGTCCACGGGAACGCCGACAACGAGGAGGTACGAGAGCGACTCCCGGGCGCCCGGGTGCTGGAGTACGAGGGCGTCACGGTCGCGGTGACGCACCGGCGCGACGGCGGCGACCTCGGACTGCGGATGTTCGGCCGCGAGCGGGGGGCCGACCTCGTCGTCTCGGGGCACACGCATCGCCCGCGGTTCCTCGAGACGCAGGACGTCTGCCTGCTCAACCCGGGGAGCCACGCCCAGCCGCGAGGGAACCGGCCGGCTCATGCCGAACTCGAGGCGACGGACCAGGGGCTCGCTGGCAGGTTGGTACAGCCCGACGGGACCGTCTTCGAACGGTTCGCGGTCCCGGCGGATGGCGCGCGTGAGGGGCAGCAGTGAAAGCGGGGAGGGCGGCGCGTGACGGGCACGACACCCCAACCCCGGGCGGCTGTGTCATGACGGGTGGAGGGCCGAAGTCCCGGGGTGCACCTGTACGTACAGGGTACCACTCAAAATAGATACCGTAGGCTCAAACGTGTATTTTACCTACGAGGCGTGGAAACGAGCCCTCGC
Organism: Haloarchaeobius amylolyticus; assembly: GCF_026616195.1. Taxonomy (NCBI): domain Archaea; kingdom Methanobacteriati; phylum Methanobacteriota; class Halobacteria; order Halobacteriales; family Halorubellaceae; genus Haloarchaeobius; species Haloarchaeobius amylolyticus. The sequence continues at coordinate 2,140,434 of NZ_JANHDH010000001.1, forward strand.
GCGACTACTGGTTCTCGGTGTACCAGTAGGCGAACCCGGCGACGAGGACGATGGCCCCACCCAGGAAGAACGCCAGGCCGGGCGAGACGGCGGCTGCGGCGGTGTCGGCGGCCGTGCTGGCGGCCTGTGTGGTCGTCTCGACGGCCGTCGTCGTCGCGTTGGTCGTGTTGTTCGCGTTGCCGGCGACGGGCTGTGTGCTCGGGCCCGGGGCGGGCGAGCCGGTCGGGCCGCGACCGCCGCCGAAGAAGGCGGCGAGGCCGTCGCCGAGGAACTCCTGGACGGCGGCGGCACCGATTGCGAGCAGCCCGAACGCGCCGAGGAGGCGGGAGAGCGCGGCCTTCAGGCCCGTCGAGTTCTCCTCGGAGCCGGCGAACACCACGAGTGGCTGGTTCGAGGGCGCGTACACCTTCATCTCGCGGCCCTTCGCCGAGTAGGCCGTGTCGACCACCTCGATGATGTCCGCGTCCTCGAGTTTCTCCAGGTGGTACTGTGTGTTCTGGAGGGAGGTGTCGACGGTGTCGGCGAGCTGTGACGGGGTCGCTGGCTCGTCGTGCAGTGCCGTCAGGAGTTTGCGAGCGGTCGACGACGATAACGCCCCGATGAGGTCGTCGGCGTCGTCACTGTCGAGGCCGATGACACGTGGTTCTGCGTCGTCAGCCGCCGACGTGTCCGGAGTGGAGGGCAACAGGTCGGCCATACAGTACGCCTAGTCATCGTTTGGCATGAAGGTTTGTATATGTTCCAGCAGGTCACCCGGCGAAACGCATAAACGGCGGGCTACAGAACCTTCGCGTATGCAGACACCGCTTCCGGCCCAGCTCGGCGGGCTCCTCGAGGACCCGTTCACCCTTCTCGTCGTCGGGTTCCTGCTCGCGCTCATCTTCTTCTTCTACCTGATGTTCCGCAAGACCATGCTCAGTTTCCGCGAGGGCATGGACAAGGGCTCGGGCAAGAAACGCTAGAACCGCCGCCTCTGCCCGATACTACGCGACGCGTGCTCTGACCGCGATACCGTCGGGATCGTCGAACCGGAGTTCGTCGCCGACGGTCTCGACCGACTGGTCCCGCGCCGCGAGCCGGTCGCGAAGCGCCGCCAGCGCGGCCTCGTCGGGGACGACGAGTTCGTACCAGGCCAGCCCGCGGTCCTCGCCCGCGGGCGCGCTTCGCCCGTTCCAGCTGTTCAGCCCGAGGTGGTGGTGGTACCCGCCGGCCGCGACGAATGCCGCGCCGTCGTAGCCGTCGTTCTCCAGCGCGAAGCCGACGCCGTCGACGTAGAAGTCGGTGGCGCGGGCGAGGTCTGCGACCTCCAGGTGGACGTGTCCCACGTCGGTCCCGGCCGGGACGCGGGCGGGCGTTTCGCTCCCCGACTCCCGGGCCCCCGCCAGGTCGTCGAGGTCAAGCGGCAGGGTCCGGATGTCGCGCTGGCCGTCGGCCGTCTCGGCCCACTCCTCGCGCGGCCTGTCGCGGTATATCTCGACGCCGTTGCCCTCCGGGTCGCGGAGGTACAGCGCCTCGCTGACGAGGTGGTCGGACGCGCCCGTCAGGGTGCCATGGTCCCGGACGCGCGCCAGTGCCCCGGCCAGCGCGGGGCGGTCGGGGACTCGGACCGCGAGGTGGAACAGCCCGGCCGCGTCGGCGGGTCGGGCGGGCGCGTCGGGGTCCTCGATGAGCACCACGAGTGCCGCGCCGTCGGCGGCCAGGAGGCGGGCCTCCCCGGCCTGGTCGTCCCGGTCGACGGCGAGGCCGACCACGTCGCGGTAGAACGGGACGGTCGCGTCGAGCGAGCCGACGCGCAGGGCGACCCGGTCGAGGTGGGTCCCGTCGGGCAGGCTGGCGGTCGTGTCCGCGGCGGTATCTGTCACACGAGTATCGACGGAACCGCGGTAGAAACAGGTTGCGGGCGGTGGTGCGCCGGGCGCACACGCTCTCTGCAGAGTCCGGAAGTCGGCTTACAGTACGGAGGCGACGCGGTCGACGGTCGTCTCCATGTCTTCGGCATCGACGTCCCAGTGGGTACAGAAGCGGACCGTCTCCTCGCCGAACTTCGAGCCGATCACGCCGGTCTCCTCGCAGGCCGTGAGGAACCCGTCGGCGTCGACGTCGGCCGCGCTGGTGTCCACCAGCACGATGTTCGTCTCGGGCTCCGGCACGGAGAGGCCCGGCAGCTCGTCGAGGCCGGCGGCGAGCGTTTTCGCGTTCTCGTGGTCCTCGGCGAGGCGCTCGACGTTCCCGAGGGCTTCGAGGCCGGGGCCGGCGACGACGCCGACCTGGCGCATGCCGCCGCCGAACAACTTCCGGTTCCGGCGGGCCGTCGCGATGAACGCCTCGGGGCCGGCGAGGATGGACCCGACCGGCGCGCCCAGCCCCTTCGAGAGGCAGAACATCACGGTGTCGACCGACTCGGTGACCTCGTGGACCGGCACGTCCAGCGCCACCGCGGCGTTGCACACCCGCGCCCCGTCGAGGTGCACTGGGATGTCGAGGTCGTGAGCGGCCTCGGCCGCGGCCGCGATCTTCTCGGGCTCGATGGCGACGCCGCCCTTCGAGTTGTGGGTGTTCTCGAGGCTCAGCAGGCCGGTGCCGGGCCGGTGGGCGTCCTCCTCGACGTAGCCCTCGCGGACCTGCTCCGGCGTGGGGATGCCGCGCTCGCCGCCGTCGAGGGTGCGGACCTGCAGCGAGGAGAGCTGGGCCAGCCCGCCGAGTTCCCACTTGTAGATGTGGCTCTCGCGCTCGACCAGAATCTCCTGGCCGCGCTCGGTGTGGGTGCGCGCCGCGAGCTGGTTGCCCATCGTGCCCGTCGGGACGTAGAGAGCGTCTTCCTTGCCGACGAGGTCGGCCGCTCGCGACTCGAGTTCGTTCACCGTCGGGTCCTCGCCGTAGACGTCGTCGCCCACCTCGGCCGTCTTCGCCGCCTCGCGCATGGCCTCGTCGGGCTTCGTGACTGTATCGCTTCGAAGGTCGATCATGTGTCGCGGGTTCGATTCCGGAGGAGAAATAGGCGGTGGTACAGCCACGGCTCGCCGGTTCGGGGCGGTCGCTCAGAGCGACTTCTCGATGACGTATCCCCAGCGCTCGTAGTCCATCTCCTCGTAGTACTCGTGGACGCCCTCCTTCGCCAGCGGCGAGGCGAGCGCGACGTGTGCGCAGTCCTGCTCGCGCGCCCAGTCCTCGACGAACCTTACGAGGGCACGCCCGTGCCCTGCGCCCCGGTGGGCCTCGTCGACGACGAGGTCGTACAGCCAGGCGTGGCGGTCGTGGTGGAGGACCTGTCGGACGAGCACGCCGGCGACCCCGACCAGTTCCTCGTCGGCGTACTGCCCGAACAGGTGGTAGTCGTCTGCACCGGTCCAGTCGAGCACATCTTTGGGGCGCTCGTCGGCCCAGAGCTGGCGGAGGATGGGGACGGCCTCGCGTCGCTCGGCCTCGGTGGTGAGTTCGCGGATGGGCATGGGCTGGCTTGCCGGGGTGGCGTGATGAAGGTTGGCGGTGGTGTGGGAGTCGGGCTGGTCGGGTGGCGTCGGTTTCGGGTGTGGTTTTCGGCTGTCACGTCGGGCTGACGAGTCCGCTGTCGGTACAGTTCGGAGCAGCCGACTCGCGCTAGCGTCCATGACCGCCACAGCACCGCAGCCACACCCTCCCCAGCCGACTCCCTCCGGAACGCTTCGCGTCCCTCCGGTCGCCCCTCGCACGATGCTGACGGCAGCCACTCGCTCCGCTCGGGACTGCCGTCAGCGCGCGCCACCCGGCTGTTGGGCTTCTGGCCCCCTCGACCCGCCGTGTTTCGCATCGAAAACCGTTTACAATCACTCGGCCGAATACTGGACCATGGACCCACGAGTTCGTGAACACGCCCAGATCGTCGCCAGCCACTCCGCCGAACTCCAGGAGGGGGACAACGTGGTCATCGACGCCCACCCGGTCGCCGAGGACCTCGTCACCGCCCTGTTCGAGGAGTGCGCCGACGTGGACGCGAACCCGCTGGCCATCAGCCAGCGAACCGGGACACGGTTCCGGCGCGCGTACCTGCGCAACAGCGACGGCGAGGACTTCGACCTCCCGAGCCACGAGATGGCCCTGTTCGAGGAGATGGACGTCTACATCGCCATCCGGGCCGGCGCGAACATGACCGAGACGGCCGACGTGGACCCCGAGGTCACCGCCGAGTACGAGAAGGCCCGTCGCCCCCTGCTCGACGAGCGCCTCTCGAAGCGCTGGGTGCTCACGCAGTACCCGGCCGCCGCCAACGCCCAGCTCGCCGAGATGAGCACCGAGGGCTACGAGAACTTCGTCTGGGACGCCGTCAACAAGGACTGGGACGAGCAGGGCGAGTTCCAGCAGCAGATGGTCGAGATCCTCGACCCCGCCGACGAGGTCCGCATCGTCTCCGGCGAGACGACCGACGTGACGATGTCCGTGAAGGGCAACACGACCCTGAACGACACGGGCAAGCGCAACCTCCCCGGCGGCGAGGTGTTCACCGCCCCCGTCCCCGATTCGGTCGAGGGCGAGGTGCTGTTCGACAAGCCGCTGTACCACCAGGGCCGCGAGGTCACCGGCGTCCGCCTCGTCTTCGAGGGCGGCGAGGTCGTCGAGTACGAGGCCGAGAAGAACGAGGAGGTGCTGAAGAACGTGCTGGAGGCCGACGAGGGCGCAAAGCGCCTCGGTGAACTCGGCATCGGGATGAACCGCGACATCGACCAGTTCACCTACAACATGCTGTTCGACGAGAAGATGGGCGACACCGTCCACATGGCCGTGGGGCGTGCCTACGGCGACACCGTCGGCGAGGACAACGAGCAGAACGAGTCGTCGGTCCACGTGGACATGATCGTCGACATGAGCGAGGACTCGTACATCGAGGTCGACGGGGACGTGGTGCAGCGCAACGGGACGTTCAGGTTCGAGGACGGGTTCGAGGAGTAGGGTGATTCGGAGCGAGCGTAGCGAGCGAGAATCACCTATCTGCGAGCGGCGGAGCCGCGAGCAGCAGCGAGAACCTCGTTTCGACCGTTACGACTCCTGTTCTGGCCGTTCGCCCTCTTCTGCCCGGTCGCTCTCGGCTGTCTCGCGAGCCCGCTCGAACATCTCGCCGTGGGTGAGGGCCCCCACGCTGGCGACCGCGACGACGGCGTGCATCAGCACCAGCAGGACGAGCACGCCGGGCCCGACGCCCTCGGCCAGCGTCGGCGCGACGACGAACACCGGCACCAGCGACAGTATCAGCACGAACGAGGCGATGCCGGTCATGAGCCGGTCCGTCTCGGTGACGAGCCGGTCGAGGACGGCGTAGACGACGGTGGCGGCGACTGCGCCGGCGGCAGAGGCCGTGACGACGGAGCCGATGCTCAGCGGGTCGAACCCGACAGGGATGTCGACGAACCGCTGTCCGACGACGAGCAGGAGGGTGTTGACGATGACGGCGAGGCCGGCACCTGTCGCCCCCCGCTCCGCGATGGCGCGGATCGGCTGGACCGACCGCGTCGGCGCGCGAACGGTGGTTGTTCCCATGGCACACTGTACGGTGGCTGGCACGATAACGCTGTTCTGAACCCTCGTCTCACGGGATTCTCCGGTCGGCTGGGGAGCGGAACCGCTCGTTCGGGCTGTCGCGGGGCGAGAACGTCAGGGCAGGACCGGGGGCACCGTCACTCGCGCTGCTCGTACATGACCCGGCCGACGAAGGACTGTTTCACCTCGCCGCCTTCGTCTTTCGTCTCGACGCGGCTCAGGACGAGGCCGACGCCGGGGCGGTAGTCCGCCTGCTTCTCCAGCACCTCCGTCTCGACGTGGAGTTCGTCGCCCGGGCGGGTCGGGTTGGGCCACCGGAGCTCGTCGACGCCGACCGCGCCGAGGGCGGCCGTGTCGGGGAAGATACCCTCGACGAGCAGTCGCATCGTCATCGCGCCGGTGTGCCAGCCGCTGGCGACGAGGCCGCCGAAGAAGGACTGTGCGGCGGCCTCGGCGTCGGTGTGGAACGGCTGCGGGTCGTACTGCTGGCCGAAGTCGGTTATCTCCTCGCCGTCGACGACGTAGCTGCCGTATTCGCGGGTATCACCGACCGAGATGTCCTCGAAGTACTCCATGCGGGACGGTCACGCCGTCGCGACTAAAGTCTCGGTGTCGGTGGCGACACGCGAAAGAAGAACGACCGACTGGCATAACGGACTGGCGAGCGATGACTACCGACGCTGCAGTGCGGGCGGACCGACCGCGATGGCCGCCCGCGGCCGACGGGTGCAGGGCTCGGTGATCAGCCCTCGACCTCGATGGTCACGCCCTGCGTCTCGCGACCCTCGATGGGGAGCGTCACCTCCAGGACGCCGTTCTCGTACTGGGCTTCGATGCCGTCCTCGTCGACGGTCTTCGGGAAGCGGAAGCTCCGATGGTAGGTCCGCTTCCGGCCGAACTGCTCGTCTGCGTGCTCGGCCGAGATGGTGAGCTGGTGTTCGTACCAGGAGACGTCGATCTCGTCGGGCTCGAAGCCCGGCATCTCGACGCCGAGGACGAAGGCGTCGCCCTCCTCGTACAGTTCGTAGTCACGCTCACCACCGAACAGTTTGCTTGGCAGTTCGAGACCTTGCATCCACGTGTCAGCTGTCGTGGTCGGGAGCACCATCGCTGATCACCTCGATGCAGTCGGATGTTGGGCGTGGTCGACAACGAATTTTACGCCTGAAGAATCAACGATTCAAAGGTCTTCTCAGCCGGTCGAGACGAGGTAGACCGACACGCCAGCGAGCGCGATGCCGGCGAGCTTCCGAGCCGACGCGGGCTCGTCGAGGACGAGGATGCCGACGATGGAACTCGTCACGAGGAACATCGCGAAGATGGGCGAGACGACGCTCACCGGCCCCTGCGAGAGCGCCTTGTAGTACGCGAGGATGCCGATGCCGAGACACGCCCCGGCCGTGTAGACGAACCCCGCCTTCGGGTGCGTGAGGTACTGCGTCGGGTTCTCGCCTGTGTAGGTCACCACGCCCATCGTGATGGCGACCAGTATCCCGTTGCCGAGCAGGGTCGCCACGTTGCTCGGGATGGAGGCCTGCCCGTTCGTCGCGATGCTCATCAGTGGCGCGACCAGCGTGTACGCCACCAGCGCCAGAATCGCCCAGAGGAGATAGCTCATTGACGGTGGTCAGAGTCCGGGATGGCTAACGGTTTCGAAGTGGGAAGCGTGCGGGAGCGGGTGGCAGATGGAAGCGAGAGGCTCTGTTGAAGCCTCATTCGCTGATATGTCGGTGGGGACGTGCTGGATACAGGGCGCAGCTGATGACGGACCGAACACCGGTATCGAGACACGACTCAACAGTCGACGAGGAATTGGAAATAGACCCGTCCATCGTCAGCAGAGTCGACTTCGATCACGAGGCTTTCATCAGGCCCGTCGCAACCCGGGTAGAAATGATATGGAGCGATTCGCCGTTCCACATCATACAGATCTATCTGGACGATGTATGGATGTCTTTCAGCGACGCCGTCCCGCGTTACTTCGGTGGGTTCGCCTGAACTTCCTGCTGGAAGATTCACCTGCCCGCTGTAGACACGTGCTTCGTTATAATCGTCAGCGTTTGGTCTCAGAAGCTTGATTCCAACCCTGTGTGACGTCTCATCACGATTGAGAACGACCAGGCCGAGGTTCTTCTCCTGAGAAGAGAGGGCCGAACACCCGGAAAGCAATGTACCGACCGCAGTTCCAGTACCAGCGAGGAACGTTCGCCGATTCATATACTCGCATATCTGAAAGTAGTCTAATGTGTCTTGTGTCGTACTGACTAGGTATCTCCTCTGTATGTTGCACGCACTCCACGTCACGTTCTGAGGGGTTCCATAGAGCCAACCGAGCGTGTGGACTGGGAATCGACCGGTTGGAGAGCACGATGGGATTTGAACCTCACTCGCTCCGTTTCACTTCGCTCGCTGGTTCAAATCCATCTCTGTTGGTCGATTCACTCGTCACGTCCGTTCCTCGCAGAATCGACGAGCACGATGGGATTTGAACCCACGGCCATCGGATTAGAAGTCCGACGCTCTATCCTGGCTGAGCTACGTGCCCTCGGAACCGGCTACGTCGTCCTCGTAAAAAAGCAGTCTGGATTCGGTGCCCGTCTCCGGGTTCGACAACTGGTACCGTCTCACAATCGAGTGCAACTGTTTTTGCACGACCGGCCCTCGCACGTCCCATGGCACTCGACCCGGGGACCGAACACGAGTTGCGGAGCTACTGGGCCGCCGAGCTCGGCGTCACCGCCGACGCCTTCGCGGACGAGGGCGTCACCGTCGGCGCGTCGGCAGGGGCCGATATCGAGCTGCTCGCCGGTGATGGGTCACTCGTGGTCGGGGCACCGGAGTCGCTCGTCCCGGAACTTCGGAATCGTCGCGAGGAACTCGGCGCCCTCGACCTCTCGGACCCCGACGCGATTCGAGAGGTGGTCGCGTCGCTCGCGTCGATCTCCGAGGTACACGGCCCGGCGTTCCTCGGCTACACCGACGAGTCTTCGTTCGACCCAGTCGAGTCCGGCGCTCGGCTGCTGACCCGCGTCGACAGGCCCGCCTTCGACCGATTCCGCGAGGCGGTTCCCGACTCGGACTGGGACGCCGGCGGCCCCGAGTTCGTCCCCGACAGGACGGTCGGCCTGTTCCACGAGGACCGACTCGTCGCGGCTGCCGGCTGCGAGGTCTGGGACGACCGAATCGCCCACATCGGGGTCGTCACGCACCCGGCCCACCGCGGGGAAGGCAACGGTCGCGCCGTCGTCTCGCGGGCGACCGAGCAGGCGCTGGCGGCAGACCTGCTGGCGCAGTACCGGACGCTGGACGCGTGGCCGTGGTCGGTCGCGCTCGCAGAAGGACTGGGGTTCGAGCGGTTCGCCACCTCGGTCCTGGCCGAGACCGGGTGATTCAGCCGTCGAAGCGGTACAGCGACGTGACGTAGGGCAGGTAGTTGAACATGATGACGCCGATGGGCAGGCCGATGATGGAGGCCGAGAAGGCCCACGCGACGTTGGCCCACAGGAGGCTGAGCCACCAGCCGACGAACACGAAGTAGACCGCGCGGACCAGCAGGCCGCGCTGGCTGCGCCCGTCTTCGTCGGGGTCCATGACCGTCCTTCGCTCTTTCAGCGTGAGGACGGTCGGGACGCGGTTGATGAGCTTGATACCGAGGGGAAGGCCGATTATCGTGACGTTCAGGAACCACGCGACGTTGATGACGATGAACGTGAGCCACCAGCCCACGAGGAGGAACCAGAGTGCACGGACGGGAAACGAACGAGCCATGTCGGCAGTGACGCACGCGAGGTGCAAAACGCTAGCGGGAGCAGACGTGTCCGGGAGCACCCTGCAGGGGCGAGAGCGGTGGGGTTAAGCCGCCGTCACGAATAGGCTCCCCCGATGACCGTCATCGGCACCGTCGGCCTGCCCGGCAGCGGCAAAGGTGAGGCGGCCACCGTCGCCCGCGAGCACGACATCCCGGTCGTGACGATGGGCGACGTCATCCGCCAGGAGTGTCGCGACCGCGGGCTGGACCCGGCCACGCACCACGGCGAGATCGCCACCGCGCTCCGCGAGGAGAACGGCCCGGCCGCCATCGCGGAGCGCTCGCTCCCGATGATCCGCGAGGAACTCGAGGACAGCGACACCGTCCTCGTCGACGGCCTCCGCTCCGGCGTCGAACTCGACGCCTTCCGCGAGGAGTTCGGTGACGACTTCGTCCTCGTCAGCATCGAGGCGCCCTTCGAGGTCCGCAAGGAACGCCTGGCCGACCGCGGCCGCGACAAGGGCGAGGACGAGGGCGGCGAGAGCCTCGAAGCCCGCGACGAGCGCGAGCGCGGCTTCGGCATGGACGACGCGATGGCCCGGGCGGACGTCGTCATCGACAACACGGACACGCTGGCGACGTTCCGGACCAAGATAACGGCCCTGCTGGAGGAGGGCCCCGAGGCGGTCCGGGAGGTGGAGCGATGATATACAGCGTCGACGTCCAGATCACGGCACCCGTCAACGACACCGAGGTCACCGACCGGGTGGCCGACGCCATCACGAACCTGTTCCCCGAGGCCGAGGTCGAGGAGTACCCCGGCGAACTCATGGCGACGACCCACCAGCTGGAGCACTTCTCCGAGCGCCTCCACGAGCAGGAGATCCTCGACACCGCCCGCGGACAGTTCTTCGACGGCCAGGAGGGCGACACCTTCGAGTTCGACCTGAAGAAGCAGGCCGCCTTCCAGGGCCGGGTCAACTTCGCGGTCGGCAATCCCGACGAGCTGGGCGACATCCACGTCAGGGTTCGGGTGAAAGACCCCAGTGTGGACGAGTTCGTCGACTACGTCGCCCCGCCGACGCAGGACGGGAAGCCCCTCGAATCCGGCGACGACGGGCGGTAACGTTCGACTCGCTTCTTGCGATCTCGGTACCGGGTGGCGCGTGCTTTCGAGTATGTCGAGCGGTAGTGAGACTGCGAGACAAGCCGCGCGAGGGATGAGCACCGCAGTGAAACGTAGTGAAGCGAGGAGCGCAATCGGCTGGGGAGGGTGTGGTGCGGTTTCCACTGCCATCGGCGCTAGTATCCCTGCTCTCGACACAGCCACCACCGTTCATCCTGGACAGAGCGCGTGTCACGAACAGACACACCACCGGTACCGACTTATCCCGAACCCGACAATCCAACACAACATGTCGACAGCCGTCTTCTTCGACCTCGACGGGACCGTCGTCGAGTTCACCCGCGACTACGGCGACGTCATCGCGGACGCCCTCACCGACCACTTCGGCCACGCCCCGGACGACCTCATCGAGACCTACGACGAGGCGTTCTACCGCCGGTTCCAGGCGGTCGGGCCGGAGCCGGTCCTCGGCGCGATGGAGGAGGTGTGCGAGGAGGCCGACGCCGATGCCGACCCGGCGGCCCTCCGGGACAGCCTGCAGGAGCACGAACTCGCGATGACCCACGTCTCCGCGGAGGCACGAACCCTGTTCGAGGCGCTCTGGGAGCGCCACCACCTCGGGGTGCTCACGAACGGGGTGCCCGAGTGGCAGCGAAGCAAGCTCGCCCACCACGACCTCGGCGGGCTGTTCGACACCGTGGTCACCTCCTACGAGGCCGGTGCGCACAAGCCCGACCCGGCGGTGTTCGACCTCGCGAGGGAGCGCGCTCCCGACGATATCGACCAGTTCGTCATGGTCGGGGACGACTACGAACCGGACGTGCAGGGCGCCCGCGAGGCCGGCTTCCGCGCCGTCCACCTCGACCGCGGGAGCGCCGGGGCGCGGGTCGCCAGTCTGGAGGAACTGGGGTCGCTGCTGTCGCTGCTCGGCTGAGGCTGCGTCCTCTTCGTCAGTCGAACCCGGACACCAGCGTCGCCAGCCACTGCGCCGGGTCGTTCTGGTACCGCACCTCGACGGCCTCGACCCACTTCACCCACTGGAACCCCCGCCGGTCCGGGGCGACCAGCCGGGCCGGGAAGCCGTGGCCGTGGCTCAGTCGCTCGCCGTCGACGTGGGTCGCCAGCAGGGCCTCACGTGCCTCCTCTGCCGGCAGGGACCACCGGTAGCCCGTCACGGACCGGAAGCGAACCCAGCCCGCATCCGGGTCCGCGCCCGCAGAATCGAGCAGGTCGCCGACGCGGACGCCCTGCCAGTCGTGCTCGGAGTACCAGCCGCTGGTGCAGTCGAGCAGGGCACGGGTCTCGCCCGCCTCGCCCTCACTCGGTTTCGGCAGGTCCTCGTACCGGAGTTCGCGGGGTGTCTCGACCGCCCCGCGGACCGCCAGCCGCCAATCGTCGACTGCAACCGGGTCGGGGTCGTCCGCGACCCAGCTCGTCACCGGGAAGGCGTTGCCCTCGTCGCTCCCGTCCTCGCGCGAGCCGGTGAACCGCCGGCTCGGGACGAGGTCCGTCGCGACCCCCTGCTGGAGCCGCCAGACCGCGGCCCCGCCGACCAGCAGCCCGCCCATCTTGAGGGCGTTCCGGCGCTCCGCGACGGTCTCGCGGTCCGGCAGCCGGAACCGGGCGAGCAGGTGGACGAGCAGCACGGGCAGGAGGAGCGCGCCGAGATACCCATGCAGGACGAGCAAGGTCACCCCCGGCACCGGCGAGGTCCCGCCGAGGGTCCAGGCGACCCCCGTCACGAGGGCCGTCACGGCCAGCACCGAGAGGAGGATGGAGACCGCGACGGTGCGGGTCAGCGTGCCGGTGACACGTCGCCACACCCGCCAGAACTTCAGCCCGAGCAGCACCACGAGCACCAGCCCCACGACGCCGTGCACGACGAACAGCCAGCCGTCGTCGGGCCGGGCCGTCAGGCTCAGCAGGCCCGTGGCGGCCTCCGCGAGGACCGCGACGAGGATGCCCGCGTCGACCACGCTGGGCGAGGGGGCGAGGGACCGGCGCGACATTGGGTTGGGCTAGGGAGTGCAGGAAGATGAGCGTGGGGGCGAGTGAACAGCTGCGGTGGCGCGTGCTGGTGAGCGTGACGAGTGAAACGAGTCCGCGAACAGGACGCGCGAGGGATGAGGAGCGCAGGGAGCGGAACGTAGTGGAGCGGACGAGCACCGGAATCGGCTGGGGAGGCTGTGGTGCGGTCTCCATGCCGCCAGCGCGAGCTCGCTGCTCTTCTCACAGACACCCGAAACACGAAACAGGAATCTCACGCCCTCAGTGATACCGACGGCCGGCGCCACCCTGAATTCACGGCACCAGCAGGAACACCAGCGCCACCGCGATGAACACCACCTTCAGCACGGTGTTCACGACCACGACCTTCGTCCCGAACTCGGCGCCCCAGATGCCGAACTGGAAGGGGATGGAGCGCTTGAACGTCGACACCGCGAAGGAGACGATACCGCCGACGAGCATGGTCGCAACGGCGGTCTGGGGCGTGAACACGTCCTCGAGCATGGGTGCGATGACCAGCGCGCCGCTGGTGGTGTCGATGGCGAAGACGGCGATGACGGCCGCGGCCGCCCCCGGCAACCCGATCAGCGAGGTCACCGGCTCCGCCACCCCGGTCACGGCCGTCAGGTCGGTCGTCTCGGTCACGACGGCGACGAGGGTGTAGACGACGAGCAGGCGCGGGAGGATGTCCAGTATCTTGTCCTTCGTGCTGGCGAGCGCGTCGGTGACCTTCTCGCGGCGGGGTTTGACCGCCTCCTCGCCGCCGTCGGAGGCCACGTCGCTGGGCATGGAGTCGGGGTCGACGTTGTCCGGCGAGAGCAAGAGCGCACCCGCCGCGACGCCCGTCAGGGTGATGGCGAGCGAGATGGCCGCCCGGGCACCGACGTACAGCAGGCCCACCTTCAGGCCGAGGATGGGAATCAGGACCGGGGCGTAGAACGTCACGATGTGCTGGGCGAAGCCGAAGAAGGTGTTGACGGTGACCGCGACGAGGGTCGCCCGGTCGTCGAGGGTGCCGGCCTCGCGGAACTCCGCGAGCATGCCGTACCCGGCGGTCGGGGAGGCGGTCGTCGCGAGGATGGCCGTCCCGACCTCGTCGGGGAGGTTCGCCGGGCGGGTCAGCGGCCGGGCGAACCGGGCGATGGCGTCCACCGCGCCGAACTCGACGGCGAGGTTCGCCAGCGTCACGCCGATGCCGAGGAACACCGCGATGTAGAGCACGCGGCGCAGGACCGTCACCAGCAGGTCGACCGGGAGGTTCACGTCGCCGCGTTCGTACCGCAGGGAAAAAGCCCCGTCGGGTTCGGGGTCGCTTGCCCGCTCCTGTCCCGGCCGTCAGCAGTCGTTGACCTTCTGGAGGTCCGCCTTGCCGGCGTCGCGCTCCTGGCTGGCGGTGAGGGGGTCGTTGTCCTGGAACGCCTCGGCGGCCTGCTGGAAGTGCTCGGTCGCCGCGACGAGGTGGCCGGCCTGACAGCGCGCACGTTCGAGGTGGCCGCTGATGTCCTCGGGGGCGTCGCTCCCCATGCTGTCGAACGTCGACTGCGAGGACGTGAAGTGCGTCTTGGCCTTCTGGAGGTCCTCCTCGGCCGCGGCGGCCTCCTTGTTCTCCAGGTGTGCCTCGGCGGCCGCGAGGTCCTCGCGCCCGAGCAGCATCTGCTCGAAGCCGGTCGCGAGCGTGATGAACGCGTCCACCTGCCGGTCGATGGTCTCGAGGGGCGGCCGGACCTGCGAGAGCTCGACCGCGTTCAGCGCCTTCAGGCGCTCGCCGTCGACCTCGGCCGCGGCCGCGAGCGCCTCGTCGACGTGGTCGGCGGTCGTCTGGAGCGTCTCCTTCGACTCCCGGAGCATCGTCAGCGCCGTCTCGTACTCCTCGTTCTCGATGGTGCTCTGTATCTCCTCGAGGCGGGCGTTCGGGTCGGTGCTCTGCAGCGTCTCGACCGCGTTCGCCATCGCGGCGATGATGGTCGCGAGGTGGCGCAGCGCCTGCACGTCCTTCGTCTGCTCGGCGGTCGCGAGGTCGGCTGCCGCGTCGAGGTCGCTCCGGGCGGACTCGACCATCGCGCGGGTCGCCTCGACGTCGAACTCGACGCTCGAGGGGTCCTCCTGCAGCTGGTCCTCCAGTTCCTGGAGCTTGAACCCGACCTTGTTCAGGGCGCCGACGGCCTCCTTGATGTGGGTCTCGGCGCGTTCCTCGGGCGTCTGTGTCGCCGTCTCGGTCGACTCGCCGCCACCGTCGTCGTCTCCGCCGCCACCGCCGCCGGCCTCGTCGCCGCCGGAGATGTCGTTCTCGTTACATCCGGCGAGGACAGGGGAGAGCGCCGTCGCGGTCACCGCGAGCGAGCGGAGGTACGAACGTCGATTCATGTTCGGTACTTCCGGTGACCGGACTTGACCTTTTGGGCTCCATGGCTAGAGGAGGACGGCGACGACCCCGAAGAGGACGAGCACCCCGAGCACGTCACAGGTGTTCGTCACGACGGGGATGACCACGTCGTCGGGGTCGAGCCCGAGCCGGTAGGCGGCGTAGGTCGCGGTCAGCGTGACCGCGATGGCGAGGACGGCCAGCACCGCCCCGGCGGAGAACGCGACGAGCACCACGTCCAGCGGGCCCAGCACCGCTCCGACCGTCAGCTCCGTCAGCACCCAGGCTCCCGCGCCCACGATGGGGAAGACCGAGAGCGCCAGTGCGACCGTGGCGAGGGCGTTCCCCGCGAGGGTGTCGTCGGTCGGTTCGAACTCGACGGTCCCGAGGTGGACCGCGGTCGAGAGCCGGGCCGCGAGGATGGAGCCGAGGTTCCCGGCGGTCCCGATGGTGACGGGCACCAGCACCAGCAACGCGGGTTTCGCGAGCAGGATGTCCTCGATGCTGCCCAGCACGAGCCCGGAGGCGATCTCCACGGTCGAGAGCGCGAGCAGCAGGGGGAGCATCGCCCGCGAGATGTCCCGGACGGTCCATTGCTCCGGCATCTATCCCCCTCCCAGTCCGAGGACGATTCGCACGGCGAGCAGGAGGAAGGCGACGCCGAAGACGTCGCCCGTGGTCGTCACGAGCGGGCCGACGAGCGTGTCGGGGTTGCGCCCCCGGCGGTAGCCGGCGAAGACGACGCCGACGACCGCGATGGTCAGGGCGGTCCCCGAGAACAGGCCGGCGAGGGTGGCGATGGCCAGGAGCGTCGGCAGCGGCGCGACCGGGGCCGAGAGCAGCGTGAGGACGACGAACACCGCGGTCGCGGAGAACATGCTGACGAAGATGCCGTTCGAGAGCGCGGCCGCGACCGCGCCCCGGAGCCGGTCGTCCGAGAGGTCGACGTAGGGGTCGACCAGCCCCTGGTGGAGGCCGGTCGAGAGGCGCGCGCCGAGCGACCCGAACACGTTCCCGCGGGTCGCCAGCAGGGCAGGGACGAGCACGAGCAGGCCCTGCACGGCCTCGAGCTCGCTGCGCATGCCGCCCAGCACGACGCCCGCGAACAGCCCGCCCACGATGCTGGCGGCGAGTGCGGGCACCGCCTCGCGGTAGGCTTCCAGCGCGACCTCGCGGACACTCATGTCTGTCGAGTTGCAGGCCGGCGGCATAAAAACAGGTCACGCGGCGAATGCCGCGAGCCGGACGGCGGACCCGACACCGTGGCACACCGGCACATGATTTTTGGCACGACCCACGAACGTTCGGGTATGGACGCTGTCGACCGCCGCGCCATCGCCGACGCCCTCCGAGAGCGTGCTCGCGGCATGCGCGAGGACGCCTGCGAGGGGTTCGACGAGGCGCCCGAACTGGACCCCCTCGTCACCGAACCGGCGTACTACCAGCCCGACTCGTTCCCCGGCTCCATCGAGGAGCAACTGGACCGCCTCGCTGGCTCCGCGGGCATCGTCGTCGTCGACGACGGGCAGGTGCTCTGTACCGAGATCGGCTACAAGGACGGCTGGATGACCCCCGGCGGGGCACAGGACCCCGGCGAGACGCTGGCCGAGACCGCGGTCCGGGAGGTCTACGAGGAGACGAACATCGAGGCCGAGATAACGGGAATCTTCTACCACCGCGACTTCGCCTACGACTACGGCCACGACGAACTGATCCGCATCCCACTCGTGGTGTACACCGGCCGGAAGGTCGGTGGGCGGCGGGCCGCGCCGGCTCACAAGGTGCCCAGTGGTGAACCCGAGATCACCGACGTGGACTGGTTCGGGCCAGAGGAGCTGCCCGAGAACATGCTCGACAGGGAGCGGATCCGTGACCTGCTCGTCGAGCACGACGGCGAGGACGACCGATAACGCGACACGCCCGGACTCCCGAAGACTTACTCTCCCCCGAGCGAATCCGCAACCACCGTGCGCGACCTCGATATCCTCCTGACGAACGACGACGGCATCACGGGCGCGGGGCTGGCCGCCATCCGCCGCGAACTGACCGAACTCGGCGACGTGACGGTCGTCGCGCCCGCCGACAACCAGTCCGGCGTCGGCCGGAAGCGGACGACGTACACCACCCGGACCGAGCACGAGTGGGGCTACGCCATCGCCGGCACCCCGGCGGACTGCGTGGCCTACGGGCTTCGCGGCCTCGACACCGACTTCGACCTCGTCGTCTCCGGCATCAACCACGGCCCGAACATGGGCGCGTACGTCCTCGGGCGCTCGGGGACGGTCGGTGCGGCGATGGAGGCCGCCTTCCTCGGCACCCCCGCGGTGGCCGCCTCGGCGTACCACAACGTCGAGTTCTACACCCACCCGCCCGAGGAGTACGACTTCTCCACCCCCGCGCGCATCACCCGCGAGCTCGTCGAGGACTGCCTCGACGCGGACGTCTTCGAGGCGGTCGACATCCTCAACGTGAACGGGCCGGTCGACGCGACCGACCCGCGCATCCGGGTCACCCACCCCCACGGCGACTTCGACGTGCGCGTCGAACACAACCAGGTCGACCCCGCGGACGCCGACCTCCCGGTCGAGGTCGGCGAGGACGGCGAGGTCATCGCCCTGCGCGACAAGTTCTGGCCCCACGTCGAGGGCTACGAGAACCCCTTCCCGGACATCGACGAGGTGCGCGAGCGCTACCCCGTCGGGAGCGACCGGCGGGCCGTCGCCGACGGCGAGGTCAGCGTCTCGCCCCTGACCGCGCCCCGCGAGGCCACCCACCACGAGAAACTCGACGCCATCGTCGAGCAGCTGAACCTCACCTGATACCGGTAAAGGTCGCCGATGTGTAACCGGCCGCGATAACCGCTGAGTGGCCCAAAATGAAAGGAATCGATTAAAAAATGCGGGAAAGCTATTTGAACGACCAGTGTAACCTTGTCCCATGGTTGGAAATGGCAAGCGGTCGGTGGACCGGAGAACGTTCCTGAAGATCGGCGGCGCGGGCAGTCTCGCGGCGACTGCGGGGTGTCTCGGACTCGGTGGTGGTGGCGGTGGTGGCGCCATCACCTTCGGGCAACCGGCGGCACAGACCGGCCAGTGGGACTTCCTGCAGCCGGGCGTCTCGAAGGCGACCGACGTCGCGGTACAGCAGATCAACGACGCGGGTGGACCACTCGGACGCGAACTCGTGCTCGAACGCTCCGACACGGCGGTGAACCCACAGCAGGCACGCACCGTCGTCACGCAACTCACGGAGAACGAGGACGCCATCGCGTTGCTCGGGCTGTTCTCGAGCGAACTCGAACCGCTGTTCGAGTTCCTGCAGGAGCAGGAGACGCCGGTGGTGACGCCGTGGCCGGGGTCGAACTTCCTCGACACCCGCGGCGGCGACCACGGCACGCCGGACGACGTGAGCGACGACGAGTGGATCTGGCGGACCGTCATCAGCGACACCGTCCACACCGCGGGTGCGGCGCTGCGCGCGCTCGACCAGGGCCACGACACGGTCGGCGTCATCAACGGCACCACCTCCGGCGCACGGAGCTGGGCGAGCGGGTTCACGAGCGCCTACGAGGCCAACGGCGGCACCGTCGCCGAGCAGGTCGAGGTGGCCCAGGGCGAGTCGAACTACCAGTCCGCGCTCGACCGGCTGTTCCAGGCCGAATTCAGCGCGTTCGCGGTGAGCCTCCCGCTGGAGGACGCCATCACGCTCATGAGCGACTGGTCCGACGGCGGCTACGGGCGCCAGCCCATCCTCTCGGACCCACTGGCCCAGAACGACCTCGCCGAGCAGGTCGGGAGCGACCTGAACGGGGCGTGGGCGGCCAGCCCGGGCGAGTCCGGCCCGAGCTACGGCACCTTCGAGAGCGCCTACAACAGCGCCGAGGGCGACGCCGAGATCAACGCCTGGACGCCGCCAGCGTGGGACGCCACGATGGTCACCGCGCTGGCGCTCGAACGCGCCGGCGAGGCGACGCCGGAGGCCATCGAACAGAACCTCGGCCCGGTGTCGCGCGGCCCCGGGACGGAGGTCTCGACCTTCGCCGAGGGGAAGGAGGCCCTCGACAACGGCGACGAGATCAAGTACATGGGTGCCGCGACGCCCGTGACGTTCACCCAGTTCGGCAACGTCGTCGGGTCGGTCGTCATCAACGAGGTCCAGAACGGCCAGTTCGGCCAGGTCGAGACCATCCCGGCGGAGGACCTCCGGGAGTTCGTGCCGGAGGGCGAGTACTGATCGATGGGGCTCGCACAGAACCTCATCTTCGGGCTGGTCACCGGCTCGTACATCGCCATCGCGGCCATCGGGTTCACCCTCATCTACGGCATCGTGGACATGATCAACTTCGCCTACGGCGAGTACATCACCGTCGGGGCGTTCATCGGGCTGCTCACGGCGAGTGCGCTCCCGCTCCCGCTGCCGGTGGCGGTGCTCGTCGCGATGGCCGGCGGGGGCATCGCGAGCCTCCTGCTCGCGAAGGTCTTCTTCACGCCCATCAATCACACCGGCCCCATCCCGATGCTGCTGACGTCCATCGGGCTCGGGCTCATCCTCCGCAACGCCATCCGGCTGTTCGCGGGGCGGAGCGCCCGGTACTACGACACCGAGACGGCGACGTGGCGGTTCCAGGGCGTGCCCGACCTCGCGGTCGGGCCGGTCGACCTGCTCGGGAGCTTCTTCGTGACCTCCCAGCAGCTCGTCGTCGTCGGCTGTGCCCTCGCCGTGTTCCTCGTCCTGCACGCGGTCCTGACCCGGACCGACGTCGGCATCGCGATGCGGGCGATGAGCGACGACGAGGCGCTCGCCCGCGTCCGGGGCGTCGACACCCAGTTCATCCGCAACAGCGTCTGGGTGCTCGCCGGCGTACTGGCGGGACTGGCCGGCGTGTTGCTCGGCATCCAGACGAACGTCAGCGTCACGACGGGGTTCAGCCAGATACTCCAGATACTCTCGGCCGCCATCCTCGGCGGGGCGGGCAGCCCCTACGGCGCCATCGCCGGCTCGTACGTCATCGGGGTCGTACTCGCGCTCTCGACGGCGTTCCTCCCCTCGGGGATGACCGGCATCTCGTCGGCGGTGGCCTTCGTCATCCTCGTCGTCGTCCTGCTCGTCAGACCGAGCGGTATCGCCGGCCGGGAGGTGCGTAAGGCATGAGCCTCCGCGACTCGCTCCCCGACCACGACTCCGACCGGGCACTGGTCATCGGCGTCGTCGCCATCGTGCTGGGGCTCGCCATCGCGGCCACCCCGGTCACGGTGACGATTCCGGGTGACCTCTACGTGTTCTTCGAGGTCGGCATCCTGTTCGTCGTCTACGGCATCCTCGTGCTGGGGCTCGACCTCCAGTACGGCCACACGGGGCTCGTGAACTTCGGGCACGTCGTGTTCTTCGCGGCCGGCGCGTACACGGTGGCGATGCTCTCGGCGGTCGACTCCTTCGAGGGTATCGCGCTGGGTTACCCGTGGCCGCTCGGCCTCCTCGCGGGCGTCCTCGTCGCCGCGCTCCTCGGCGCGTTCGTCGGAGCGACCTCGCTGCGCCTGCGCGGGGACTTCCTCGCCATCGCGACGCTCGCGACCGCCGAGATCTTCCACTCGCTGTTCATCAACTTCACCGACGTCTTCGGCGGGTCGACCGGCATCTTCGGCGTCCCGACGCCCCTCGGCGACCTCGCGGGTAGCCGCGACGCGACGCTGGTGGCGACGCTGCTGGTGTTCGGCGGCTTCGCGGCGCTGACGTTCGCCGTCGTCGCCCGGCTCACCGAGGCACCCTACGGCCGGGTGCTGCGCGCCATCCGGGCCGACGAGCTGGTCACCCGGTCGGTCGGCAAGACGACGTTCAGCTACAAGATGCAGTCGTTCGTCTACGGCGCCGCCCTCGCCGGCTTCGCGGGCGGCATCTTCGCGATGTACAACGGGGCCATCTCGCCGGACTTCTTCGAGCTCCAGGTGACCGTGACCGTCTGGATCGGGATGTTGCTCGGCGGCGCGTCGAAGCACCGGGCGGTGCTCGGCGGCCTCGCCATCATCATGGGGCTGCGGCTGTTCTCGCGGTTCGCACAGGGCGCCGCCCCCGTCAGCGCCGGCGAGTTCGCGTCCATCCGGCTCATCGTCGTCGGCCTCATCCTCGTGCTCGTCATCCGGTACCGGCCGGCCGGCATCTGGGGCGACGAACGCGAACTGGAGGTGGACTCGTGAGCCTGCTCGACGTCGACGGCCTCGACAAGGAGTTCGGGGGGCTCGTCGCCATCGACGACCTCTCGCTCTCGGTCGAGGCGGGCGAGCTGGTCGGCGTCATGGGTCCGAACGGCGCCGGCAAGTCGACGTTCTTCAACTGCGTGAGCGGCGTCGTCCAGCCCGACGGCGGGACGGTCCGCTTCGACGGCGAGGACGTGACCGGCGCGGACACCGCCACGCTCGCCCGCGAGGGGCTGGTCCGGACGTTCCAGCACACCCGCCAGCTCGACACGATGACCGTCCGGGAGAACGTCAGGCTCGCCGCGCCGGACCAGCCCGGCGAGCAGACGCTCTCGGCACTGCTCCGGACCGACGAGATGCAGGCCACGGAGGCCGAGGTGGCCGCCCGGGCCGACGACCTCATCGAGACGTTCGAGCTGACACGGCTCGCCGACGAGTACGCGAGCAGCCTCTCGGGCGGCCAGCGCAAACTGCTCGAACTGGCCCGCGTGCTGATGCTCGAGCCCGACCTGCTGTTGCTCGACGAGCCCTTCGCCGGCGTGAACCCCACGCTCACGAACGAGATCGCGGCCCACATCCGCGACCTGAACGACGACGGGATGACCGTGGTCGTCATCGAGCACGAACTCGAGACGCTGACCGACCTCGTCGACCGGCTGGTCGTGCTCCAGCAGGGCAGCCTGCTCGTGGAGGGCGACCCGGAGACGGTATTGAACGACGAGCGCGTCATCGACGCCTACCTCGGAAGTTGACCATGGAACAGACGACGACACACGACGACGACACGGACGCAGACAGCCGCACCGACCACCTGCTCGACGTCTCTGCCCTCGACGCGGGCTACGGCGACCTGCAGGTCCTCTCCGGGGTCGACCTGCACGTCGACGAGGGCGAGTACGTCGCGGTCGTCGGCCCGAACGGGGCCGGCAAGTCGACGGTGATGAAGTCGGTCTTCGGGCTCGCCGACCGCATGGGCGGCAGCATCACCTTCGACGGGACCGATATCACCGACCTCCCGCCCGAGGACGTCATCTCGGTCGGGATGAGCTACGTCCCCCAGACCGAGAACGTCTTCCCGTCGCTCACGGTCGGGGAGAACCTCCGCATCGGGGCGTACATCCTCGACGAGGTGCCCGAGGCCCGCCGGCAGGCGGTGTTCGACCGCTTCCCGGTCCTCGAAGAGCGCGTCGACCAGGACGCCGGCACCCTCTCCGGCGGGCAACAGCAGATGCTCGCGATGGGCTGTGCGCTCATGCTCGACCCCGACCTGCTCCTGCTCGACGAGCCGTCGGCCGGGCTCGCGCCCGACCTCGTCGCGGACATGTTCGACCGCATCGACCAGGTGAACGACGCCGGGACGGCCGTCCTCATGGTCGAGCAGAACGCCAAGGAGGCGCTGCGGCGCTGCGACCGCGGCTACGTGCTCGCACAGGGCGAGAACCGCTACGAGGGCCGGGGCGACGAACTCCTCGGCGACGACGAGGTGCGCCGGCAGTTCCTCGGCGGCTGACCGGCTCCACCCACCCGTCTCGACTACTTCTCCAGTTTCGCCTTGTAGTACACCTCGCCCTCGTCCACGTCGGTCACCGACCACGGCGTCCCGACGCAGGCGTCCCGCAGTCGGTCGGGGGCGACCAGCAGGAAGTGCAGCGTCTCGCCGACCAGTCGCTCGCCGTCGCGGTCGTACTCGAAGTGGAACGTCCGGTGGGCCACGCCCTCGCGTGGGTCGGGCCGGTAGCCGAACATCTCGCCGGTGTCGTCGAGCTTCGCGGGGTCGTACTCGTCGACCCACGCGGTCGCGTCGCTGGTCGTGACGCGGGCGAACTCACAGAGCAGGTCCCGGATTCCTGGGATGGAGCCGCCGAGGCCGAGCTGGGTCCCGTTCGCCAGCAGGCCGGGGAACGCGCTCTCGGGGTAGGGCATGTCGAACATGTCCGCGACGTGGGCGTCCTCGACCCCGCGGTCGCGGGCCGCCTCGACCGCGCCGGGGCTCACGTCGAAGGGGACGACGTCCCTGCCGTGGCCCTGCAGCCACAGGGCGTACTGGCCGCTGCCACAGCCCACGTCGAGGACCGGCTCCCCGAGCGCCAGGAGTGCCTGTTCCCATGCCTCGTCCATGTCGCGCATGTCGCGGAAGTAGTTCGCCTGGATGTGGCCGTCGGCGGTCTCCGGGCCGTCGACGTATCGACACTCGCCGCGGAGGCCGCCGCGCTGGTAGTCCAGCATGGCGGCCCCCAGTGGGTCTCCGTCCATCAGTCTAGCTAACACTGCCCACATTACAAAAATCTGTAATGAAATGTGGTAACACCTAGCGTCGCCGACCTGGCGCGGGGTTCCCACCGTCGCAACCTGTCCCGACAGTCAGGCGTCCCCACCTTCCTCGGCCGCGGTCGCGACGTACCAGGGGAGCGACACCACCAGCCCGGCGACGACGACGAGCAGCGAGAGCGACGCGAGGTTCGCGGCCGTCAGCCCGTCGAGCCCACCGAGGAACGACACCAGCGCCAGCGCGGCGGACGTCACCGCCCCGACCGCCAGCAGCAGGTACCCGGTTCGACTGCGCATACGCTGGCTACGGCGTCGCGGCTAAAACCGTCGCAGTCGACTCCCAGCCGATGGGAACGGTGGCCGTCGGGCGGGAGTCCTTCACCCACCCGTCACTGCCCGACCGCGAGCACCCCGACCAGCGCCAGCCCGGCGGCCAGCGACGCCAGCAACACCGCGAAGGCGAGCTGGAACCCCGCGAGGTCGGAGACGATGCCGACGACCGCGGGCGCGACCGCCCCGACGCCCATGAGGGCGGTCCGGACCACGCCGAGGCCCCCGCCCGCGACGGACTCGGGGATCAACTCGACGAGGTAGGCGCCCCGGACCGGCCGGAAGCCGTGGCTGCCGAGGCCGAAGGCGACGACGCTCGCGGCGACGACCGGCAGGGGACTCTCCGGCACCGCGACGACCAGTGCCAGTCCCGCGGTCGCCAGCGCCAGCGTCCCGCCGATGACCGTCAGCCGGCCGAGGCGGTCGCTCAGGTCGCCGGTGACGACCTGCACGAGGCTCACGAGGAACAGGCCCGAGTAGAGGGTCCCGGCGGTCGCCGGCGACAGCCCGGCCGCCTCCTCGAGGTACAGGGGCAGGAACGCCACCGCGCCGTTGTAGGTGAACGAGAACAGGACCGTGACGGCGACGAAGACGAGGAACCAGCGGTCCGAGAAGAGGGCGCGGTAGGCGCTCGCACCGCCACCGCCACTATCGCGGTCCGGCTCGTCGGGCAGCCGCCGCGGGACGCGCCACTGGAACAGGCCCGCGAGGGCGAGCCCGACGACGCCGCCACCGAGGAACACGACGTGCCAGTCCGGGCCGCCGCCGGCCAGCGCCCAGACCACGGCGGCCGGGGCGACCACGCCGCCGAAGGCCCCGAAGGTGTCCATCACGCCGAGGGCCCGTCCCGTCCTGCTGGGGTACACCCGCGAGAGCAGGCGGACCGCGACCGTCTTGTGCGCGCCCGTGCCGAGCCCGACGAACACCATCACGCCGACGAGGGCGGCGAAGGGGAGCGATATCGAGAGCGCGAGCGCGGCGACGGCTGCGACGATGGCCCCAGCAGTCACGACCCGGACGCCGCCGACCCGGTCCGCGAGCAGCCCCGAGGGAAATTGCATCGCGGCGTAGGCCAGCATCAGCGCGGTGAAGGCGCTCCCGACCACCGCGTTCGAGACGCCGTAGGTACTCTGGAGCGTCCCGAACAGCGGTGGGAACGCGTATCGAAGGAACTTCGCGAGGAACCAGATGCACGCTGTCAGGACGAGCGCGTCGTAGCTGGCGAGGTCGCGGAGGCGGGCCACTCTATCCGAACGGGCCGCCACCACCGCCGCCGAGGCCGCCCATGCCGCCACCGCCGCCCTGCTGTTGCATCTTCTTCATCATGCGCTGCATGTCGCCGTCCATGCCGCCCTGGAACTGCTTCAGGGTGCGCTCCATCATCTTGTGCTGCTGGAGGAGTTCGCGCACCTTCTCCTCGGGCTGGCCGGAGCCGCGGGCGATGCGTTCGACCTGCTTCTGCCCGATGCCCCGGGGGTTCTCCATCTCCTTGTCGGTCATGGAGTCCATGATGACCTCGAAGCTCCGCATGCGCTCCTGGGTCACGTCCATGGCGTCGTCGGGCAGCTGGTCCTTGATGCCGCCGCCGAAGCCCGGGATCATGTCCATGATCTGGTCGAGGGGCCCCATCTTGTTCATCGCGTCCATCTGCTTCTTCATGTCCTTCAGGGTGAAGTTCCCCTTCAGCATGTCCTCGGGGTCCCAGTCCTCGTCGTCCTCGGCCTGGGTCTCCTGCATGGCGCGCTCGACGCGCTCGGTGAGCTGCTTGAGGTCGCCCATGCCGAGCAGGCGCGAGATGAAGCCGTCGGGCTCGAAGCGCTCGACGTCCTTGACCTCCTCGCCGGTCCCGAGGAACGCGATGGACGAGCCGGTCTCGTTGACGGCCGCGAGGGCGCCACCACCCTTCGCGGTCCCGTC
The DNA here is from genome assembly GCF_026616195.1 of Haloarchaeobius amylolyticus. Taxonomy (NCBI): domain Archaea; kingdom Methanobacteriati; phylum Methanobacteriota; class Halobacteria; order Halobacteriales; family Halorubellaceae; genus Haloarchaeobius; species Haloarchaeobius amylolyticus. The sequence goes on from NZ_JANHDH010000001.1 coordinate 2,165,891, forward strand.
GAGCTTCGTGATGACGACCCCGTCGATACCGATGGACTCCTCGAACTTCTGGGCCTGCTCCTTGGCGGACTGGCCCATCGCGGCGTCGATGACGAGCAGGTTCCGGTCGGGGTTCGCCTCGTTCTCGATGCGCTCGATCTGGTCGATGAGCTCCTGGTTCAGGCCGTCACGACCCGCCGTGTCGACGATGCGGATGTCGGCGTCCTCGGTGGCCGCCATCCCGTCGCGGACGATCTGGACCGGGTCGTCGGCGTCCTCGTCGCCGTAGAAGTCGACCTCGGCGCGCCGGGCCATCTCCTTGGACTGGTCGTAGGCACCGGGGCGGTCCGTGTCGGTCTGGATGATGGCCGGGCGCATCCCCTTCTTCGAGAACCACCACGCGATCTTCGCCGCGCTCGTGGTCTTCCCGGACCCGTACAGCCCGGCGAGGAGGATGGTCTGGTTCTCCAGTGGCAGCTCCGTGGAGTCGCCGACGAGGCCGACCAGCTCCTCGTACACGATGCGGAGCACGAAGTCCCGCGCCGGCGTCCCCTTCGGAGGCTCCTCCTCCAGGGCGCGCGTCTTGATGTTGTCCGAGAGGTCCATCACGAGGGAGACGTCGACGTCGGCCTGCAGGAGCGAGCGCTGGATCTCCTTGACGATCTCCTCGACGTCTTCTTCGGAGAGACGGGACTTCCCGCGGAGCTTGTCGAGCGTGCCCCGCAACGAACTCCCGAGGTCATCGAGTACCATTTACTGTCCGCTAGTCGCGTCGCGCGTTAAAGCCTTTTTCTCGCCGCTCGCACGACAGGAAACCGTTCGTGTTGGTCCAGCGACGGTAACTGGTTGCTGCAGAGCTTTATGCTGTGGCACCGTGTATCACGTGCTGTGACTGCGTAGCACACCACGAGCTGTCATCCCACTTCCGCAGTCACTCACCGCCGTCAGAGCGACCGCCCCGGCAGGGGGCGCTCTCGACCCATCGCGTCGGCTACAGGAACTCGTTGCAGCGGGCGCTTTTGCCCGTCCGGGCCCACGCCCCGAGCATGCCCGAGACAGCCATCGTCGCCGGCGTCGGTCCCTCCCTCGGCGAGGCCGTCGTCCGCGAGTTCGCCGACCGCGGCTGCACCGTCGGCGCCATCGCCCGCTCGACCGACTACCTGCACGACCTCGCGGACGAGGTCGACGGCGTGGTCCCGTTGCCCGCGGACATCACGGACCCCGAGGCGGTCGCGGCCGCGGTCGCCGACTTCCACGACGCGGCCGGCCCGGTCGAGTGCCTCGTCCTGAACGCCTTCTTCACCGATACCCGTCCCGGTGGCGTCCGCGAGGTCGACCTCGACACCCTCGTCGGCGACTGGGAGGTGAACGTCTACGGCGCGGTCGCCTGCGTGAAGGCCTGCCTGGACGACCTCGCGGACCGGCGGGGGACCGTCGTGTTCACCGGGTCGCCGTACGCCCACCGCCCGACCGGGGACAGCCTCGCCTGGGACTCGACCACCCCCGCGGTCCACGGGCTCGCCGGCTCGCTGGCGCGCGACCTCGCCCCGGCGGTCCACGTCGCCTACGCCGTCGTCGACGGCGGCATCGGGACCGCGAGCGGGGCCCTCGACCCTCGCCACGTCGCACAGGAGTACTGGCACCTCGCCGAGCAACCGCCGGACGCCCGGACGTTCGAACTCGACCTGCGGCCCACCGAGGAGTCCGTCCGGACGTAGGGGTCGGTCGACGAACCGACCCTGACGACGAATGCCGCACCCGAAACGGGAGCCTTGCCGTGGCTGGTCCGAGTCCGCGGTTCCGGCGTCGAGAACGACCCTGAAGAAGAGGTTCCGGTTGGCTTCGACTGCAGCTACGCCTCGTCCTCCTCGAGCAGGCGCGCGACCATCTCGTCGGGGTCGAACCGTTCGAGGTCGTCGTAGTCCTGGCCCACCCCGAGGAAGAGGATGGGCTTGCCCGTGACGTGGGCGATGGAGATGGCCGCGCCGCCGTTGGAGTCGGCGTCGGCCTTCGTGAGGATGGCGCCGTCGATGGCGGCCGCCTCGTTGAACTTCTTCGCGCGCTGGACCGCGTCCTGACCGGCGACGGCCTCGTCGACGAAGAGGGTCATGTCCGGGCCGACGACACGGTCGATCTTCTCGAGCTGGTCCATCAGCCCCTCGTTCGTGTGCAGGCGACCGGCGGTGTCGCCCAGCACCACGTCGATGTCGTGGGCCTCGGCGTACTCGACGGCGTCGTAGATGACCGCCGCCGGGTCGCCGCCCTGTTCGTGGGCGATGAGCTTCGTGTCGAGGTTGTCGGCGTGCTGCTGTATCTGCTCGTTCGCGCCGGCACGGTAGGTGTCGCCGTTCGCCATGACCGACGAGAGCCCGCGCTCCTCGAAGTACTGCGAGAGCTTCGCGATGCTCGTCGTCTTCCCGACGCCGTTGACGCCGGTGAAGATGATGACGACGGGCTTGTCGGCCTCGGCGACGCGCGCATCGAAGTCGAACTGCCCGACCGAGATGACGTCGTACAGGGCGTCGGCGAGGGCCTCCTCGACGATGTCGCCCGTCGACTCGGTGAACTTCCGGCGCTCGCCGACGAGCTCCTCCTTGATGTTCTCGAGGATCTCCTCGGCGACGCTCATCTCCACGTCGGATTCGAGCAGCGCCATCTCGAGCTCCCAGAGCGGGTCCTCGAGGTCCTCCTCCTCGATGACGAACTTGCCCGTGGCGGCCGCCTTCAGTTTGGAGCCGAAGCCGGTCGAGTTGTTGCCCGACGCTTCCTGCTCCGCCTCGCGGGGGTCGGCCTCGGGGACCGACTCCTCGGCGTCGCCGGCGTCGTCGACGGGCTCGGCGGCCGGCTCCTCGGGTTCGGCCTCGGGGTCGCTGTCGACTGCGGCGGACGCCTCCGCAGCCGCCGGGTCGGTTGACGCCTCGGGTCGGGCCGCAGCCACGTCCTCCGCGGCTGCCGCCTCCGCCTCGGCTTCGGGTTCCTCCGCCTCGGCCGCTTCGGCCTTCTCGTCGGCCGTCTCCTCGACGTCCTTGCGGAAGCTACCCAGTTTCTCCTTCAGGTTGTCGAACATCGATATCGGTTACTCGTCGTCGCCTTCTTCCTCTTCCGCCTGCTGTTGCATCTGCTGCATCTGCTGTTGCATCTGCTGTTGCTGCATCTGCTGGACCTGGGCCTCGATCTCGTCGCTCTCGTCCTCGAGCTCGTCGATCTCCTCTTCGAGCTCGTCGATGTAGTCGTCGAGCGACTCCTGCTTGTTCTCGAGGGTCTCGATGGCACCGTCGCGGTCGCGCTCTGCGGCGTAGCCGCCGCCGAGGCCGACGATGATCTCGTCGATGTCCTGGACCTCGGCGCGGACGTAGGCGTCGCCGCCGAGGGGGACCTGCACGATGGACTCGGACTCGAGGGTGTTCAGCGCCTCGATGGCCTCGTCGATCTCCGTCTTCTCCTCGCGGACCTCCTCGATCTCCTCTTCGATCTCCTCGATCTCGGCCTGGATCGCCTGCATCTCCTGCTGGAGCTGCTGGGCCTGCCCGCCACCACCGCCCATCATTGTGCCTCGACCTCCGAGATCTCGACCTGCGTACGCTTGACGTTGTGCTTGCTCCCGAAGTTCGCGTAGGTGTGCTCGCGTGCGACGTTCTCGTTCGCTGCCTCGATTGTCGTCTCGAACGGGCTCGGCCCGTGACGCGTCTCGAACGTCCCGCGGATAGTAAACTGACTCATGCCCGAGAGTGCGGGAGCGAGATGGAAGAATCTTCCCTTCTGGACTGCCACGGCTCGTGACCGGTTCACACATGGCTCTGCCGTGACACCTGACTGTACGGCGTGACGGTCGTGAAGAAGACAGGTCGACCGGATACGGGACTCAGTCGATGAGACCGAGTGCGTCCTCGATGCGACCCAGCTCGGGCCCGGTCGTGTCCTCGCCGGCGACGTAGCCGTTGTCGTTGACGACCAGCCCGGAGCCGACGAGCGGCGCACCGTAGTTGATGGTGCCCACGTCGGCGGGGACGCCGAGGAGGTCCTCGAGGTAGTCGAGTTCGGCGTCGGTCGACTTGGGGTGACAGAGCACCCCGTTGTTCGTCGCGACGGCGGCGGTCCCGACCGTGCGGACCCCGGCGAGGTCGCCGCGTTCGGTGGGCACCCCGAGGGTGTCCTCGACGACGGCGACGGCCTCGTCGGAGAGTTCCGGGTGGACGTACGCCCCGGTGTCGTTGGCGAGCACGATGTTGCCGGCGGCGTTGCGCCGCCCGGGGAGTTCGCCGATGGGGAGGTCGACGACCTCGGCGATGCGGTCGCGCTCGCGCTGCGTGACGCGGCTCGACACGACGAGCCCGTTGGAGTTACCGGCGGCTAGCGCGCCGACGGTGGACGAACCGGCGATCGTCGTCGGGATTGCGGGCACCTCGAGTTCGTCGGCCATGGCCTCCTGGACGGACGATTCGATGTCTGGACGGCAGAGGAGACATTCGTTCGTCGCCCGCGCGAAGACGCCGACGTACGGTGACCCGGCGAACGCGGTACGGAGCAACGTTACTCCGCGTGTTCGGCTTCCACGACGGCCTCGCCTTCCTCGTCGAAGCGGGCGGCACGGACGCGGAGCTTGCTCGGGGGCTTCTTCCGGCCGCGCGACCAGACCGCTTCGTTGATGGAGGGGTCGAGTCGGACCGCGTCCTCGTCGACCTTGAAGTGCTGTGCGAGGTGCTCGCGGATGAGCGTCATCGCCTTGTCTGCACGCTTGTGCTTCGCTTCTGCGTTCACGTCGCGGAGCGGGACGGTGACGACGCGCTCCTCGAAATCACTGGAACTCATTATTCGTCGGTGTCGTTACGTCGCCAGTTGCGGCGCTTGTAGTTCCGCTGGACTTCCATGTCGGTCTTGAGCATGACCCACGCCGGCACGCGACTGTTCTGTCGCTCGAGCTTGGCGAGGCGCTTTTTCTTGGCCTTCGATTTCTTACCCATAGTGGCCGGAAGTACCTCTGCCGAGTTTAAAATGTTGTTCTTTTCTGTCGCTCGGGGCTGGCACTAGCTGTCTTGGCCAGAGGGTTTCCCGTCTCCTGTTCGTACCGCCGCCCACGATGACCGAAGCCAGCCGTCACGACCAGCGGACGCGTCGAACCGTCCTGACGAGCGTGGCCGCGACACTCGGGTCGGCCGCCGTCGGGACCGCCGCCGCGACGGGCGGCAGCGGCGCCGAGACGACCACCACCGGGTCCACGTCCGGTGGCGGGTCGGGGATCCGTCGCGAGATGGCGTTCGAGGCGCCCGAGGACTTCGAGGGGGACTACGTCGGGAACTACCTCGTGATCGCCGACGAGGTCACGAGCGAGGTGGACACGAGCGCGGTCGAGCAGTGCGGGCTCACCTCGTGGGACCCGTCGAACACCGTCGTCTACGAGGCGGTGCTCTCGAAGAAACTCGCCACCGACCCGCCGGGTGCCGAGGTCCGGATTCTCACGAACGGCGAGAAGGACCACCTCGAGGCCGGTTCCGTCTTCATCGTCAGCGACGCCGAGACCTGCGGGAACGGGTACGTCGGCGTCGACACCGAGGCCGTCTCCGAGGCGCGCATCCCCGAGGGGACGGAGACGACCGCCCCGCCGTCGGGCGACGAGAGCGGGAGCGCGCTCCCCGGCTTCGAGACCCCCGGTGCCGTGGCCGGCATCGCGAGCCTGCTCGCCCTCGCCAGGTGGCGGGCCGAGGACTGACGCGGGCGTACTCAGAGCCGGAACCGCTCGACGGTCCGGTACTCCGGGCCGTCGGGTGTGAGGACGCTCTCGGTCAGGCGGACCTCCTCGACCTGCATCGACCCCGCCTCGGGGTCGTTGTCCCTGACACACGCCTGGACCGTCTCCTTGCCGCCGGCGTGCTCCATCCGGGCGAGCGTGACGTGGGGGGTGAACTCGTGTGACTCCGGGGAGAACCCGATGGCGGTCGTCTCGGCCTCGATGCCCTCGTGCAGGGTCGTCATCTCGTCGGCGCCGTCGCGGACGCCGAGCCACAGGACGTTGATGTAATCGAGCGAGGGGAAGACGCCGAGGCCGCCGAAGGTCGCCTCGAACGGGGGGACTTCGGCGTCTCGCACGCCCGCCTCGACGGCCTCCTCGACGGCCGGCAGGCGGGCCTTGCTCACCTCCCCGAGGAACTTCAGCGTGACGTGGGCCTGCGTCGGGTCGACGAACTTCAGTCCCGTCGCCTCCTCGAAGCAGTCCTGGAGCGCCTCGACGTCCTCGGCGATGTCGTCGGGGAGGTCGATACTGACAAACAGTCGCATGCTATTGGTGACGGTACTCTGGAACTTGAATGTACCTTCCGTTCAAACCGACAGACAGCGCAGGGTTCATTGCCTGCTCAGGGACGCGGATGGCACCCCGGCCGGCCCGGGTGCTGGCGGGGGCGGTATATGACGTTTCCGGGTGTCGCAACCCTTACCCGTGTTCACGGCCAAGCGCGACCTATGACTGACCGCGAGCGAGACCACAAGTTCTCGGAGGGCCAGGGGTTCTCGGACCCGTACGACGAGTTCGACCTCGACCCGCCCGAACTCGGCGTCGACCCGACGAAGGTCGACCCCGTCGACTCGCGCGTCCTGACGGACATGCTGGACCAGCGTAACGTCGACGCGGACTCGGTCGACGCCGACGAACTCATCGACGTCGGCCTGAACTACATGGGTATCAACCGCCACGAACAGGCCGCCGACACCTTCGAGCGTGCCGCCCGGTTCGCCGAGGACGAGGGCACGAAGCAGGAGGGCTGGGTGAACAAGGGCGTCGCCCACGCCGAGATGGAGGAGTGGGACGAGGCCATCGGCGCCTACCAGGAGGCGCTCCACATCGACGACGAGGGGCAGTTCGCCGCCGACGCCGAGACGAACCTCGCGTACGCGCTCTGGGAGTCCGGCGACGTCTCCCGGGCGCTCGAACACGCCGAGCGCGCCGTCGAACTCGACGCACGCTCGGCCCAGGCGTGGTACAACCGCGGGTTCTTCCTGCTCGAACGCGGCCTCGCCGAGGACGCGCTCAACGCGCTCGACAACGCCATCCGCCTCGGGATGCGCACCGCCGACGTGCTCGGCGAGAAGGCCCGTGCGCTCGAGGAACTCGGGCGTGACGAGGAGGCCGAGGAGGTCGCCGAGGAGGCCGAGGAGATCCGCAAGCGACGCGAAGAGGAACTGGTCGATGATCGTTAACGAGCGACAGACCGAGGAGGGCCTGCTCGTCTCCGTCTGCGACCCGGACGTCATGGGCGAGACGTTCGAGGAGGGCCCGGTGTCGCTCACGGTCTCCGAGGAGTTCTACGGCGGCGAAGACCGCGACGAGGACGCGGTCCTCGACAGTCTTCGACGCGCGACCGTCGCGAACATCGTCGGCAAGCGCTCGGTGGACGTGGCCGTCGAGGCGGGTATCATCGACGAGGAGGCCGTCCTCGCGGTCGAGGACACGCTCCACGCACAGCTCTTGCGACTCGGCTGAGCGCACCCGGTCTGTTACTGCCGGCGCGGCCGTTTCTCGAACACGTCGTCGGCGGGGTCCTCCGCCTGCTTGCGGAACACCACCAGGTAGCCGACGGCGAGGCTCAGGAGGAACTCCGACTCGACGAGCAGCGAGTCGGCGGAGTGAGCCGTGGTGAACAGCACGGTCGGTGCCACGAGTACCGTGAACACGACGACCGTGACGAGCCACGCGTCGAAGAGTCGGCGCATGGGGGGACGTGACTCACCCGGTCGATAAAAATCCGCCGTCTCTTCTCAGCGCACGATAGCTGTCCGACAGGTCCCACACAGTAACGTCCGCTTCCTGTCGATATCGGTCGGGGTGGGAGCTGCGCCCATCGGACAGCCGTCGGTCTTGCACCGGTCGAGACCGAACATCCCGCCGACGGCGTGGATGGCCTCTTTCCGGACACGGTCTTCGAAGACTGCCCTGGTCGCGCCGGGGCCGAGGTCATCGTCGATGTCCTCGCGCAGTCGGTTCGTAGAGAGCACCGAGCCCCCGCCGTCGCTGGCGCTCGCGGTGAAGACGTAGTTCCGCTGTCGGAGGTACAGGTCCACGTCGGTCAGCGCGAGGTTCTTGCTGCCGGGGCCGACCGTCCACGCGAGGTGCACCAGTTCCTCGGCCTCGTACTGGTCGCGTTCCGGGTCGTACCCGTCCTCGGGGAGCGGCCGCGGTTCGGTGACGCCCACGTCGCAGTCGTAGACCGCCTGGATCACCTCGACTGCTCCCCGTCTGGCCCGGGTCGACACGTCACCGAGGGGGACGATGGCGACCTGGGGCTCCCGGACCCGGGAGTTCTCCGTCGTCGTCTCTGCTCTGCGGTCGGGCCGCGCCGTCTCGGGCGCTGGGCTCTCACCTCCCGTGAGCGCCCCAAGCACCCGTCCCAACACGCCGTCGCGGCCACCGCCTGTGAACTCGTACACTCCGACCATCACCGACCTGTTGTCGCACGGAGACATTAACCGTGGTCCGTTCCGGGGGCCGCGGCACCCGGCCGTGCCCGGTTCCTCGACCACCGCCGACCCTCCTGTGATACCACCGACAGGCACGTCCTGTACCGAAGGACAGTTGGGGCTCTGGCCCCGAGGGACCAGCAATGAGTACACAGACGACCGACCCCCTCGACGTCGAGCGCATCCGGCAGGACTTCCCCATCCTCCAGCGGGAGTTCGACGGGACGGACCTCGTCTACCTCGACAACGCGGCGACGACCCAGACCCCCGAGCCGGTCGTCGACACCATCGTCGACTACTACCACGGCTACAACGCGAACGTCCACCGCGGCATCCACACCCTGAGCCAGGAGGCCTCCATCGCCTACGAGGACGCCCACGACCGCGTCGCCGAGTTCATCGGTGCCTCCGGCGAGCGCGAGGAGGTCGTCTTCACGAAGAACACGACCGAGAGCATGAACCTCGTCGCCTACGCCTGGGGCCTGAACGAACTCGGTCCCGGCGACGAGGTCGTGCTGACCGAGATGGAACACCACGCCTCGCTGGTCACCTGGCAGCAGGTCGCGAAGAAGACCGGCGCCGAGGTGAAGTACATCCCCATCGACGAGTCCGGCCAGCTCGACATGGACGCGGCGGCCGACCTCATCACCGACGACACCGAGATGGTCTCGGTCGTCCACGTCTCGAACACGCTCGGGACCGTCAACCCCGTCGCCGACCTCGCCGACCTCGCCCACGACCACGACGCCCTCGCGTTCATCGACGGTGCACAGGCCGTCCCGACGCGCCCGGTCGACGTCGAGGCCATCGACGCCGACTTCTACGCCTTCTCCGGCCACAAGATGTGCGGCCCGACCGGCATCGGCGTCCTCTACGGCAAGAAGCACCTCCTCGAGGAGATGGAGCCGTACCTCTACGGCGGCGAGATGATCAAGAAGGTCACCTACGAGGAGTCGAAGTGGAACGACCTGCCCTGGAAGTTCGAGGCCGGCACGCCCAACATCTCGCAGGGCATCGCCCTCCACGCCGCCATCGACTACCTCGACGACATCGGGATGGAGCGCGTGCAGGCCCACGAGGAGATGCTGGCCGAGTACGCCTACGACCGCCTCTCCGAGTACGACGACGTCGAGATCTACGGCCCGACGCCCGAGCAGGGCCGCGGCGGCCTCGTCGCGTTCAACCTCGACACGGTCCACGCCCACGACCTCTCCTCCATCGTGAACGACTACGGCGTGGCCATCCGGGCCGGCGACCACTGCACCCAGCCCCTGCACGACAAGCTCGGCGTCGCCGCCAGCGCCCGCGCCTCGTTCTACATCTACAACACCCGCGAAGAGGTCGACGCGCTGGTCGAGTCCCTCGACGAGGCGCGCCAGCTGTTCGCCTAGGGACACCACAACCGTTTTTCCGGTCGGTCGTACTCGACACCACATGGACCAGACCGCCCTCCGCGACCGCGCCCGCACCTACTTCGGCGGGCTCTCGCCGACCCACGACTGGCACCACGTCCAGCGCGTCGTCGCCAACGCCGAGCGACTCGCCGAAGACGCCGAGCAGCCGGTGGACGAGGACGTGCTTCTGGCAGCCGCCTGGCTCCACGACATCGGCCGCAAGCGCGAGGCACAGGGGGATATCGACTGTCACGCCGAGTGGGGTGCCGCGGAAGCACGCGACATCCTCGCCGAGTTCGAGGTTCCCGAGGCGACCCGGGACGCCGTCGCCCACTGCATCCGCGCCCACCGGTTCTCGAACGACGTCGAACCAGCGAGTCTCGAGGCCAGACTCCTCTCCGACGCCGACAACCTCGACGCCATCGGCGCGGTCGGGCTCGCCCGGACCTTCGCCCACACCGGCGAACTCGCCCAGCCCATCCACGACCCGGACCTATCACCAGAACAGGACGATTCCGCGGCCGGCCAGACGGCCCTCAACCACGTCCACAAGAAGCTCCTCGAACTCGAATCGCGGATGTACACGGACGCCGGGAAGACGGCCGCTGCAGACCGTCACGACTTCCTGGAGACCTTCGTCGACCGCTTCGAGGCCGAGGTCGCTGGCGAGCGCTGATACCTCAGCGCTGCGAAAGCAATACCCGTTTGCATCACTTCTCTAGGGTATGGACGACACGCTCGAACGACACCTCATGGCGGTGCAGTTCCTGCTGCTGGGACTGCTCGTCATCACGTTCGCCCGGTTCGTCGAGGGCCTGTCGACCGCGGGGTTCGGGGCGGTCGACGCGCTCGCGTTCATCGGGGCGGTCGTCGGGGTGGCCGGCATGCTGGGGGCGCACTGGCGAGGGGAGGAAGACCAAGAAGACGCGGAGCCTGCAGGGGAGACCGTGCAGGGTGACGGCGGGTCGGATATCGAAACAGGCGACGCGGCCGACGTGACAGGCACACCGGACCCGGAGGCCGGGACAGCGGCGGCGGAGCCGCGGGCCGAGCAGGTCGGCGAACCGGCGACTGCGGAGCCGACGGCTGCGGAGCCAGCGACGGCCGACCGGACGCCGGTCCGGTCGCGGCGGGAACCACTGGCAGAGCCCGGTATCCGGCCCCGCCGACGGGCCGACGACGCGGAGCGACAGACGAAGTCGGAGCTGATTCCGACCACCGAGATCGACCCGGCGGCGACCTCACAGTACGACCCGGTCGGGCGAGCGACCATCGACCCGGCGACGCGGCCCGACGAGGACCCGGTCTGAGCCGCCCCGGACTACTCCTGCTGGCGACCGAACAACCGCGCCAGCCCCAGCGACGCGCCGACGGCCGTGACCGCCGCGCCGACGCCGAAGCCGGGGACGGCGCTCTCGCCGTCGGTCGAGTCGTCGGGACCGGTCGTCGTTTCGCCGCCGGCACTGACGGTCGTCCCGGCGCCTGACCCGCCGGACTGGTCGGTCCCGCCGCCGCCAGGGTCTCCGTCCCCGTCTTCGCCAGTCGCCTTCGTGGCGGGACTCGGCCGTGGCTCCATGAGGGGCGCGGGCTCGCCGCCGCTTTCGGGCTCGGGGAAGAGATACAGGGCCGCCCCCTCCCCGGTTCGGCGGGCCTCCTGGTCGTTGCTGGGGTTCGCGTGACTCGCCCCGAGGAACCCCTCGTGGAGCGGTTTCGCGGTCCAGAACGACGCCGCGGTGTCGTCGCGCCACGCGCCGAGCACCTGCGGGGCGGCCCGGTCGGACACGTCGTACACCGCGACCCCGCCCGCGTACCACGAGGCGTAGAGGCGGTCGTTCCGGAGGCCGAAGTTGTGCGAGGTGGCGTTCGAGTCCGGCCCGGCGGGGCTCTGGATGATGCTCTCTCTGGTCGGCTCCTCGCCCATCGACCAGCACTCGATACCGCCCGGGCCGCCGTCGAGGTCGGTGTCCGGGCGGTCCCAGGCCTCCTTGCCGACGAAGACCGCGTCCGAATCGGCGTTCGGCTGGACGTAGTGGCTGTTCCCGGGGAGTTCGATGAACTCCGCGATGGAGCCACGGTCCAGCTCGGCGAGGTAGTTCGGGTCGAGCCCGCCCAGCCGGGCCAGCGCGGTCGGGGTCGCGGGGTCGCTCACGTCGACGACCCACGTCCCGGCGTCCCAGTACGCGACGTAGAGGGTGTCGCCCCGGGCGTAGAGGTCGTGACAGGAGAGGTAGTTCGAGCCGACGCGGGTCCAGATGTCCGCCTCCTGCGTCGCGGACCACGCTCCGACCTTCTCGGGGTCGTCGCCGGCGATGTCGTAGATGACCGCCGGCGAGCCCGGGGTGGTCCCGCCGGTGAGGTACACCCGGTCGCCATCGAGATGGCAGTTGTGGATGGCGTGGCTCGTCCCCTGGAAGGCGAGGCGCTCCGGCGTCGCGGGGTCCGACACGTCGTAGAGGAAGAACCCGACGAGGTCGTCGCTCCCGCCGGCGTTCGGCCCGGCGACGACGAGCCGGTCGTCGTCGTACTTCACGTCGTAGATCCGCTGCATCGGCCCCGCGTCCTCGTGGGTGAGGTCGCGTTCCTCGGCGAGCAGTTCGGGGTTCGCGGGGTCGCTCACGTCGACGATGGCGAAGCCGTCGCGGACGGCACAGAAGACGGTCTCGCCCGCCTCGTCGGTGACGGCCTCGGCGAGGCCGGGGAGGTCGAGGGTCGCGGTCGGTTCGAGCGTGGGCGGGTCGGTCGGGCCGGACCGGGTGCTCGCCGCGGGGCTCGCGGCGGCCGGGTTCCCGGCGATGGCGGTCGCTGCGGTGCCGACGACGCCGGTGAGGAGGGTGCGGCGGTCCAGGGCGGGACCGCCCGGGTTGTGGAGGACCATACCGAAAAGTGACAGTATCACTCCTCATAGGTATTTATCAAAGACCTGTTTTAGTTAGCTCAGCCCCCCGGCCCACCCGACACAGCCGATGCGACGGAGTCTCACACCCCTGCGGAACGTTTTTCCGGCGGACTACCCTACCAGCCCACAACAATGGGAATGGGCTCGGACATGTACAGACAGCAGATCCTCGACCACTACAAGAACCCGCGCAACTACGGGGAACTCGAGGATGCGACGTTCACCCACGTCGGGGAGAACCCGATGTGCGGTGACGAGATCCGGATGGACGTGAAACTCGACGAGGACGAGGAGACCATCGCCGCGGTGGCGTTCAGGGGCGACGGCTGTGCCATCTCCCAGGCCTCCGCGAGCATGCTCTCGGGCAAGCTCCGCGGGAAGACCCTCGACGAACTCGCCGAGATGGACCGCGACGACGTGGTCGACATGCTCGGCGTGGACATCTCGCCGATGCGCATCAAGTGCGCCGTCCTCGCCGAGAAGGTCGCACAGGACGGGGCCGAGATCTACCTCGGTGAGAAAGATCTGGACAAGACGACGACCGAAGAAGACGACGACTGAGCGTCTCTTTCTGTTCTGTTGTTCTGTTCTGCTGTTGGGCTCAGGAGCGCTGCCGCGCTTTCGAGAGACGCCGAAGCGATGATTCGCCGTCGAAGCAGGCCCGGCCGTCAGCCGCGCAGAAGAGGGGGGTCCGTGGCGTGGGCCGTCATTCGTGGACGGCGTTCTCGTGGCCGCTCCCGCGGCCGAGTGCCTTCGCCAGGGCGAGCAGGTAGCCCAGGCCCTGCTTGACCTCGGGGTCCCTGGTGGCCTTCGCGAGGCCGATGACCCCCACGGGCTCTGACTCCTCGACGCTGGCGTCACCGACCGCGTCGAGCATGCGTTCCAGCCCGCGGACCGTGTCGGGCTCGGCGGCGGTGTCGGCGAGTTCGCCGAGGCTGCTGCCGGTCTTCGCGAGGCGCATGACCATGTCGTCGTCGACTGCGCCGTTCATGAGCGCGAGCAGGTCGGCCATCGCCGCGAGGTCGTCGAGGGTGCCGTTGCGCTGGAGTTCGGAGATGGTCTCGACGGCGGCGGCGAGGTCCTCGCCGTCGCGGCCGACCGCCTCGGCGAGCCGGACCGTCTCCGGGGTCGCCACCGCGTCGGCCGACTCCGCCAGCGTGGAGCCGGTCTTCGCGAGGCGCATCACCATCTCGTCGTCCATCGCGCTCGTGCCGAGTTCGAGCACGTCGAGCAACTCGTTCACCGCGTCGAGCCGCGAGACGAACTCGGCGACGGCCTCGGGGTTCTCCTCGATGGCCGCCGTGAGTTCCTCGGGTTCGATCTGCTGGGGTGCTTCCGCCATCTCGCTCACCTCAGAGCAGCCCCCTGGCGGTGAGCCAGTAGGACTCGTTGTACGCGAGCTTCGCCCAGTGGACGGGGCGCGATTCGTCGCGGAGTTCCGGCGGGTGCTCGTAGTCGAACTCGACGAACGTCGCCTCGTTCATGCCTGCCTCGATGAAGCAGACGGTCTTCCCGTCGAACGTCGCGGTCGGGAGCTGGCCCCGCACCTTGCTGGTGATGCGGTCCGCGATGACGTCGGCCTCGTAGTGGGCGACGGAGCCGGCCTTGCTGGTCGGCACGTCCGCGGCGTCGCCCATGGCGAAGACGTCCTCGGCGTGGTCGGCCTCGAGGGTGTGCTTGTCCACCTCGACCCAGCCGTCGTCGCCGAGGCCCGAGCCCGCGATGAGGTCGTCGCCGTCGTGGGGCGGGATGGCCACGAGCAGGTCGTAGTCCAGCTCCTCGCCCTCCATCGACCGGAGGACCTTCGCCTCGGGGTCGACCTCCTCCGCGTTGAAGAAGGTCATCGCGTCGATGTCGCGCTCGGCGAACCGGGGCTCCATCCAGTTCGACACGGATTCGAGGCCGTGCAGGCGCTGGATGGGGTAGGTGTACGTGATGTCCACCTGGTCGCGGATACCGCGCTCCCTGAACCACTCGTCGGCCATGAGCACGAACTCGACCGGCGCGGCCGGGCACATGTGCGGGACGCCGACGACGCTCAGCACGAGGTGGCCCTCCTCGAAGTCCGCGAGCGCGTCGCGGAGCCGCTCTGCGCCCTCGCCGCCGTAGAAGTGGTGGCCGCCCTCCACGAGGCCGGGCACCTCCTCGGGAACCAGTTTCGCGCCGGTCGCGACGACGAGGTAGTCGTAGGACAGCGTGCCGGCGCCGTCCTGCAGGTCGAGGGTCTTCGCGTCGGTGTCGATACCGACGACGCGGTTGATCTCCAGGTTGACCCGCCGGTCGACGAGGTCGGCCAGGGGCCGGACCGCGTCGTCGGCGGTCTTCTTGCCGAACGGGACGTACAGGAACGTCGGCTTGTAGACGTGGTCGGGGGAGTCGTTGACGAGCGTCACCTCGACCTCGCCGGCCGCGACCTCGCGCTCGAGGTCCTCGACGAGCCGGTTGGCGAGGACGGTGCCGCCGGTGCCTCCCCCGACGATGACGATGTCGGTCATGGTTCAGGCCTTCTCGACGTACATGCTCCAGTAGTCGTCGTGCTCGACGGTCTCCAGCAGGTCGTGGCCGGCCTTCTCGACCCACTCGGGGACGTCCGAGACCGAGCCGCGGTCGGACGTCTGGAGTTCGATGACCGTGCCGGGGTCGACCTTCTTTATCTTCCCGATGAGGTCCATCAGGGGGCCGGGGCAGCCGGAGCCGCGTGCGTCGATCGTTACGTCAGCAGTGAGTTGTTCGGACATGGGTGGATTGCTCGTGATTGGGGTGTCGTTGGTGGTCGGTGGGCGGTGCGGTGGCGGGCCGGCAGGCTCAGATGAAGATGACCTGCTTGTCGGCGGCCTTGCTCAGGAAGCCGGAGACGCCGAGTTCCCCGTCGAAGATGTCGACGTAGTCGGAGAGCTCGCGGCCCCACATCTCCATCGCCATCGTGCAGGCGTAGAGGTTCATCGGGCCCATCTCCTTGGCGTCACGGAACTGCTCCGTGAACAGGGGGATCTCGGTCTCCTCGCTGGTCAGCATGGCCTCCCCGAGGGGGCCGACGTTGAAGTCCTGCGTCTCGACGACCTCGTGTTCGAACGGGCGGAGCCCGTTCATCGTCACGAAGATGTCGACCGGGATGTCCGAGGCTGCCGCGATGGAGCTGATGATGCTCGCCGCCGTGATCTTCTCGAATTCGTCCGTCGCGATGACGATTGCATAGCCGTTCATGGTGAGTTCACAGATGGTAGTTGGTGCGAGACGGATATAGTCTTGTACTCAATTTCCAAGATTATGGGAACATACCTCTGTGCTATCTCGCCTCACTGTTCGACGGTAGGGGCCAAAAAAGCCGGGCTTGATTGCTTTGGCACCGTGAATGTCTGAACAAACGAGTCGATACGAAGGCGACAAGATTGTAGACTGGGCACAATAAAATGGTTACTGTCCCGTCTCCCGTCGTCTCCCCACCCAGTCGCCCAGTGCGACCAGTACCGCGATAGCCACGCTGAGGACGACCTGCAGCGAGACGTCGACCGACGACCGGAGGCCGGCGACGTGGGCGTACCGCAGGAACCAGATGGCGAGGAAGGCGTAGCCGAAGACCGCGTAGGCCGTCACGAGCCGGGTGAGCGTGCTGCTGGCGCTTCCGAGCACGACCCAGACGCCGACGACCGCGAGGAGGCCGGCGAACAGGCCGCCGAAGAAGCCGATGATGCCGCCCGGGATGTCGGGAATCTGTGACGCGAGGAGCGCGCCGACGAGCAGGAACGTGGTCGCGCCGGAGCCGAGGGCCAGCAGGAGGCGTCGGATGTCCATGCCAGATAGTACGCGCTCGCCGGAGAAGATATTTGTCCAGTGATACGAGGTAGCGCGGTCGTCCCGCCCGACGGAACGCTCTTCCGGGCGGTGTGCGAATCTGGCGCGATGGCTGACGCAGACGACATCGACGCCCGGATAGACGCACTCGCGGCCGAGTACGGCGACGTCCCGGTCGAGACGGCGGTCACCGACCTGTCGGACTCGCAGTACCAGCGGGCGCGGCGCCTCCACGACCGGGGTGTCCCGGGTGCCGCCCGGGTCTGGGTCGAGCGCGACGACGAGGCGCTTCTGGTGCGCGAGCAGTCCCGCCCCGACTCGTGGGGCGTCCCCGGTGGCCTCATCGACCCCGGCGAGTCGGCGCCGGCGGCGGGTGAACGCGAGGTCCGCGAGGAGACGGGCGTCGAGTGCACCATCGTCGACGTGTCCTACGTCTACCGGGTCACCAGACGACACGCCGAGGGCGAGGCACCCTCATTCGAGGAGTTCGCGGTCGCGTTCGTCGCCGAGTACGTCCGCGGTGAGCCAACCCGGCAACCGGAGGAGATCTCCGAGGTGGCGTGGTGGGACACGCTGCCGGCGTCAGTCCACTCGCCGGCCGACCGGCTCTGGAACGAGCGATTCGGGTAGAGACGAGAGAAAACGGAACTGGATCGACCGCCTATTCGGGCTTCAGGCCGCCGTCCTGTACCCGCCCACCTTTTGCGCTGCGCTCGGCCACTGCGTGGCCTCGCTCGGCAAAAGCTGGACCAAAAGCCTCCTCGCTTCGCTCGTCGGCCCGTTCGGTCGCAGGCTCCCTCACGGGAGAAAACGGAACCGGATAGCCCGCCTATTCGGGCTTCAGGCCGCCGTCCTGCACGCGCATCACGGCCTCACCGTCGGCGAGGTTCGGCGCGTCCACGAGGCGGACGATACGCTTGTCGCCCTTGGACTTGCGGAGGTAGATGCGGAACGTCGACTTGTGCCCGAGGATGTTCCCACCGATGGGCTGGGTCGGGTCGCCGAAGAACGAGTCGGGGTTCGAGGCGACCTGGTTCGTGACGAGCACGGCGCAGTTGAACAGGTTCCCGACCTTGTCGAGGTCGTGGAGGTGCTTGTTGAGCTTCTGCTGGCGCTCGGCGAGTTCACCACGACCGACGTACTCGGCGCGGAAGTGGGCCGTCAGCGAGTCGACACAGAGCAGGCGGACGGGCCACTCGGAGTCCTCGTGCTCGCTGGCGAGTTCCTTCGCCTTCTCGGCCAGGAGCATCTGGTGGTTGGAGTTGAAGCCCTTCGCGACGTGGGTCTTGTCGAGGAAGTCGTCGACGAGTTCCTTCATCGTCTCGTCGTCGTCGATGTCGCCCTCGATGCCGCGGTCCTCGAGGGTCGCCTCGAGCGCCTCGTCCGGGAGGCCACGGACCATGTCGTCGATACGCTCCGGGCGGAAGGTGTCCTCGGAGTCGATGAAGATGACGGAGCCACGCAGGCCGCCGACCTCCTTGGGGAGCTGGACGTTGACGGCGAGCTGGTGGGTCACCTGGGACTTGCCGGCCCCGAACTCACCGTACACCTCGGTGATGGACTGTGTCTCGACGCCCCCGCCGAGGAGGTCGTCGACCTCGTCGATCTGCCAGCTGAGCTTGCCGATCTGGTTGCGTCGTTCGAGCACCTGCGCGCCGGTCTCGAAGCCGCCGATGTCGGCGTGCTCCCGGGCCGCCTGCACGATGTCGGCCGCGCTCGACTCGCCGACGTCGGCCGTGTTGGAGAGTTCGGAGGGAGAGGCCACGGCGATGCCTTCGAACGAGTCGAAGCCTGCGTCCTTGAGCTTGTCTGCGGTTGCGGGACCGACACCGGGGAGCTTCTCGAGGTCTACGTCTGCCATATCTATGGCTGGGGCGGGTTCCCCCATAAACCCTCGTTAACAGGAGAGTGAAAGTGAAAGTGATGGGCGTGGCGGGGATGCAGTCGGTCGGTTTGCGAGGGTTGAAGTGGGAACGAGAGGGGCGCCGCGCTGTATTCCGCGGCGCGTGGCGCCGCGCTATTCGTACCCGACCCGCGGATCGATGACGGTGTAGAGGAAGTCCTGGAAGATGTTCATGAAGACGATGATGAGGATGAAGATGTACATCAGCGACCCGACGAGGGGCATGTCGCCCTGCACGGCCGCCTGGAAGAACAGGTAGCCGATGCCGTTGATGCTGAAGATGGTCTCCATGATGACCGAGCCGCCGATGAGCAGGAACGCCTCGTTCAGGATGATAGGGACGAGGGGGATGAGCGCGTTCCGGAAGACGTGCTTCCAGACGATGACCCGGCGCGGGAGCCCCTTCATCCGGGCGGTGTCGACGTACTTCGAGTTGATGGTCTCCAGCACCGCGGTCCGGCCGAGGCGCATCTCGTTGCCCATCGACGCCGACCCCATGACGACGGCCGGGGCGACGACCATCTTGACGGCCTCGAGGAAGGTGGTCACGTCGAACCCGAACGGGAGGCGGAACAGGGTGCGGCCGCCGACGGCGACCGGGAACGCCCCGTCGTGGTCGTAGAACCCGAGCGGGGGCGGCCCGATGACGTTCGCGTCCACGATGAACGTGGTCCACTCGAAGCCGAAGAACAGGCGGTCGGACTGGCTCAGGGCGGCCATGAGCATGATGCCGAGCCAGAAGTTCGGCATCGCCCGCCAGATGATGCCGCCGAAGGAGGCGACGTAGTCGGCGTAGGTGTTCGGGTGGAGGCCGGCGTAGAAGCCGAGAGGGATGCCGACGAACAGCGGGATGAGGACCGACCAGAAGCCGAGCCAGAGCGACCGCGGGGTGAGCAGGACGATGAGGTCCATCGCGCTCGCGCCCTCCTTGACGACGTAGGACTCGCCGAGGTTGAACCGGAGGAGCCCGACGAGGTAGTCGAGGTACTGCTCCCACAGGGGGCGGGTGAGCCCGAGCTGGCGCTCGATCTTCTCGTACTGCGAGGGCGGGACCTGCGGGCCGAGGATGGCGGCGACGGGGTCGAGTGGCCCCATCCGGATGGTGACGAACGTCACCGTCACGCCGAACCAGACGACGGGCACCATCAACAGCACGCGCTTCGCGAAGTAGTTCCAGCGACTCATCGTCGCGTGTGGACACCCCTCATTGCCGTCTGTGAGGTGTGACCCACCGTATTAAAAACGCGGCGGAATCTAGGACGGTCGTTCGTGTTATACCGGCCTCACTCCCACGGGTGGGTCCCCGAACTGCTCGGGTACATCGGGTACCAGTACTCCTTGTCCGCCTCGAGGTCGAGTTCGCCGTCCAGGTTGCTCTCGAGTTTGAACTCCGTGCCGCTGTCGCGGTCCTTCTCGCCGCGCTTCGGGACGAAGGGGTAGTACGCGCCCCGGCGGAAGGAGTACACCCAGTAGGCGAGGCGGTCGTCCTTCTCGAAGGCGAAGAAGGCGTTGAGCAGGCGCGAGCCGTAGTCGCGCTCGATGAACGTGTCCGCGGCGAAGTGCAGGCTCGTGATGAGGTCCTCAGGGTCGTCGTCGTGGAGCACGACCCAGTGGTAGCCGTGGTCGTCCTCGCGCACCTCGAAGGCGGTGCCCGTCTCGGACTCGCCGGCGGTGAGGATGTCCTCGACCTCGCGGACGGTGTCCTCGAAGTCGGTGCTGTCGACGCTGGAGAAACAGAGCGCGCCGTCGCCCGTGCTGGCGAAACCGAGTTCGGCCTCCATGGTGATGTAGGCCGTACTCATCCCGAAGAGGTCGTCGGGGTCGGCGTCGCGGGCAGCGTCGGCCTCGGCCCGGAGGCCGAGCACTTCGCGTATCGAATCCAGCAGGCCCATGGGAGGAACGTGGGACGGGGGTGTCTTATACTGTCGGACGTAAGCCGACGAAGGAATTCGACACCCCCCGGTGTCGAATATCTTCACAAAGTTACGTCCGACAGTATCAATCGCGGCCCTTCTGTCGGACGTCCCAGAGCGTCCGCACGCTGATGACGGCCAGCAGCACGCCGACGAGCGACACCAGCGGTGAGACGACGGTGTCGACCCGGTCGAACAGCCCCTCGCGCGGGACGACCCGCACCCGGTAGAGGTCGCCCTCCCACCGGAGGTAGTCGTGGACTGCCAGCGGTTCGATGGCGTCTGCTTCGCTCCCGATCCAGAGGGTCGCCTCGCCGCCGGTGCCCGCCTGCTCGACGGCTGCCTGCGCCCGCGGCGGCAGGTCGGTGAAGTTCACCACCTCGTCGGCGGGCGGGGTCTGTTCGGTCGGGTCGACCTCCACGAGGACCTTCGACTCGCCGGGGTGGACGTCGAGGTAGACCGGGTGGGCGGCGGCGAGCAGGCCGAGGACGAGCGCGAGGAGGGCGACGTCGCGGCGGTTCATGCTCCACACCAACCAGGCGCGCCCATCAGAAGCTTTCCATCTCGCGTTCGAGTTGCTGGAGTCGTTCGATGCGGCGCTCGGTCGAGGGATGGGTGCTGAACAGGCGCGTGATGGCGCTGCCCGAGATGGGGATGATGAAGAACGCGTTCATCTCCGCCTGCTCGCGGATGTCCTCCTTGGGCACCCGGTGCATGTCCCCAGAGATGGTCTGCAGGGCGGACGCCAGCGCCCGGGGTTTGCCCGTGATGACGGCGGCTCCGCGGTCGGCGGCGAACTCGCGGTAGCGCGAGAGCGCCCGGATGAGCAGGTACGAGACGATCCACACCACCAGCGAGACGAGGATGGCGACGATGACGCCCCCGTTGTTGCGGTTGCGCCCGCCCCCGAAGAACGCGCCCCACCGGACGATGAGGAACGCGATGGTCGAGAGGAACGACGCGATGGTCATGACCATCACGTCGCGGTTCTTCACGTGGGCGAGCTCGTGCGCGATGACGCCCTCTAACTCCTCGTCGTCGAGGATGCGCAGCAGCTCGGTCGTCACCGCGACGGCGGCGTGTTTCTGCGAGCGCCCGGTCGCGAACGCGTTGGGGTTGCGCGAGTCCACGACGGCGATCTTCGGCTTGGGCACGTCGGCCTGCTGGGAGAGGCGCTGGACCATCGCGTGGAGCTTCGGCTCCTCCTCTTCGCTGACCTCTCTCGCGCCCATGCTCCACAGCGTGAGCTTGTCGCTGAAGTACCACTGCCCGAGGCTGAACATGCCGAACATGAGGGCGATGGCGAGGAGCGACCCGCCCGAGTACAGCCAGAGCGCGGCGATGAACACGATGTAGAGCCCCGCGAGGAGGAACATCGTGAGGAACATCCGGAACTGGAGTCCCCTGTCCGCTTTCCATTGCATGGTATCAGTGAGGTAACGCGTGGGCTAAAGCCCACCGCCATGCGGCGGTGTGTCAGCCGAAGGGCTTGTATACCCGTTCCGTGAGTTACAGACGAATGTCGGCCGCGGACTCGCCGCTGGTCACGACCGGGTTCACCGTCGTCCTCGCCTGTCTCGTCGGGACGGTGAGCGGCATCACCGTCGTCCTCGGCCCACCCATCCTCACCGCGGTCATCGTCGCCGTCAGCGACGTGGCCGGGAACTTCTACGCCGGCGTCTTCCTCGGCGTGTTCATCGGCGTGCTCGTCAGCGCCTTCACCGCCTTCCTCGTCTACCGCGTCTACCGGCTCCAGCAGACCCACCGCCCGCAGACGCAGAGTGGCGTGATGTACGCACCGTCGGGAGGCGGTGGCGGCTACCAGCAGCCGGGGTCGTACCAGCAGCAGGTCACCGGCGGCGACCCGCCGCTGTTCGACATGTACCTCGTCGGGACCGTCGCGGCGCTACTGGTGTCGCTGGTGCTGGGGCCGGTCCTGACGGTCGCGGCGGGTATCGGCGGGGCGCTGTTGAGTGCCCGGTTGTTCGCTGGGGTGTGAGTTCCTCGTGCCCGGGACCAACCGCCCCCGGGCCCTGCAGTTCCTCGCTGGAGCCTAGCCCCACCGTTCTATCGCCAGATAGACGACCGCACCGCCGAGGAAAGCCACGCCGAGATCGACTGCCACCCCGACGACGCCGATGCCGATGGTGAGAGGGTAGAACCCCGTCTGTTCGAGGCTCGTGCGGGCCAGCTGGAGCGCGACGAGGGCCAGCACGACCCCGAGCATGGCGACCGGGTAGACCGCGAGGAAGCCGACGCCGACCAGCGCGAGGCCGACGTAGCCGGCCCCGAGGACGAGGTTCGCGCCGGCGGTCCGCGCGCCGAAGGCGTACTTCCCGGCGATGCCGCCGCTCCCGTGGCACATCGGGATGCCGCCGAGGGGGACCGACACGAGGTTCATCACGCCCATGCTGGTCGAGAGGTCGTCGGCCGAGACGTCGCGGTCGAAGTAGTCGGCCATGAGCACCGAGGCCGCCAGCGCCGCGTTCCCGACGGTCATCGCGAGCTGGGCGAGCATGGCTTCGGCCGTCGCGCCCGTGAGACCGACGCTGGCGACCGCGAACAGCCCGTCGAACGAGGGCATCGCCAGCGCGGGAGTGGCCCCGGAGGCCACGGCGACGACCCCACCGCCGAGCAGGACCACCATGCCGGAGAGGTTCCAGTAGCCCAGCGCGATGGGGACGACGGCGAGAGCGGCGGCGACGGCGGCCAGTCGCGGGTCGCCGACGCCGAGGCCGACCCCCGTCTCCAGGAGGACGAGTGCGACCCCGAACTGGACGCCGCGGACGACGGGGGCACCGATGTACTGCCCGAGTCGGTCGAGCGTCCCGGTCGTGCCGACGACCAGCAACACGCCGCCGAGGAGGAGTCCCGCGAGCAGGAACTCGCCGGTGGTGACGGTCCCGGCGAGCAGTAGCGCCGCCAGCGCCTTCATCGGCTCGACCGAGATGGGCGCGCCGTAGTAGAGCCCCCAGACCGCCTGTGCGAGGCCGAACCAGACGAGCATCAGCGCCAGCGAGAGGTCGGTCAGCACCGCGATGGCGACGACCAGCGGCAGCACCGTAACCGAATCCCCTATCGCCCCCGTGACCTCGTGCCACGCGAAATCGACACGAGAACCGTCGAGAGTGACCCCTTCGTAACCCATTATCCGCAGTAACGAGTCATCACAGAAGTACGTTTCCAGTAACTGGATTTGGGCACGTTCGCCGTGAACGTAATCGATTGTGGGCCCATCCTGGACCGCTCCATCGAAACGGCCGGCTCGCGCCCGACCCCGGACCCGCGTTCCTTTTACGCGTGAACGGCGAACACCCGTCAAATGAGCGACCAGCGAACGTTCTGTCCACGCTGTGGCGACCCGATGTCCGACGTCGCCGCGAACGACCCGCTGGGCAAGTCCGACGTGGGCGTCTGCGACGACTGCTACTTCGAGCAGTTCGAACTCGTCGACGCGCCCGACCGCATCGAGGTGATGGTCTGTGCGACCTGCGGCGCGGTCCACCGGGGCAACCGGTGGGTCGACGTGGGCGCGAAGGACTACACCGACGTGGCCATCGACGAGGTGGCCGAGGCGCTGGCGGTACACGTCGACGCCGAGGACGTGTCCTGGCAGGTCGACCCCGAGCAGGTAGACCAGAACACCATCCGGATGCACTGTTTCTTCTCCGGCATCGTCCGCGGGCAGTTCCGCGAGGCCGAGGCGACCGTCCCGGTCCTCATCTCCCGGCAGACCTGCACCCGGTGTGGGCGCATCTCCGGCGACTACTACGCCTCCATCGTGCAGGTCCGGGCGGCGGACCGCAAGCCCACCAGCGAGGAGATAGAGCGCTCGAAGGAGATCGCCAACAAGATCGTCGCGGACATGGAGGCGACGGGCGACCGCAACGCCTTCATCACGGAGATGGGCGAGGAGAAGGACGGCCTCGACATCAAGGTCTCGACGAACAACATCGGGAAGAAGATCGCCAACAAGGTCACCGAGGAGTTCGGCGGCTCGTGGGAGGACCACGAGACCCTCGTCACCGAGGACGAGGACGGCAACGAGGTCTACCGCGTCACCTACGCGGTCCGGCTCCCGCCGTTCATCCCCGGCGACATCATCGAGTTGCGCGACGACGACGACACCGACGGCCCCATCCTCGTCCGGAGCGCCCACGGGAACCTCAAGGGCGTCCGGCTCACCACCGGCGAGCGCTACGAGGCCAGTTACTCGGAGGGCGACGCGCCAAACGCCCGCAAGCTCGGCAGCATCGAGGACGGCGTCGAGACCTCGCTCGTGACGGTCGAGGACGAGCACGCGGTACAGGTGCTCGACCCGGAGACCTACGAGGCGAAGACCATCTCGCGCCCGGACTACTTCGACCCCGACGGGGAGTCGGTCCGGGTGTTCAAGAGCCGCGCCGGCCTCCACGTCCTGCCCGATGAGTGAGGAACCGTCGGACGCGGACGGGGACCTGCCGGTCGCCACCGGCGACCCGGCCGAGGACGCCGACGACCTCGCCGCCATCGTCCCCAAGCCCGGCACCGAGGTCGCCATCGCGAGCCTCCGCGATGAGGGCATATACGACGACGAGCGCCGGGTGCAGGCGTACGGCGCGGAGACGGTGGCACTTCCCGTCACCGACCCGCCGCAGTCGACCGACGTGCTAGACGTGGTGCGCCAGACCGACCCCGAGGCGCGGGCGCCCGACCTCGAGACCTTGCTTCGAGAGAAGGGATGGGACGACGAGGCGGTCGCGGCCGCCCCGGCGTCGTGGGCGGTCGTCGGCTCCGTCATCCTGGTCTCGCTCGACGACTGGACCGACGAGCAAGAGCAGGACATCGGCGAGGCCCTGCTGGAACTCCACGGCGAGGCCGACACCGTCTGTGCCCACGGCGGCGTCTCGGGCGAACTCCGCCAGCCAGACACCCGGGTCGTGGCTGGCCTGGGCGACACCGAGACGGTCCACACCGAACACGGGACGAGGTACTCGCTCGACCTCGCGAAGGTCATGTTCTCGCCCGGCAATCAGGCCGAGCGCGCCCGGATGGGCGACGTCGTGGCGGAGGACGAGGAAGTGCTGGACATGTTCGCCGGCATCGGCTACTTCACGCTCCCGATGGCCCGCGCCGGCGCGCAGGTCACGGCCGTCGAGAAGAACCCCGAGTCGTTCCGGTTCCTCGGCGAGAACGCGAACCTCAACGGGGTCCTCGACCGCGTCTCGCTGGTCCTCGGCGACTGCCGGGAGGTCGAGGCCACCGCGGACCGGGTCGTGATGGGCTACTACGACGCCCACGAGTACCTCGACGCGGCCCTGGACGCGCTCGAACCGGGCGGTATCCTGCACCTGCACGAGGCCACGCCCGAGGACCGGCTCTGGGACCGCCCCGTCTCGCGCATCCGCGAGGCCGCGGCCGCCCGCGGGCGCACGGTCGAGATACTCGACAGACGGCGCGTCAAGAGCCACAGCGAGGGCGTCTGGCACGTCGTCGTCGACGCGCGAATCGATTGAACGACGGCTGAACGGTCCTGAACCGTCGGGACGCAACTGAACGAGAGGCGGGGTTTTTGCTGGCGTCGACCGCAGGGAGCGATATGTCCCTCCCGCAAGACGACATCGACTGGGTCCGTGCGGAGATTCCCCGTATGCTCGTGGGCGTGCTACTGGTGCTGTTCGCGTCGTGGCTCGTCCACTTCGCGCTCGACCTCGTGTTCGTCGACCTGTTCCTGCGCCCCCTCGGGCACACACTCGATGGGGGCTCCATCTTCGCGCTCGCCGACGAGGTGTCCGCGTTCGCGGACTTCCTCGGGACGGTCGTGAAGTGGACCGGGCTGCTGGCCGTGCTGGGCTACGTGGTCCGCCGGGCGGCCCGGTCGGGGTCGCAGGACTGAATTCGAGCGACGCGGCTCAGTCCCTGCTCGGCAGCACGCCGCCGTAGTACAGCAGGTGTGCACCGGCTGCAACGAAGAACAGACCGAGCAGTCGAACACGGTTCGTCGCCCCGTCGCGGGGCTCGAACTCCACGTCCAGTAGCAGGTCGTAGCTCCGGCTGGCGAGCGAGAGCAGGGTGTCAGCCTTCACCAGATGGGCGACCCCGGCCAGCGTGAGCACCGCCCCGAGCGGGCGGGCCAGGCTGGACCAGATCTCGAGTACAGACGGGCGGTCTGTCATGCTCGCGGCTTCGGGTCGCCGGCGCAAAAACGGTCGGAAACCGGTCGCCGGGTGCGCCCACCGGCGCACAGCCGAGGGGTTGAAGCCCTCGGAGGCGAAAGAGAGAATCGAATGTTCGGACTCACCCGCCAGCAGATCATCGCCATCGTCTTCGTCGGCCTGATGATCCTCTCCTCGGCCGTGGGCGTCATCGGCGCGTTCTGACCGCCGGTCAGCCGTCGGTGTCCCACACGTCGGCCATCGGCGACCGCTTCGAGCGACGCCGGCGCGACCGCCGCGAGGAGCCGCCACTGCTGTCACCGCCGTCTCCATCACCGCCCGCGCTGGCACTCGCGCCACTGCTGCTGCCGCCGCTACTACTCGTACTGCTGCTACTGTTCCCGCTCCCGCCGCCAGCCCCGCTCTCGCGCCACGTCTCCTGGCGGCGACTCCCGCGGATGGAGCCGCCGTCGAACGCCGTGAGCGCCTCCGTCGGCTGGAACTCCGGGAGGTCCGGCTCCGAGAGCCGGGTGACCTGCTCGGCGAACCACGGCGGCGTGTCGGTCTTCGCGCGCTCGAACAGGTCGAGCAGGCTGGTGTCGGCGAGGTAGGTGTCGCCGTAGTCGTCGGGGGCGCGGATGACCCGCCCGCAGGCCTGGATGACGGTCCGGAGCGCGGAGCGGTAGTACCACGCCCACTGGCCCTGCTCCAGTCGGTGGGCGACCCGCGAATCCCCGGTGTTCAGGAACGGCGCCTTACAGAGCACCTGCCAGCGACAGAGGTCGCCCTCGAGGTCGAGTGCCTCCTCCATCTTCACCGAGAGGAACACCTCCGGGTCGTCACAGGCCTTCCACGACTCCAGTTCGGCGTCGCGATTCTCCCGGCCGTGGATGCGCAGGCGCTCGCCGACGCCGAAGTCACGGAGGAGGTCGGCGAGGCGCTCCTGGATACCGTACGAATGGCAGTGGATGAGCCCCTTCTCGTCGGGATGCTGCTGCATGATGCGCGTCGTGACCCGGGCGATCTTCGGCAGGGTCTCGTCGCGGTGCTCGTAGGTCATCTTCCCCTGGGTCACGTCGTACAGCGGCCGGTTCTCGACGGGGAAGGTGTGTTCGACGTCGACCAGGGCGGTCTGCTCGGGCGGGAGGCCGACCTGCCGGCAGAAGGCGTCCTTGTTGAGGATGGTCGCCGACAGCAGGACGAACTTGTTCCCGCGGTCGTAGACCGTGTGCTGGAGGTACTTCTCGGGGTTCATCGGCTTGATGGTGACCGCCCCGCCCTCGCCGTCGGGCTGGTCGACCAGCCACTCCGTCGCCGACCCGGGGTCGCGGTAGTCCGAGACGAACCAGTCCAGCTCACCGATGCGCTCTTGCAGCCGGTCCCGGACGTGCACCTCCTCGGCGGTGAGCGCCTGCTTCGTGAGCAGTTCGTCCTTCCGGCGGACCAGCGCCTGCATCACGTTCTCGGCGTACTTGGCGGTGCGCTCGACCGAATCGAGGTCGGGCACCTGCAGGTCGTCCCACACCGGGACGGTTCTCGGGCCCAGCTCGATGGTCGCGTACATCTCCGCCCACTCCGCCAGCCCGTGGGCCTCGTCGATGACGACCACGTCCCGCTTGCGGAACACCTCGCTCCCGGCGGTCTGCATGAAGTACGCGAGCGTCATCGCCGCGATGTTCCGGTTGGAGGCGATGGCCCGGTCGGAGAAGTACGGACACCGGTGCTGCACCGAGCAGTCGTACCCCTTCTCGCGTACGCACGGCGCCCGGTTCACGGGGGTATCGCGCTCGCCCGGCAGGATGCACTTGTAGTTCGACTTCCCGCGGATGATGTTCAGGTCGTCCAGCAACGCGTCGCCCGCCACGTCGTCGAGCTGTGAGACCTGCGGCGTCGTGTAGTAGGCGCCGCTGGCCTCGCTCGGGGCGACCGCGTCCGCCTTCGCGGCACAGCCGGCGACCGCCCGCGCGAGGAGGGACTTGCCGCTGCCGGTCGGCGCGCGCACGAGCACCACGTCGTTCCCCGCCTCGAAGGCGTCACGGATGTCGCCGAGCGCCTGCTCCTGGTTGCCGCGGTAGGAGGGTGCGGGGAACTCCTCGAAGATACGGGACGGGTCCACTGTCCTGTGGAAGCCGTGGGACGGGTGTAAAATCATCGGTCGGTCGTGGAATCTGCTGGATGGGTGCAGTGGGCGTGGCTGGTGGACGTCGCGGGCTGTGGCTGGTGAGTTGGTTGACTTTGCGTTTCGGTGGTCTGTGCCGACGAGCAGTTCACTCGCGCTGGCGGCAAGGAGACCGCCCCGCACAGCACCCCGCCCAGGACCGCCCGCACCTCACCCTCCCCAGCCGACTCCCCTCGTTCCACTTCACCTCGTTCCGTTTCACTCCGGTCGTCCACCGTGAGAGCAAGCTCTCACGAGCCAGCACTCGCAGGCTCGTGCGGGCCTCGCGCGACGCTGACTCGTGGCCTAACATTGCGAGGCGACTCCGTCGCCTCGTGCTCGGCACACTCGCCAGCACGCGCCATCCCGAAAATCAGTCGTCGTCGCGGGCCTCGGCCTCGGACAGCGCCGCCACGTCCGCGGCGCTCGGGTCGTCGGGCAGGCGTTCGATGCAGTCGAAACAGAGGAAGTGCTCGGAGCCGTCGCTGTCGAACTCGAGGGTCATGCCGCCGGCCTCGTCGCCGGAGAAACTCCAGAGGTTGGCGATACCGCCGCTTATCGGGACGGGCTTGCCACACCCGTCGCAGGGGTCTCTGCTCACGCCCGAATCGAGGTGCCCGACCCGGTTAGGCCTTCTGACCGGCCCGGCGGACGCACCAGGCGAGCCCCACCGCGAGCGCGTACAGGTAGGTCACGAACAGCAGTGCGACCGTGACCGTCGCGTACTCGAACGTCGGCAATGCCTGTTGCAGCAGTTCCCAGCCACCCATGAGCAGGGAACCCGGAACCTGGAGTGCCTGGACGGTGGTGAGCTGTGCCAAGGCGATGAGTGACACCAGCAGCGCGAAGCTCACCACCGTCTCCCGGCTGAACAGGGGGTCCACCGTCCGTGGTCGTGCCGCCACCATACCACCCCCTTATTCCACAACTGAGTAATGTCTTTGGGTCGAAAACGTAGGGCTATTGAAATCTATTTATATACGATTCGCCCATCGTCTGACGGCCGTCAGACGGGCTGAGACGGCAGAATGACCACGGACCATTCGAATCGGTGAGTCGAGCCACCCCCCGGTCAGGGTCGAGACTTTTGCCCCGGCGGCCCGAACCGACGGGGTATGGAGGTGAACTGCGAGGGGTGTGCCGGATGCTGCATCGACTGGCGACCGCTCGCGGCCGCACCCGACCGGCAGGACCACGAGCGACGCGGGCCACACCGGCCGCTCGACGACACGTACAACCTGGTCCCGCTGACCCGCGAGACGGTGCGCCGGTACTGCGAGGAGGGGCTCGGCGACGCGCTCGTCCCTCGCCTGTGGCTCGCCGAGGACGACCACGCCGTGACCATCGACGGGCACCAGGTCGCTGCGGTCGGCGGGAAGCCGGCGTTCTTCGTCGGCCTGCGCAAGCCGCCGAAACCCGTCGCGCCCTTCGGTATCGACGGGGCGCGCTGGCTGCGCACCTGCGTCTTCCTCGACCCGGCGACCCTGCAGTGTCGCGTCCACGGCTCGGAGCTGTACCCGACCGAGTGCGCCGAGTACCCGGGGCACAACCTCGTGCTGGATCGGGAGACCGAGTGCGAGCGCGTCGAGGCCGCCTACGGTGGCGACCGCCTCGTCGACGACGAACCACCCGGATCGACCGCGGGCCTGCTGCTCGGGCCGCAGGCACTCGGGGAGAAGGTGTTCGTCCACCCCGACCCCGACTCCCTCGACGGAGTCGTCCAGCGGGCCGTCACCCGGGGCCTGACCCGGGCCGACCGCGCCGAGTTCGTGGCGACGGCCGCCGCATCCGCCCCGGGGACCACCGAGCGCAGCGAGTCGCACTACGAACGCTACCGCGACCTCGCCCTCGGCGCGGACTCCTGGGTCGGACAGGCCAGCCGGGACTGGGAGGCACTCGCCGGCGGCGTCGGCACGCCCGTCTCGACCAGCGTCCTCGGGACCACCGTCGAGGAGGACCGCGGCGCGCCGGCGACCCCCGGCTGGGACGCGGTCGAGTGACCAGTCACCCGGCCGCCGGGCGCCCCCGGCCGGGCGAGCGTGGCCGACTGTCATCCCGTCCCGGGTTGCCGACCGTGGCTCTCACCGACCCTCCGTCCAGTTGGGGGTGACTGTTATACCACCCGGTGAACTTTGCTAGCACATGCGTGTGCTCGTCACCGGTGCGACCGGGTTCGTCGGCAGCCGCCTGGTCCCCGAACTCGTCGCCGCCGGCCACGACGTGGTCGTCCTCGTGCGTGACGCCGACCGATACGATGGGCCATCGGACGTCGAGGTGGTCGTCGGCGACCTGCTCGACTACGAGACGTTGCCTCCCGCGTTCGAGGGCGTCGAGGCGGCGTACTACCTCGTCCACTCGATGCGCTCGGGCGAGGACTTCGAGGAGCGCGACCGGCGGGCGGCCAGGAACTTCGTCGACGCCGCCAGCGGCGCGGACGTCGAGCGCGTCGTCTACCTCGGCGGACTGGGCGAGGAGCGCGACCACCTCTCGAAGCACCTGCGGTCGCGTCGCGAGGTCGAACACGTCTTGGAGAGCGGGGCGTACGCCCTGACGACCCTGCGGGCGGCCATCATCGTCGGGGCCGGGAGCGCCAGTTTCGACATGATCCGCCAGCTGGTGAGCCGGCTCCCCGTGATGATAACGCCCCGGTGGGTCCGCACCCCCTGCCAGCCCATCGCCATCGACGACGTGGTGGCGTACCTCGTGGGCGTCCTGGACGCCGAGGAGACGAAGGGTCGGACCTTCGAGATCGGCGGCCCGGACATCCTCACCTACCAGGAGATGCTGGAGCAGACCGCACGGGTGATGGGCCGGCGTCTCCGGGTCGTCCCCATCCCGGTGCTCTCGCCGGAGCTCTCGGCGTACTGGGTCAACCTCGTCACCGACGTCCCGAAGAGCGTGGCGCGGCCGCTCATCACCGGCCTGCGCAACCCGGTCGTCTGCTCGGAGAACCGCATCCACGAGTTCGTCGACGTAGAGCTGACGCCCTTCGAGGCGGCGGTCGCACAGGCACTCGGCGAGGACGCGGCGGCCCGGAAGGCCGCGGCGCCAGAGGCGAACTGATGGCGGAGGAGTTCGGCGAGACGTGGGTCTACGAGAGCATCGTCGGGGCGCTGCCGGGCGTCGACATCTCCGAGCGGACCGCGGTCACCATCCAGATACTGGTCTTCGAGGCGTCGCTCCTCTTCATCGCGTGGCTGTACGACCTCTGGGAGGCCGTCCTGCCGGGCACCGCGGCGGTCGTCGTCGCGGCCATCGGGAGCGCCCTGATGCTGCGCCTCGGCGACTCCATCCGGCGGCTACCGACCCCGCCGCACTACCAGCGCCTGCTGTTCGGCTCCAGCGTCGAGGTCGTCCTCGGCGTGCTCGCGTTCATCGCGCTCGTCACGCACCTGTTCGTCTTCGACCCCGCCCGGTCGGCGAACCCCATCCTCACCGACCTGTTCGGCCAGGAGCCGCCGGTGCTGGCGGTGTACCTGATGCTGCTCATCCTCTGGGACGTGGCCTACCGCATCGGCACCGGCTGGTGGGCCGCCGTCACGGCCATCTGGCGGGCGTACGTCTACGACTTCCCGCACGGGACCGCGTGGGCGTTCGCCCGGACCGACCTGCTGAACCTCGGGTTCGCGGTCGCACAGCTGGTGCTCGTCCCGTTCGTCTGGGACCGGCCGGTGCTGGCCGCAGTACTGGTCGGACACGTCTGTGCCGTCACGGCCGCGACGTCGCTCTCGGTAGGACTGAGTCTGCGCGGAAGGTTCGCCTAATCGTCGCCCTTGATCTCCTTGAACTGCGCGAGCAGGTCGTCGGTGGAGTCGCCGGCGTCGTACTCTACCTTGCCGTGGTAGACTGTCCGTTCGTCGTCGAAGTCGGTGTCCACCTGCGTGGACTTCTGCTCGCGCCGCTCGTGCTCGTCGTCGTCATAGGCACCCATTGACATGGTACTCGAAACCACAATTTGTGATTGACATATATGAAGGTATCGCCGATTCGATGGTTACTGGACGAACGTCTCGACTCGATAGTTGATACTGTGGGCATGTCTGTGATTCTGGCGCAGAAAACGACACTTACCGATAGATACGGTAGTTTCCGTAACACGCTCTGCGAGATGAACCACGAAACGAGGCCCGAACGCCCGGACCTGTCAGGTGTCGGTTGAAATGAGAGGGGAGGTGGACCGCGGTCTGGCGACCCGAACGAGGTTTAAGAAACGACCTCGTAGCCGACGCCGTGGCACGACCCCTCCGTTTCCGTCGCTCCCCCGAACGCTGGCATCGCGACCGCGTTCGCCAGCAGTTGCTCTCGTCGCTCGACCAGAACATCGGGGCCGAGATGGGAACACCGCACTACAGACCCCCGAACGGCTGGGAGGGCGTCAGGTTCGAGATGGACAACGGCGACTTCGCGCTGTTCGTCTGGAACGACGACGAGGCCTACTGGCTCGGCAACACCGAGACGCCGAGTGCGCTCTGGCGGACGAACAAGTACGACTGGGAGGAGGTCCCCTACCTCATCGCCCGGTGGGCCCAGCGCGAGCTGCTGGCCGACCTCCGCGTCGAGGAGCCGTGGCTCGCCGACTACCCTCACGTGGCCTGGTACTTCCTGCCCGTGCTCATGTCAAAGGACGGCCGCGAGAGCACCCGCGAGTTCCTCCGCGAGTACGCGTGTGGCTTCCCCGACGCGGACCCCGACGAGGCGCTGTCGTACCTCGAATCGGTCCTGCACCCGGGGGACCTCGACGACTACCGCCACGAGATGGCGGGCAAACTCGGGACGAGCCAGCACGTCGACCGGACCCGGATGGCCTCGGCCATCTCGGAGTTCGCCGCGGCGAAGATACTCACCGACGCCGGCTACGACATCACCCCCGAGATCGAGGTGACGACCGGGCACTTCCTCGACTACCGGGCGAAGGGCCCCGACGGGACGAACGTCCTCGTCGAGGTGACCCGCCCCCGCTCGCCCTCGCGACGGAGCGCGAACACGCCGGTCGCGGCGGTCCGGGACACGGCGCAGGTGAAGACGAGCGGCCAGCTCGCGAACCACGGCGGCGGCGTCGTCATGTTCGTCGACTGCTCGAACTTCCGCGACGACCAGTGGGCGGCGGTCCGCGGCGAGCAGCCGGACGTCCGGCACAAGCCCGCGGTCGTCTACCGCGTCCGGCCCAGCGGGCACGTCGAGGGCTATCGGAAAGGCGACGTTCCACTCGACCTCGGCGACGCTATCGAGTGGGTGTAAGCAGACCTCCCGGCGCGAGTGAGAACCCCGAGACGAGTGAGTGAGCCGCGGCGAGTTCAGAAGGAGAGCGTGTCCGGCGCGTGCGGGCTGCCGGTCGGCGTCGGGTCGCGGTCGGAGTAGCCCTTGCGGCCGATGGCACGCTCGGAGACGCCGCCGTACAGCGTGAAGCGAACGTCCTCCGGCGTCTCGAACGTCTCGTCGCACTGCAGGCGGTCCAGGATCTCCTCGACGGTCTCGGTCCCCTCACACAGCTCCAGCTCCTCCGTGCCGAGTCGCTCGCGGAGTTCGCCGGCTGTCATCGGGTAGGTCTGGGCGTCGATGCGGTCGTCGGTCCCGTTCTGGAACATGGGCGTACATGGATGAAAGATAATTATAAACATTGTCCATAATCGACCTTGGTGTCTCGGAGGGACCTTTGACTCATTAATGGTGATAAAACACCGTGTCGAAGAGGTTTCGGTCCCCCCTCTCGAAGCCCCGCGCATGGTGTATGCGGACCTCCACGTCCACACGACGAACTCCGACGGGCAGCTGGAACTCGACGAGGTGCCGGCCGCCGCCCGCGAGGCGGGCGTCTCGGTCGTCGCCATCACGGACCACGACCGGATCAGCCCCGCCCTCGACGCGCCGGTCACGGAGCGCGACGGCGTGACCCTCCTCCACGGCATCGAACTCCGGGTCGACGCGGGCGACCAGCGCGTCGACCTGCTCGGCTACGGCGTCCGCGAGACGCACGCGCTGACGGGGCTCGTCGAGCACATCCAGCAGGACCGCATCGAGCGCGGGCAGGCCATCATCGACTGCGTGGAGGACCGCCTCGACGTCTCGCTCGGCATCGAGGGCCGTGAGGGCCTCGGCCGGCCGCACATCGCCCGCGCCGTCGCGGACCACCCCGACGCCGACTACGACTACGCCGCGACCTTCGACCACCTCATCGGCGACGACTGCCCGTGCTACGTCGCCCGCGACGTGCCGACGTTCGAGCGCGGCCGCGAGGCGCTGCTCGACGCCTGCGGCCTCGTCTCGCTCGCGCACCCGCTCCGGTACCCCGACCCCGGCGCCGCCCTCGAACTCTGTGCGCACCTCCCGGCGGTCGAGCGCTACTACCACTACGGCCGCGAGGTCGACACGACCCCGGTCGAGCGCGCCGTCAGGGAGTACGACCTGCTCGTCACGGGCGGCAGCGACGCCCACGACTACGACCTCGGACTCGCCGGGCTCTCCGCGGACCAGTACGAGCCGGTGGCCGCGGCCGTCGAGTGACCGAAACCGGGGCGCGAGCCGGAACGTGTCGGTGAACACCCTCGAACGCAGGGTTAAACTCACTTGACGACCAAAGGACGGGTATGAAGTGCCACTACTGCGACCGGACTGCCGCCTTTGCCGCTGAAACCGACGGCATCAAGGTCGGGCTCTGCGAGGAGCACTTCCGCGAGCGGCTCGAGGAACTCGCGGAGGCCGACGAGCTGAAGCGGCTGAAAGAACAGGTCGACGTGGACCGGACCTGAGCCGGTCGTCGTCTTCGTCTCGTCTCTCGTTCTACTGCTGTCGGTGCGCCAGGAGCGCCACGCTCGCGAGCGCGACGACCGCGACGCCGATGCCGAAGCCGGGGATTCCGCCTTCGTCGCCGTCGCCGTCACCGCCGCCACCCGCGGTGGTCGTGGTGGTCGGTGGCGCCGTGGTGGTCGGCGGTTGGGTCGTCGTGGTCGGCGGTTGCGTCGTCGTCGCCGGTTCGTCGACCTGCAGCGTCGCGGTGTCCGTCTCGGTCCCGTTCACGGCCAGGCTGAGCCCGTAGCTCCCGGGGTCGATGGCCGCGCCGAGGGTGTCGCCACCGGCCGAGACGATGGTGTCGTTCCCGGCCACGGCGACGCTCTTCGCCGGGGCCCGGATACCGAGTCGCTGTGTGTATATCGTGAGCTGGACCTGGCCGTCGGTGTCGTTGTCGTGGACGGTGACGTTCATCTGGTAGCCGGCGTCCTCGCTCCCGAGCGTGACCGTCGCGTTCTCGGCGTCGGTCAGCGAGAGCGTGAGCGTCACCTCCTCGTCGATCGTGGTTTCGTAGGTGTCACTGTCGAACGATGCGTCCTGCGTGTCTGCTGTCACGGCCGGGGCACCCGCCGCCGCGACGACGACGAGTGCGAGACAGCAGAGGCTCTGGAGGGCTAGGCGGTTCATGGACCGTTCTGACCGACGGCCGGGAGCAATAAAGTACCTCTATCTGATATATCAGGCCGACCGACTGCCGTCGACGTCGATGGCGTCGACCGGGCAGACGTCGACACAGAGCATGCAGTCGATGCACTGGGCCTCGCGGGCGGGGTCGGCCTTGATCTCGGACTCGGGGTGCCCGGGGGTGTCGACCCAGGAGAACACGTCGACCGGGCAGTCCTCCAGGCAGGCCCCGTCGGCCAGACAGATGTCGAAGTCGACCGCGACGTGGGTGCCGTGGATGCCCAGTTTCTCGGGCTCGTCGACGGGGCCCCAGACGTTGTGCCCGTCGTGCTCGTCGACGATCTCGCGGTTCTCGTGGAAGTTCGGGTCGATAGCCATGGACGGACCTTCACCGGGGGAGGGGATAAACCGCCCGGCTCCATCCACCCGACTCAGTACAGCTCGCCGCCGAGTGGCACGTCCTCGGCCGGCGTCACGAGCACCGGGTTGCCGTCGTCGCCGGGGACGCCCACGGTCAGCGCCTCGGACTCGAAGCCCGCGATGGTCACGGTCCCGAGGTCGGTGGCACACAGGACCTGCTGGCCCACGAGGTCGTCGGGGTCGTGGTGGTAGCCCAGCTGGGCGGCCGACCGGAGTTCGCGGTCGCCCAGGTCCAGCGTGAGTCTGTACAGTTCGGGCTTTCTCGCCTCGGGGAACGGTTCGGCCGACAGCACCTCGGCGACCTCGATGGTCACGTCGAACGGACTGGTCATGGAGAGGGTGACGGGACCGGCCCACCTAAATCGTCGCCCGGGTTTTTGTCGTCGCCCGTCGTCGCCTCCGCCATGGAGAAGGTCACCATTGCAGACGTGAACTCGCGCATGGGTCCCGCGGCGGTCAAGCGCCGGCTGACCGACGCCCTCGGCGCGACCGACATGGCGCTGAACTACTACGAACTCGCACCCGGCGACAGTCTGGGCTTCGGCTACCACAGCCACGGCGCCCAGGAGGAGGTGTTCTACGTCCAGACCGGGACGGTCACCTTCGAGACCGAGGACGGTGACGTGGCGGTCGACGCCGGCGAGGTCATCCGCTTCGGGCCGGGCGAGCACCAGCTCGGCACGAACGAGGGCGACGAGCGCGCGACCGTCCTCGCCATGGGTGCGCCACAGGACGCGGGCGAGCTGCACATGGTCCGGGAGTGCCCCGACTGCGGCGAGCGCACCGAACAGGACATCGAGTTGACCGAGGCCCGGGACGCCATCGTCACGCGCTGTGTCGACTGCGGCGCGGAGACGGGCCGGTTCGACTGACGGGAGCCTGGGGGTACGCGACCGGCTCCGACCGGGACTCACTGTCACACCCACTGTCACCTATTTATCTCGCCATCCCGTCACTAGTCCTCGATGACCAGTCCCCACGCCACCGCGGTCGACACCAACATGGTGGCCGCCTTCGTCGCCCTCTCGGACCACACCGGGTCTGGCACGTCCCGGTCGTTCGGCGACCTGACGGCCGTCGCGACCGACGTCCCGGTCGCCTTCTTCAACCCGGTGTTCGTCTTCGAGCCGCCGACCCGGGACGACCTGTCCCGCGCGGTCGCGTGGCTGACCGACCAGGGCGTCCCACTCCGCGTGGTGGTCGCCGACTCCGCGCTGGGCGCGACGGAACCGGTGGCGAGCGACCTGGGGCTCGAGCGAGCCGACAGCCCGCAACCGGGGATGGTGCTGCCGTCGCTCGATGACGTCCCCCGGCCCGGGTCCGCGCTCGACATCGAGGTGGTGACGGACACCGGCGGAATCGACGGGTTCGTGACGGTCACCGCGGCGGCCTTCGGGATGCCGGTCGACGTCGCCCGGCAGGTCGCCCCGGCGTCGATGCTGTCCGACGAGCAGGTGCAACTCCTGCTCGGCCGGCTCGACGGCGAGCCCGTCGCCTGCGGGCTCCTCGTCCGGAGCGACGACGTGGCGGGCGTCTACAACGTCGGCGTGACCGAGCCGTACCGGCGCCGGGGGTTCGGCGAGGCGATGACCCGGGCCGTGCTCCGGGCCGGCCGCGAGGACGGCGCCGAGGTCGGCGTGTTGCAGGCGTCGGAGATGGGGTACCCGGTCTACGAGGCGATGGGGTTCGAGACCGTCGTGGAGTACCACCAGTTCCATCCCGCCTGAGCGCTCGCCGACCCGTGAGTCTCTACCTGTCTGCATCCCGGCCTCGACCGGCCCCGACCGGCGAACCACGCGGTTATCCTCTCTCGGGTCCTACATCTCGCATGTACCAGCGAATCCTCGTCCCCACCGACGGCAGTGCCGGCGCGGAACGCGCCACCGAGTACGCGCTCGAGCTCGCCGAGCGCTACGACTCGGCGGTCCACGCCCTGTTCGTCGTCGACACCGCCGTCTACGACGAACCGGCACTCTCCAGTACGGAACTCGTCATCGACGACCTCGAGGACTGGGGGGCGGAGCTGTTGAACGAGATGGCCAGCAGGGCCCACGAGGCCGGCCTCGACTTCGAGTGCAAGCTCTGTCACGGCCGCCCGCACGAGGAGATCCTCTCCTACGCCGACGTGGTCGACGCCGACCTCGTCGTGATGGGCTACCAGGGCCAGAGCCACCGGAAGCGCATCGGGAGCGTCGCGGACCGCGTCGTCACCGAGGCCGACCGGCCGGTGCTGACGGTCTGAGCGTCACCGCCGCGTCTCGCCGCCGGTGAGGTCGTCCAGTCCGTCGAGGACGAACTCGCGCAGCCACGTGGCTCGCTCGCTGGTCGTCTCGGCGTCGTGCTGGTTCTGGAGGTAGAGCGCCTGCAGGTACGAGACAGAGATGAGGACCTCGTAGCAGCGGCGCCGGTCGTCGACCCCCGGCGGGAGCGCCCGGACCGACTCGTAGCCCTCGCGGAACGCGGCGAACAGCTGGTCGTCCTCGTGCGAGAGCAGGGGCAGCGCGGTCCGCCAGAGGTCGTACTCGCCGGGGCCGACCAGCGCGTGCTCGAAGTCGACGACGCAGGTGACCTCCCCGTCGCGGGTCGCCACGTGGTCCGGCAGGTAGTTCCCGTGACAGAGGACGGGCTCGCCACAGCCCGAGAGCGCGTCGGGGTGTTCGCGGAGGAACGCGATGGCCGCGTCGGCCACGTCGACGTGCTGGCAGGCGTCCTCGTGGTCGGCGAGGTACTCGCGGATCGACTCGAGGTGGCGTCGGAGGGTCCCGCCCCACGTCGCGTACGCGTCGACTTCGAGGCCGTCGGCGGTCGCTCTGGGGTGGCCGGGTCGCTCGAAGTGCCCGGCCGTCTCCGCGTGCAGGGTCGCCAGCCCGGCGCCCATGGTTCGCGCCTTCTCGACGTCACAGTCCGGCCCCGGCGAGGCGTCCTCGTGCCAGGCCGCGACGAAGTGGTCGGCGCCGACCGCGAGGATCTCGGGGACGGGAACGGTCGTCGCCTCGGCGACGAACTCGTACACGCGTGCCTCGGTCTCGGGGTCGCCCTGCGGCCCGGTCGCCAGTTTGCAGACCGCGCGCTGGCCGTCGACCGTGACCGCGTCGGTCTGGTGGGGCGGCACCTCGTGGAGGCGGTCGCCGACGTGGAACTGGTCGAAGTGCTGTGCGAGTGCAGACTCGATGGTGGGTTCGCTGGCTGTCATGGGTTCCACCGCGTGACGGGCGGCGGCCGGCCATAGCGGCGAGCCGGTGCTGCTGCTATGGCCACAGAAGACGACCAGACGTTTCGCGGGCGGCGACTTGAATATTGTCCTCAGTAGCCCAGGCCGAACACCCTGTTCACCACCAGCGCGAGGAACACCAGCGAGAGCAGCGCGATGAGCATCCCCATCGCGGCCGCCCAGCCGAACCCGTCGGCGACCGCCCCGGTCGCGACCGAGCCGACCGACCCGAGGACGCCGTAGACCGTCCGGACGAGGCCGAACCCGGCGCCCTGCTCCGCGTCGTCGAGGTGGTCCATGAACCGCGGGAGGAGCGCCCCTCCCCAGCCGAGGCCGGTCCCGATGAGGAGGAGCGCGGCCACGAGCGCCACCACGCCGGGGACCCCCACGAGGAGGGCGAACCCGACCGCGGCCAGCAGCAGACAGGCCGCCGTCGAGACCTCGCGTCCGAAGCGGTCGGAGGCCGCCCCGACGCCGACCGAGGTCACCGCCTGGACGACGAAGTACGCCGAGAAGACCGCCCCGGCGGTGGTCTCGGACTGGCCGCGGTACTCGACGAGGAACGTCGGCAGGAACGAGGCGGTCGCCTGCCAGACGAACGCGCCCCCGACGGCGACCGCCA
This sequence comes from Haloarchaeobius amylolyticus, assembly GCF_026616195.1. Lineage (NCBI taxonomy): Archaea > Methanobacteriati > Methanobacteriota > Halobacteria > Halobacteriales > Halorubellaceae > Haloarchaeobius > Haloarchaeobius amylolyticus. Next base: position 2,206,171 of record NZ_JANHDH010000001.1, read on the forward strand.
CGGTGAAGGCGATCTTCCGGCGCGAGAGCAGTTCGAGCATGGGTTCGAGTTCGAACCGGTCGCGAACCGGCTGGTCGGGACGGCGCGGCGCCGTGGGCTGGACCCGCCACGCGAACAGCAGGAAGATGGGGAGCGCGGCGGCCGCCCCGAGCGCGACGGCGGGCCGCCAGCCGTACCGGACCCCGACCCAGGCGGCGGCGACCGGCGCGACCAGCCCGGCCGCCGGCCCGCCCGCGTTGTGGAACCCCAGTGCGAAGCCGGTCTCGTCGTAGGTCCGGGTCAGCAGCGTCGCGGCGACGCTGTAGTGGAGCCCGGCCACGGCGCCGAGCAGCACCGTCGCGAGGACGAAGACGGCGAACAGCGGCGAGAGCGCGAGCAGGACGCTCGCGACCGCGGTCCCGCCGACCGCGACGAGGATGATGGGGCGTTCGCTGTAGCGGTCGGCGAGCACCCCGCTGGGGAACTGGGCGGCGAAGTAGGCCATCCACAGCCCGGTGAGCGCGAGGCCGACCAGCGACTTCGAGACGTGGAACTGGTCGGTGATGGCCGGGACGACGGGACTGATGACCAGGCGGCCGGCCATCGTCGCGAAGAACGCGAGCGTGCTGAGGACGAGGACGGTCCGACGGTAGGGCCAGGTGACGGTCATCGAGTGCAGTGAGTAGCTACTCGTCACAGATGTCGACCCAAGAGGCCGTCGGTTCCGGAGTGTGAGAGACTCTCTGGCCCGCCGGACCGACATGAACTTTCGATACAAATTTTTACTCGGAACTGAGTAAATAGTTCGGAATCTTTATGTCGCTCGGGGAACTACGGACGTGTATGCAGACCAGTACCGCTTCCAAGCAAGCACAGGCAGGTTTCGAGACAATCTTCGTCGCACTCGGCCCCAGCGACCACGACCGCGTCGAGCGACTCGCCGAGGAGGTCGTCGACCTCGCCGGCCCCTCCGACGCCCGCGTCGTCCTCGGCCACGTCTTCACGAAGGAGGAGTACGAGGAGCGCCGCGAGCTGCTCAACTACGACCCCGACGCGGAGGTCACCCCCGACGTCGTCGCCGAGCGGTTCGACGTCGCCCGCGACCTCGGCGACCGACTGGACGCCGCCGGCATCGACCACGTCGTGCGTGGCGGCCTCGGTGAGTACAGCGACGGTATCGCCGAGCTGGCCGAGGAGGAGGGCGCCGACCTCGTCGTCGTCGGTGGCCGCAAGCGCTCCCCGACGGGCAAGGCCGTCTTCGGCAGCACCGCCCAGGAGGTCATGCTCTCGGCACACTGCCCGGTCACCTTCGTCCGCGCCGACGCGGCATAGACGACTGCCTCGTCATCCCACCTGCTGGCCCCGTTTTTCGACCAGCGCTCCAGGTGAGACACCGCCGTGGTCGAGCAGAACTGATTTCTGACAGCGTGCTTCCCACGAACCTATGGACCGACGCACGCTCGTCGAAGGCCTCGGCTGTGTCTTCTGTGGCCTCACCGCGGGGTGTCTCACTGCGGACGACTCCGGGTCGACCGCGGAGATCGCGCTCCTGGAACTCGAGAACCATCGACGGGACGAGAGCCAGGAGTTCTCGGTCGAGATAGCGGCCGACGAGGTCGTCTTCGAGCGGTCCCCTCGCCTCGGCCCCGCAGGTTCGGGAACCGCTGCGGTAGCGTACGAGAATCCGGTCGAACCGGGGACCTACACCGTGAACGTGGCCGCAGCCGGCCGTTCCGTGACGGCGGAGACGAGCGACCTCCGGACAGCCGAGCACTCGTGTCTCCGCCTCCAGTGCTACCTCGGCGAGACGACACTCCACCTGGAGCATGGAACGTACGAGCGGTGTGACCGACCACGGACGGAGAACACTGTCCGGTACCAGGAGAGCCGTTGAGGACCGGGACTGCGGGTCCTTCTCGGACTTACTCGAACGCCGCGATGCCGGTCGGCTCACCGGCATCGCCACATCTCTCGTAGCCCTGTGGCTACTCGAAGGCGGCGATGCCGGTGAGGTCCTGCCCGAGAATCAGCGTGTGGATGTCGTGGGTACCCTCGTAGGTGTACACCGTCTCCATGTTCGCCATGTGGCGCATCGGCGAGTAGTCCGACGTGATGCCGTTGCCGCCGAGCATCTCGCGGGCCACGCGGGCCTGGTCGCGGGCCATGCGGACGTTGTTGCGCTTGGCCATCGAGACGTGCTGCGGGCGGAGGTCGCCGCGTTCCTTGAGGTCGGCGAGGCGGTGGGCCAGCAGCTGGGCCGTGGTGATCTGGGTCGCCATCTCGGCCAGTTTCTCCTGCTGGAGCTGGAAGCTCGCGATGGGCCTGTCGAACTGCTCGCGGTCGGTGGCGTACTCGCGGGCGACCTCGAAGCAGTCGCGGGCCGCGCCGACCGCGCCCCAGGCGATGCCGTAGCGCGCCTGCGTGAGACACGAGAGCGGGCCCTTCATGCCCGCCACGCCGGGGAGGACGTTCTCCTCGGGGACGAACACGTCGTTGAGGCCGAACTCGCCCGTGATGGAGGCGCGAAGCGAGAGCTTCTCGGTGATCTTGTTGACGGAGAAGCCGTCGCGGTCGGTCTCGACGAGGAACCCGCGCACCGGGTCGTCCTCGCTGGACCTGTCGCGCGCCCAGACGACCGCCACGTCGGCGATGGGTGCGTTCGTGATCCACGTCTTCGAGCCGTTGAGGACGTAGCCGCCGTCGGCTGCCTCGGCGCGGGTCTCCATGCCCGAGGGGTTCGAGCCGTGCTGGGGTTCGGTGAGGCCGAAGCAGCCGATCTTCTCGCCGCGACCCATCGCCGGCAGCCACTCCTCTTTCTGTTCCTCGCTGCCGAAGGCGTGGATGGGGTACATGACGAGTGCCCCCTGCACGCTGGCCATCGAGCGCAGGCCGGAGTCACACGCCTCCAGCTCCTGCATGAGCAGGCCGTAGGCGGTCTCGGAGACGTTCGGGAGGTCGTACCCGTCGAGGTTCGGGGCGTAGAAGCCCATCTCGCCCATCTCGGTGATGATCTCGGTCGGGAAGGTGCCCTCCTCGAAGTGCTGTGCGATGTCGGGTTGCACCCGGTTCTCGACGAACTCACGGGCGGAGTCGCGGATCATCCGCTCCTCCTCGCCGAGGTCCGCCTCCAGGCCGACGTAATCGAGCATACGTCGGCTGGGTAGCGCGCGCAGAAAAGTACTCCTAATTCGTCGCAAGTGTTGCCGGATGCGCCGGGACGCCCGACTTCCGCGTTCAGCTCACGCGCTGTTCGAGCACGCGGTCGCCCGACTCCGCACAGATGAGCGCGACGACCTCGTAGGAGTTACAGCACGACTCGACGGTCTCCTCTTTCATCTCGACGGGACCGCCGCCGGGGCACTCCTCGAGGAAGATGCGCAGGCCGTTCAGCACCGCGCCGCGGGCGACGGGGTCGAGTTCGGCCCACTGGTCGGTCGCGGTCCGGGCGAGCACGCGCGCGCCCGCCACGTCCACGCGCAGCGCCGTCTGGGAGGGCCACTCGCCGACGCGCTGGGCGCCGCGCTGGAGGACGACGCCCTCGCCGTAGCGCTCGATGTCGTACTCGCCGTCGCCGTCGAGGCCGAAGACGGTCCGGACCTCCTCGGGGTCGACCTCGTCGGGCGTCTCGGCGAGGACGGCGTCCCACTCCTCGGCGAAGTCGGCGTTCAGGCAGAGGTCGTCGATGTCCTCGCAGGGTTCGATGGCGCCGGCCGCCGAGAGGAACGTCTCGGGTTCGACCTCGCGCACGTCACCGGCCTTCGGGAGCGGGTGTTCGGGTTCCTTGCCGAACCACGCCAGCAGCCACTCCGGCATGTAGCGTTTCGTCAGCTCGGGTGTGCCCGGCACCAGGTAGCCCCGGAGCCAGATGGCGGCGAGGCTCAGCAGGAAGACGACGAGGCCGAGCCCCGCCGCGGTGCTCGTGGCGAGTGCGGTGCTCGCGGCCGCCGCGACGACGACGCTCAGGACGACGGCGATGAGCGTGTTGACCGTCGTGCAGGGCCAGCAGCGGTTCTCACCCGTGTACTCGGGCTGTCGCAGGGCGTCGAGCCCGGCGGAGTGTGAATCGACCATACTCCAGAAAGTGGCCCGGACGAAAATAGGTCTTACTTTCAACACCTTGAAACGTCGAACGACCCGGCGCCGGTCAGTCCGACGCGGCCGTGGCGGTCGCGTCGTCCTCGACGCGGTCGACGTGTCGGACGTACGAGGTGAAGTTCTCGAACAGGCGCTTGGGCTCGCAGGCCTTCGCGTAGTTCTTCTCGGTGATGCCGTCGACGACCGCCTGCTTGCGCTCGTCGGACAGTTCGTCCTTGCCGAGCGTCACCTCGCGGGCGGTCTTCGTGTCGTACTCGGGGTGGAACTGCACGCCGAAGACGTGACCCTTGCGGAAGCCGTGGTTGCCGTAGTCGTTGCGGGCGATCTCGACCGCGCCGGGCGGCAGTTCGACGACCGAATCCGAGTGCGTCGTGAAGACGGTGTACTCGCCGTCGAGTCCGTCGAACAGCGGGTTGTCGCCGGAGAGCTGGACGGTACGGTACCCGATCTCGTACTCGCCCATGTCGGCGACCCGGCCACCGAGGGCGTCGGCGAGGAGCTGGTGCCCCCAACACACGCCGAGACAGGGCAGCCCTTCGTCCGCGGCGTCGCGAACCCACCGCCTGGTGGGCTGAATCCATGCTTCGTCCCAGTAGACGGACGAGCGTGACCCTGTGACGACGACGCCGTCCCAGTCGTAGTGGTCCGGCAGGTGGCCGTCTGTCGCGCTGAACTCCACGAGGTCGGCGTCGAGCTCCCGCCGGAAGTTGCGGCGGGTGTTCTCGTCGCCATGCGCGGCGTTCAGCAGTGCGATACGAACTCGACTCATCACGTATAGAAGGGTCACTTACCAATTAGTCAGTTACGCCTCGGCGAGCGTTTGCCGCCACCTCCGACCTAGGGCTGTAGGCACGAGGTGTAGGTGGCTGGCCCGGCTAGTATCCGCTGCCGTCGAGCAGACGGCAGAAGGCACTCCCCTCACCTGACAGCGTGTGCACCCCGCGGATTCTCCCCCCATCCGCGGTTTCGGGTGCGACTGTTCCGCTAGGCGTCGACCGCCTCGTCGAGGAACCCGACGATGCCGTCGTTGACCGGTCGGGACCGCTCGACGTGGACGAAGTGGCCTGCGTCGGGGTAGTGCTCCCGCTGCCCCCGCGGGAGGCCCTCGGCGAGGCGGTCGGCGGCTCCCGCCGACACGAGGCCGTCGGACCCGCCGTCGACCACCAGCGCCGGGACGGGTATCTCGTACAGCGGCGCCGCGTCGTAGTCCGCGAGCGCGGCTCGCTGGTGCTGCCATGCCGCCCGTCCCGTGTCTTCTGCACTCCGCCACGACGCGATACCGTCGAGGACCTCGGGCATCTCCTCACAGAACTCGGCAGAAAGTACCGCCGACAGCGTCTCCCGGCACGCCGACTCGTCCGCGGGGTCGGCGAAGAACGGCTCGGGGTCGTACTCGTCGCCGGCAGCCGCCGGCCCGACGAGCGTGAGGCTCCGGGCCCGGTCGTGCTTGCGGGCGTACTCCAGTGCGACCATCGCGCCGAGGCCACACCCCACGAGGTGGACCGTCCTCGCGCCGTGGTCCGAGAGGACCGCGTCGAGGTCGTTCACGAACGTCGCCATCGTCATGTCGCCACTTGGCGGGTCCGACCGGCCGGTCCCGCGCGTGTTCCACACCAGCGTCTCGTAGGGGCCCGCGAGGCTGTCGTACTGCCAGCCCCAGAGCCACGCGCCACACCCGATGTCGGGCACGAACGCGACCGTCTCCCCCTCGCCGTCGGTCTCGTAGTACAGCGTCGTCCCGTCCCTGTCTACCGTGGGCATGGTTCGTCGGAGGCGGGCCGACGACAAACCACTCACGGAGTCGCCCGACGCTTCGGGTTCCTTTTGAGTCGCCGACGTGTTCACTCGGCCAATGCACGCCATCAAGGACAGCGTCCACGACTACATCGAGGTGTCCGGCGTCGTCGCCGACCTGCTCGATACCCCCCAGATGCAGCGACTGCGCCACGTCAAGCAGCTCTCGACGGTGCGGCTCGTCTACCCCTCCGCGAACCACACCCGCTTCGAGCACTCCCTCGGCGTCTACCACCTCGCCCGCCGCGCCTGCCGCCACCTCGGCATCGACGGCTCGCGCGCCGAGGCGGTCCAGGCCGCCGCGCTCCTCCACGACGTGGGCCACGGCCCCTACGGCCACCAGACCGAGGGCATCATCCTCCGGCGGCTCGGCCGCCACCACGACGAGGTCCACGACCTGCTCGGGCAGGGCGAACTCGCACGCGTCCTCGAATCCCACGGCCTCCACACCGACACCATCGCCGACCTCATCGACGGCCAGGGGAAGTACGGCCAGCTGGTCTCGGGCGAACTCGACGTGGACCGGATGGACTACCTCGTCCGGGACGCCCACCACTCCGGCGTGCCCTACGGGACCATCGACCAGGGCCGGCTGCTCCGCGCGCTGACCTTCATCGACGACGACCTCGCGCTCTCGGCGGGGAACCTCGCCACCGCCGAGTCCATGCTGGTCGCCCGGGCCCTGATGAACGCGACCGTCTACCGCCACCACGTCTCCCGCATCGCCGGCGCCATGCTCGAACAGGTCTGCGAGCGCCTCCTCGACGAGACGCCGGTCTCCGCCGAGGAGTTCGCCCGGATGAGCGACGACGAACTGCTCGCGGCCCTGCGCCAGCACGAGGCGACCAGCGACGTGGCCGCCCGCCTCGCCACCCGCGACCTCTACAAGCGGGCGGTCTGGGCGGAACTCGACGACGTGCCGGACCGGGTGGTCGACGCCGACCACGAGACCCGGCGCGACCTGGAGGCGGAGATCGCCGCGGCGGCCGACGTCCCGGCCGAGACCGTCCTCCTCGACGTCCCGGGCCGCCCCTCGATGCCCGAGTCCTCCACCCGCGTCGTCGTCAACGGCGAGGTCCGCCGGCTCCACGAGGAGTCCCCGCTGGTCCAGGGCCTGCAGGCCGCCCAGTCCGTCCAGTGGCGGCTCGGGCTCTTCACGCCCGAAGAGTCCGTCGAGACGGTCCGCGACGTGGCCCTGTCCGTGCTCGACCTGCCCGACGCCGGCACCCGCCCGTCCGGGTCGCGGTCGTGGCCGGCCTGAGTTCGGTCCGCTCTTTCAGAAATTCGGGTCTGAACCCGCCGTACCTTCGTGTTAACCGACCTACACAGCCGATACGTTTACAATACTCCATCTCGCACTACTCGATGGGGTACGACACCCTGTATCGGATCAGTCGTTGCCTCCTGACCGATGTCCTGCTCGGCCGGGACCGAGTGGGAACTGGGATACGCCACTATCATTTCCTTTCCCTTTCACGACCCACGAGCCAGCGGCTCGCGTAACGTGACCCTCGAAGAGACAGCCCCGCCTCAGGCCGGCTCGACGATGCCGGCCGCGGCCGCCCGTTCGTACACCCGACCCCAGTAGGCCGCCTGGGCGTAGGCGGCGAAGGCACTCGCGAACAGTATCCCGACGCCGAGCGCCAGGACGGACACCATCGAGACCACCGCGAGCAGGATGGCCAGCGGAATGTACATCGCGACGTGCTTCGCGTAGAAGCCGGTGAAGGCGAACTCGGGGACGCGACTCGACGTGTACGTCTCGCCGATGTCCTCGGTGACGCAGTACACCGTGATGATGGCCGGCCCGACGTAGATGGCGACCAGCACCACCAGCACGTACACCGCCGGGTGGATGTACTGGATACTGACGACGCCGAGGATGCTCACCACCGCGACGAAGGGGAGCTGGGCGACGAACAGCCAGACCCCCTCCTTCAGCAGCTCGACGTAGTCGGTGTACTCGGGCTGTGGTTCGTCGCGGGCCGCGCTCCGGTACACCCGGAACACGTACCCGAACAGCACGAAGTACGGCACGACGAGGAAACTGACCAGCAGCGTCAGGCCACCCTTGAGGATGGCGCCCCACCCGTTCTCGCGGGGGTACGAGAGCGCGTACTCGAAGGGGTTCTGCTTGGCGTCGAGGCTCATGTGTCGCCCCCTGCCCGTGTCGGTGCCATCGCCGTCGTGTCGTCGGTCCGAAGCATCAGGCCGAGAATACCCGACCACCCTCTTAAACGTTCACGCCGGGTCCGGGACGGACGGAGAGAAGAGCCCGGTTCAGGCGTTCAGCACGGTCCGGAGCACGTCCGGAGCGTCCTCCAGCGCCGCGTCGAGGTCGTCGGCGTTCGGGCCGCCGCCCTGGGCGAAGTCCGGCGGGCCGCCGCCGCCACCGCCGACCTTCGCGGCCAGCTGGCTGACGACCTGCCCGGCGTTCACGTCGGAGCCGTCCGGAACCGCCACGACGAACTGGGCGCCGTCGAGACCGGAGCCGATGACGGCGATCTTGCCCTCCTCGACCAGCGCGTTCGCGGTCGCCCGGAGTTCGTCCATGTCGGCGTCGATGCGCTGGACGACGGCGGGCGTCCCGCCGACGTCGACCTCCTCGGTCCCGCCGGCACCCGAGGCGCGGACCTCGGCGAGCTGTTCCTTGAGGTCCTCGATGGTCTTCCCGCGGGCCTTCCACTCCTCGAAGAAGCGCTCGGCCGTCTCGGGCACCTCCTGCGGGCCCACGTCGAGGACCTCGGCGGCCTCGTAGAGGGCGTCCTCGGTCTCCTGGGTCGCCTGGATGGCGGCGTCGCCGGCGGCGAACGTGATGCGCTCGACCCCGTCCTGCACGCGCTCGGTGTTGCGGATCTTGATGGCGCCGATGTCGCCGGTGCGGGCGACGTGGGTGCCACCGCAGGCCTGGACGTCCTCGGCGACGTGGATGAGCCGGATGTTCGTGCCCGGCGGGATACCACCCTGGTAGAGGTCGAAGCCGTGTTCCTCCTCGGCCTCGTGGCGGTGGGGCCACTCCTGCTTGACCGGCGAGTTCTCCATCACGAGTTCGTTCGCGAAGCGCTCGATCTCCTTGACCTCCTCGCGGGAGATGCGCTCGTAGTGGTGGACGTCGATGCGGGAGGTCTCGACGCCCTTCTGGGCACCGGCCTGCCGGATGTGCTCGCCGAGCACCTGCCGGGCCGCGTGGATGACCACGTGGGTGGCGGTGTGGTTGCGCATCAGCTGGCGGCGGCGGTAGGTGTCGAGCTGGCCGCGGACGAACTCGCCCTTGCCGGGGTTCTCGTCGGTCCGGTGGAGGATGACGCCGTCCTGTCGCTGGACGTCGGTCACCTCGACGGTCACGTCGTCGGTGCTGAGCGTCCCGGTGTCGGCGGGCTGGCCACCGCCCTCGGGGTAGAACATCGTCTGGTCGAGCACCACGTCGTAGCCGTCCTCGCGCTCGAACACGTCGAGGACGACGGCCTCGAACTCGGTGCGCTGCTGGTCCTCGTAGTAGAGGCGGTCGGTCTCGGGGAGGTCCGACAGGCGCTCGTCGTCGTCGTCATCTTCCTCCTCGAACGCCTGGCCGCCGTCGTGGCGCTCGGCGACGAGCGAGAAGAAGTCGTCCGGGACGTTCACCCGGGCGCCCTCCTCGCTGGCGATCTCCTCGACCATGTCCGGCTGGAGGCCGTGGCTGTCGTACAGCTCGATGAGCTCGGTCGTCGGGATGGGCTCTCCCTTGCGAGCGTACTCCTCGGCGAGCTGGCGCACCTTCCGGCTGCCGCGGTCGAGCGTCTCGTGGTACTTCTCGACCTCGTTGCGGACGATCTCGCGGATGGTGTCGCGGTTCCTGTAGCCCAGGCGCTTGGCCTGCATGTCGACGAGTTCGTCGAGGGGGGCGTCCACGCCGACGTTGTCACAGAGGCGCTTCGTGCGCCGGAGGACCATCCGGGAGAGGTAGCCCGTCGAGACGTTGCTCGGGACGATGCCGTCGCCGAACATGTATGCCAGCGTCCGGCAGTGGTCCGTGATGGCGTAGATGTCTTCGAGGGGTTCGACGAGTTCCTCGAGTTCGGCCTTCGAGACGTCGAGCTTGTCCGCGATGGTGCCGCGGGCGGTCTCCATGTCCTCGGCCTCGTCGATGTCCATGTGGCCGGCGAGCTTGGCCGAGCGGTGGATGAGCTGCTCCTCGTCCTCGGTGTGCTCGATGCCGGCGTTGTCCTTCAGGAACTCGATCATGTCGGGGTAGACCGCCTCGTAGACGGTCGGGGTCCCCTGGGACATCCACGTCCATCGCTCCAGCCCGTAGCCGGTGTCGACGATGTACGTGTCCATCGGCGAGTAGCGGTTCCCGTCCTTCATCTCGTACTCGCCCTCGGGGTCCTGCTCCATCGACATGAAGACGAGCGTGGCGAGTTCGGCGCCGCGGTAGATGACCTCGATGGCGGGCCCGGCGTTACCGCCGCCGACCCAGGGGTCCTCGATGTAGACGATCTCGTCCAGGTTCGCGCCCATCGACTCGAACAGCTCGTCGCAGTACCGGACGGTGTCGTCCTTCCAGTAGACCTCACCCTCGTAGGCGTACTCCTCTTCGGCGTCCTCGCGGACGTTGAAGGCGTGATGCGCCATCATCTCGAAGGCCATGGTGTGTCGACCCGTCTTGCCGACGTTGTCGATGTCCTGCATCCGGATGCAGGGCTGGCTGATGGTCAGCGGATTCGCCGGCGGGGGCGTCTGGCCCGAGGTGACGAGCGGCTGGAAGTCGTAGATAGACGCCTGCGTCAGCAGCACGTCGTCGCGCCAGCGGTTCGCGGCCACCGGATACGGGTCGATGCGTTCGTGGCCGTTCTCCTCGAAGAAGGAGAGGAACGCCTCGCGCATCTCCTCGAGGGTGTACGCCTCGTCGAACCCGGGGTTGTCGATGAAACTGTAGTCCTCGCAGGGTGGCTCCCCGCACGTCTCCCGGTCGTGGTCGCGCGTCCAGAAGTGGGCACCGCAGTCCACACACTCCCGGCGCACGAAGTCTTCCTCCTCGAAATACTCGAGGCGGTACTCCTCCTCTAGAGTCATTCTTGTGCCACAGTGGCCTTTCGGTGAGTAAAACAGTTCCGCAACGGTGCAGGCCCCCATTCGGTCCGTTTGTTCGAGACGACGACGGTGTGAGACGAACACGGGACAGCGAGCCGACCGGCGGCGGGGTCGAGACGGTCGCGGGACGGCGCGCCCTCTCGCTGCCGACCACCACAGTATACCAATCGAGACTGAATTTACCCAAAAATGATATTACAGGGTAGTGCACACGTTTGTCGCATGGTGATGGCCAGTGACCAACGATAATGGTGATAGTACCGGGGCCGGCGGCTTCGACCGCCGACGCTTCCTGCAGTCGCTCGCGGTGTCCTCGCTGGGACCCGCGGCGTTCTCCGCGGGGGCCGCTGCTGACGGATCGACCGGGGACGGGTCCCTGCCGTTGCTGGCGGAACAGGGCGACGACCAGTGGGAGCTGACACCGCTCTCGACCGGCGAATCGGTCGTCGAGTTCTACGGCTGGGGCGGCGACGGCGACCAGACGGCCAGACCGAGCCTCGACATCACACGCTCGAACGTCAGCAACGTCTTCCTGTTCGACGGGCCGGAGGGGACGAGCCTCGGGGTACTCCACGACGCCCCCGACGACGGGAGCGACGGTCGCGCGACCATCTCGTTCGACGGCCTCCCGGTCGGCGAGGCCGGCGAGACGGTGTTCACCGACGACTTCGACACGCTCGACGCCTGGGACACCTCGACCACGTCGAACGCCGGCGTTTCGACCGACGACGGGCGCATGCGCTTTCGCGTCTACAGGTGCAACACGGCGACGGCGGTCCACGACCTCGGCGAGCAGTCCGGGACCCTGGAGGTCTCGTTCTCGTGGGAGACCGCGGCCGACGAGTGGTACGAGATCCCCGACTGGGAACTCCGTGACGCAGACGGCAACGCCATCGAGTACGAGGTCGTCTCTGGCACGGACGTCCAGGGTGCGGGCAGCCCAGGCGGTCGGCGCGGCGGGTCGGTGACGGTGCAGGCGGCCGTCGACGGCCCGGTCTCGCTCTGGTTCGCGCTCGAACCGTCGCGGTACTGCAGCAACTTCGACCACGCGGACACGTACTTCTGGGTCGACGACCTGACAGTCGAGACGGTCGCCTCGGGCGGCAGCTGGGTCGTCCAGGACGATCCCGAGGACTTCGACGGCGACGAGCCGACCCTCGACACCGAGGTGGACTGGTACTGGCTCGCGAAGAACACCGACGGCGGGGCGTTCCGTGGCGGCCTCGACGACGAGTTCGCTGTGACGCTCACGCCGGACTTCAAGAGCGGTATCGACGAGTGGCACCTGCTCCGGCAGGGGGAGGCCGAGACGACCGAGTCGCTGCGGGCGTTCGACCTCCAGAACGACTACAGCAGCGAGTCGCGCACGACCGACTGGCAGGAGGTCTCCCTCGACCTGTCGGCGTACGCCGGCCAGCGCGTCCGCGTCCGCCTCCAGGCCGACGGTCGCCACACCTACACCTACGAGAACACGAAGTCCTGGGTCCAGGCCGACTACGTCCGACTGCCCGGCGCGCTCGACGAGTCCTTCGACAGCCTCGACGGCTGGACCTGCGAGAACCAGCCGCGGGGTGACGGGTACAGCGACACCCCGACCGTCGGGACCTGCGAGGTCCGCGACGGGACGGCCTACGTCGAGGAGCACACGAACCGGATGCGCTCGCTCTCGCGGACCGTCCAGGTGCCCGAATCGGGCGACCAGACGCTGACGGCGCGGGTGCGCGGGCACGTCTCGGCGGCGTGGTCCAACGCCCGCCTCGCCGTCGAGGTGACGGAGCCGACCGTCGAGCGCATCCCACTCGACACCGACGACCCCGTGACCATCCGCCGCGGCGAGGCCGAGACCACGCCCGCCAGCGTGGTGGACGTGTCGCCCCCGCCGACGGCGGTCGAGCGCGACGAGGCCCCCGACCTGTCGGTCGAACTCGACCCCGGCTCCGCCGACCCGGCCGACCTGACCGCGGTGGCGACCGTCTTCGGCGCCTGGCGCGGCGACTCGCTCGACATCGCCGACGGGCGGGCCACGACCTACACGCAGGTCCTCTCGAAGACGACGACCGACGACGGGACGGTCCTGTTCGACGACGCGTTGCCGGCCGCGGCCGAACTCCCGCTCATCGACTCGCTCGAACGTGGGTTCGAGTACGAGGTCTCGGTCCGCGTCATCGACGAGAGCGTCGGCGAGACCGTCGCGACCCTCGGGGACTTCCACACCTTCGCGTTCGACCAGGTCGACACGGTCGCCGCGGTCGCGGCACGCGCGTCCGACACGACGCCCCAGCTGGTCGACGCCGGTTTACGCGCTCACCTCCGGCAGAAGCTCGAGTACCTGAACCGGTACTACGCGAGCGGTCTCGGGAGCATGGGCGCACAGGGCTTCGACGTGGAGTTCGTGAACTTCACGACGGCGAACACGGGTGCCCTCGACGCCGGGTGGGTCGCGCTCTCCGAAGAGTGGGACCACTACGCCCAGCCCGACACCGACAACGACGGGGAACACATCGACGAGGTCCCCGGCAGCAACACCTTCGACTTCGTCACGGACGCGCTGTCGGCGGCCGCGACCGACCTCGACGTCGACTTCGACCAGTACGACACCGCCCTCGTGACCAACGGGAAGGACACGACGCGGTCGGTCGGGGGCGACGACCAGTGGGGTCTCAGTCGCTCCGTCTGGCGCGGCGAGCCCATGAAGGAGTTCACCATCCCGGTGCTCAAGGCGACCATCGACCCCGGCGAGATCGTCGGCATGACGCCGTTCGAGACGCCGAGTGGCACCATCGACGCGATGTACGCGCCGATGCACGTCGACACGTGGCTCCACGAGTTCGGGCACAGCCTCGGTCCCGACCAGCAGGTCGGCTTCCCGGACCTCTACGACATCCCGACGCCGTTCCAGAACTTCGGCGTCATCAACGGCTGGGGGCTGATGGGCGGCCGGGACGGGAAGGTCGTCTCCTCGTTCTGTCGCACCCTCGGCAGCGACCCCTACAACTACGAGAACGGCTGGCTCGACGCCGACGTCACGCCCCACGTCGTCGAGGACGTCGAGGTCGAGGTCGACCCGCTGACGGAGAAACAGGTCGGCGACGCCGCGGACTACGTCGTCTCGGCGTGGGCCAACGTCGATATCGAGGTGTCGCTCGACGAGGTCGACGTCGACGCGGACCCCCAGCTCGGGCTCTACATCGTCGAAGGGCGCGACGGCGGCCTCGCGCTCACGAGTCCGGACGGGTACGACCTCTGGAAGACCCCCGACAAGGACGCAGAGAGCGGAGTGCAACTCTACCGGTTCAACGGTATCACCGTCGATGGCTCGGTCTCCGGGCTGGAGGAATTCGTCGCGGACATCCTCGACGGGGAGGTGCCGGACGCGCCGAACTTCACGCTGAACGACGCCGACGCCATCTCCATCGAGGCGATGCCGCCGTCGTCGGGCGACATCGACGCGCACACGCTGGCGAACGAGGGCGACACCCTCACCGACCCGGCATCCGCCACCACGTTCGAACTCGTCAGCGACGGCGAGGACGGGAGCGGGACCGTGAACCTGCACCGCGACACCGACCTGCTCGGCGACAGCTACCGGCTCATCGTCGACGTCCTCGGCGGCCTGCAGGACCTCGCCGACGAGTACAGCAGTGGCTCGCACGAGGAACCCATCCCACCGCTGGACGTGCTGGCGGTGACCGACGACGGCCGGCGCGTCGGTGTCGACGAGGAGACCGGCGAGGTGGTGAACGAGGTCGAGGGCGCGTCCGTCTACCAGACGCCGACGACGACCGTCGTCTCACTGCCGCGGTCGGTCGAGGCGACGTTCTCCGTCTCGGCACACCGGCTGCGCCACGCGCTCGAGGACCGGCCGGACCTCACGGTCCCGGATGCCATCGAGTACCGCCGCACCGTCGTCGACGACGGCGACCTCTCCGTCACCGAGCGCGACGGCGTCGCCTTCATCGACGGGCGGCTCACCTACACCACGACCGGGACGGTCGGGGACGAGGAGACCGACACCGCCCCGGCGGTGGCCACCTGTGACGTGGACCTCTCGCCGGACCGGCTCAACGCGAGGTCGGAAGGCAGGTGGGTGACCGCCCAGGTCGGGCTGCCCGAGGGAACGGCGGCGGACGACCTGCGATTCGACTCGGTCGCGTTCGCCGGCGTCCCCGTGGTGTCCGACGAACAGTACGGGTTCGTGAGGAACCCGCCGACGACGACCCGGGACGGCCGGACCTACGTCGAGGTCAAGTTCCCCCGCGAGGACCTGCTCGACGCGCTCGACACCGGGTCCTCCGCGCCGCCGCTGTTCGCCGCCCTGTCGGGTGGTGAGACGCTGCTCCGGGGCACCACCGAGGTGACGGTGGTCGACCCGGGCAACGGCGGCGGCAACGGAAACGGCGGCGGCAACGGAAACGGCGGCGGCAACGGAAACGGCAAGGGCAAGCAGGGCGGTAGTCCCTGACACGATGTCCGCCCCCCGTCCGCTCGCCGTCTGCCTGCTCGCGTGCGTCCTCCTGAGTGCCGTGGCTGGCGCGAGCGCGCCCGGCGCAGGGGCGAGCGGACGTGACCCGGCGCTGGCTACCACCGCGGCTGTCGCGCCGACGCCCGAGAACGCGACCCACGAACTGTCGGTCCTCGTGGACGCGGACGGCGACGCGACCGTCCGGTTCACGGTACGCTACCCCGCCCGGAACCAGAGCGAGGCCGAGGCCGCCAGCGCGGGTGACCTCGCGACGCCCTGGTTCGAGGGCAACGCGACGGTCCGCCGGGTGTTCGAGGCGGCCGCCGACGGGGACGACTCGCTCGCGGACCCGGCGCGGACCGTCCAGCACACCGACTACTTCCCGGGGCCGGCGACCCGGAACGCGACACACGGCTGGGTGTCGGTCTCTGCCTACGCCACCTGGGAGGGGTTCCTCGGCGACGGTGACGACCGGCAGGCCGTCGGCGACGCCTTCACCGCCGAACTCGGCTCCGGCGACCGCCTCACCGTCACGGTCCCGTACTGGTGGGAGCCGTCGTCGGGAGCCGAAGGGTACGTCACCCGCACGCGCGGCGACGAGGTGACGTACGCGACGACGGTCGACTCGGGGGCGCCCCCGACGCTCGTCTTCGAGCGAGACGCGTTCGCCACCCGGACGACGACCCGCGCCGGGGAGAACTGGAGCATCCCACTGGGACCGGCCGCAGGCGCGATTCCGGCCGCACTGGCGGTCGTCGTGGTCGCCGGCCTCCTCGCGGCCCGGCGCCGGACGGACGACGGCTGACGCCGTCCGGTCCACGATTCGACGCGTCCCACCGTGAACCAAACCAGTTCGACCACACCGCTATCCGGGGTGGTCGCGTACCGTCTCCCATGTCAACCTCCGGTAGCACGCGCTCGGGCCTCGACCTGCCCTCGCGCGACGAACTGTTGCGCATCGTCGGCTTCGTCGTCCTCGTCAACCTCGTCGGGGGCGCGGCCGCGGTCATCGGCGGCCCCGGCAGCGAGTGGTTCCTCGCGCTCGAGAAACCGTGGTTCTACCCGCCGGGCTGGGCGTTCGGCGTGGTCTGGACGCTCCTGTTCTCGCTGCTCGGCGTGGCGCTGTACCGCGTCTGGCGCGCCGACGAGTCCGGCGAGCGCCGGGTCGCCCTCGGCGCGTTCGCCCTCCAGATGGTGTTCAACGTCGCCTGGACGCCCGCGTTCTTCGGGGCACAGAACCCCGGCCTCGGGCTGGCCGTCATCGCGGTGCTGTGGGTGCTCGTGGTCGCGACCATCTGGGCGTTCCGCCGGGTCGACCGGCCCGCCGCCGCGTTGCTGGTGCCCTACCTGCTGTGGGTGAGCTTCGCCGCCGTGTTGAACTACGACATCTGGCGGCTGAACTGACGTTCGGGCGGCAACATTAACCGTCTCCCCCGTATAGTGGCCGCGTATCGAACCCGACTCCACCCCGGTGGACCGGATGTGATGCTCGAATGCCCGACGCTCCCCCCGTCGTCGTGACCGCCAGGACGGCCGAGAGACGGTCGGCCGTAGCGACCGCCCTCGACGTGCGGCCGACGGAGACGGTCGCCCCCGAGGCACTCGGCGAGTGGCTCGCGACGACCGCGGCCGCCTGCCTCGTCGTCGCCGACGACCCGGCCGACCCGGTGGTCCGGGACGCCTGCGAGGCCGGTACCGGCGTCCCGACCGTCGTCTTCGCCGCCGTCGAGCCCGGGTCGGTCCCCTGTCACGCGGACGGGTTCGTCCGCGACGACGGCCGATACGACCGCCTCCGGGACGAGGTGCGCTGGCGGCTGCGGGCCGGCACCGACGCCGCCGAGTCCGAACTCGAGGCCAGCCGGGCGAAGATCGAGCGCCTGCACACGGTCGCCGCGGAGATGGTCGCCTGCGACACCGAAGCGGAGGTGTTCGAGGTGGCCATCCGGGCGGCCGAGCAGATCCTCGACCTCGACATCGTCGGCATCGACACGGTCGAGGACGGCTACTTCGTCCCGCGGGCGGTCTCCGAGGAGCTGAAGTCGTCGGGCTACGGCACCCTGCCGGCCGACGAGGGCGTCGCCGGGCGCAGCTACCAGGAGGGCGAGTCCATCCTCGTCCCCGACACCGAGGCGCACCCGGACGCCTCGCCCACGGGCCCGTACCGCTCCGTCCTCTCCGTCCCGATCGGCGACATCGGCATCCTGCAGGCCGGCTCCTGCGAGACCGACGCGTTCGGCGAGCGCGACCGCGAACTCGCGGAACTGCTGGTGAGCCACGTCGCCGAGACGGTCGAACGCCTGCAGGCCGAGGAGCGGCTCCGACGCGAGCGCGACCGACTGTCGGCCCTGTTCGAGAACGTCCCCGACCCGGTCGTCCGCTTCGCCTACGAGGACGGTGCGCTGCGCGTCCAGGACGTGAACGCGACGTTCGAGCGGGTCTTCGGCTGGGCGGCCGACGAGATCCGCGGCGAGGACATCGACGAGTACATCGTCCCCGAGGGGCGCGAGGACGAGGCCAAGCGCCTGAACGAGAAGCTCATGGCGGGCGAGAGCCTCCACGTGACGACCCAGCGCCGGACCCACGACGAGGTCCGGGACATCCTGCTCCACGTCGTCCCGTTCGAGCGCGGCGAACGCAGCCTCCAGGGCTTCGCCATCTACACCGACATCACGGAGGAGAAGGCCAGACAGCGCGAACTCGAGCGCCAGAACGAGCGCCTCGACGCCTTCGCGAGCATCGTCAGCCACGACCTGCGCAACCCCCTCTCCATCGCCCAGGGCTACCTCACACTCGCCCAGGACGTGGGCGACCCCGAACACTTCGAGGAGATACGCCACGCCCACGAGCGCATGAGCAACCTCATCGACGACCTGCTCACGCTCTCCCGACAGGGGGACGTGGTCGGGTCGCTCGACCCGGTCAGCCTCGCCGAGGTCGCGACGCAGGCGTGGGCCGGCGTCCAGACCGGCGGGGCCGAACTGGCGGTCGTCGAGGACACGACGCTGCTCGCCGACCGTGACCGGCTCGTCGAGCTGTTCGAGAACCTCTTCCGGAACGCGGTGCTCCACGGCTGTCCGGTCGACGGCGACGCCGGCTACCGCGAGGACGGGTCGTCGCTCACGGTGACAGTGGGGGTGTTGCCCGGCGAGCCGGCCGAGGACGCGGCGGGCTTCTACGTCGCCGACTCCGGCTGTGGTATCCCGCCGGGGGAACGCGAGACGGTCTTCGAGTCGGGCTACACGACCAGCGACGAGGGGACGGGCTTCGGCCTCACCATCGTCCAGGAGATCGCCTCGGCCCACGGCTGGGCGGTGTCGGTCGACGAGAGCGAGGCTGGCGGTGTGCAGTTCGACTTCGAAGGCGTGGAGACGCCGGCCGACGAGACGTGACGAGACGCTCCGAATATCAGTTCGACGCCGCACCCGGGTCCGACTCGAGCAGCCCGTGGAACAGGTGGGCGTGGTCGGCCGTGTCCGTGAGCAACTCGTCGAGCAACTGGTCGGCCCGGTCGGCCTGCGTCTCGACGCGCTCTCTGAGTTCGGTGTACTCGTCGCTGTCGTCGAGTGCCGCCTCGGACTTGCGCGCCTCGAGGACGGCCTTCTTCGTGACCTGCGAGTAGTACTCCCGGAGCTCCGCGTCGTAGGCCGACCGACGTTCGAGCCGGCGGATGCACCGGTTGAGCGTCGACGCGTCGACCGGTTTGACGAGGTAGTCGTCGAAGCCCATCTCGACGATGTCGAAGTCGGGCTCGACGGCGGTGACGATGACGACCTGGCAGTCGAAGCCTGCCGCCCGGAGCTGCTGGAGCACCTCGTCGCCCGAGATGCCCGGTAACCGACGGTCGAGGACGACCACGTCCGTCGTCGCTGTGACGGCCTCGATGGCGGACGCCCCGTCGGTCACACTACGTACGTCCCATCGGTCGCCCAGCCAGGATACGTAGAGGCTCGCCAGCTCCGTGTTGTCCTCGACGATGAGGACCTCTGTGGTGTCGTCGGTCATGCTACCCTCCCGAAACAGTACCAATCGATGCTGTTCTCTGGTATAAATGTCGCGGCCGTTGATACGACCTGTCGGTTGATATATCGGAAAACCGGCCTCGAAAATACGTCTTCCGGGTGGTCCGGGGAGTCAGTCGAGCGCGAGCGACGCCAGCAGCGCCTCGAGCTGGACGCGCTCGCTCGCACCCTGGGTGATGCGGAAGTCGGCCTCGCCGACGCGGTCCATCAGGCGGACCGCGGCTTCCTCGGAGAGGTCGAACTCCCACGCCGAGCGGTGGAGCTGGTCGATGATGTCGCCGCCGGCCAGCCCGCGTTCGGTCAGGAGTTCGTCGAGTTTCGCGCGGGCCGCGATGAAGTCGCCCTCGATGGCGTCGGTGACCATCGCCTCGACCTCCTCGGGGCGCGCCGTGGCGGTGATGGCGTAGACGGTCTCCTCGGTCACCTCGTCGCCCATGACGGAGGCGGCCTGGAGCGCGTTGATGGCCTTGCGCATGTCGCCGTCGGCCGCGTAGACGAGCGCGTCGACGCCCTCGTCGGTGAGGGGGATGCCCTCCTCGCCGGCGATGTAGCGGACCTGCTCGCCGACCGCCTCGTCCGAGAGCTGGGTGAACCGGAAGACGGCACACCGCGACTGGATGGGGTCGATGATCTGGCTGGAGTAGTTACACGAGAGGATGAAGCGCGTGTTGTTCGAGAACTGCTCCATCGTCCGGCGCAGGGCGGACTGCGCGTCGGAGGTCAGCGCGTCGGCCTCGTCGAGGAAGATGATGCGGTAGTCGTAGCCACCGAAGGACGTGCGCGCGAAGTTCTTGATGCGGTCGCGGACCACGTCGATGCCGCGCTGGTCCGAGGCGTTGAGTTCGAGGAAGTTCTCGCGCCACTCGTCGCCGTAGATCTCCTTGGCGATGGACACGGCCGAAGCGGTGTTGTGCATCACGGTGGGGACCGCACCTGCGACGTAGTTGTGGCTCTCCGGGACCGTCAGGTCGTACACGCGAGTTTCCTCGTCGACCGGGTCGACGGATTCGACCTCGTCGTAGTACAGGTCGGCACTGACGAGTGCCTCCAGTTTCTGAATCGAGTCGAGTACGTCGACCGAGAGCATATCGTTCGCGATGGATTCGATAGCCTCGGTGACCGTCTCGAACCGGGTGAGAGAAGCGATGTCGTGGTCCTCTGTCCGGACGAGATTCGCCACATCTGCCCCACGAATACCTGCCTCGTCGCCGACTCTATTGAACGAGACGCCGAGCGCGTCGATGGCCGAAGCCAGTTCGTTCTGAACCGTTCGGACCGGCGGTGTCCCCTCCGACTCACCGAGCGTCACCAGTATCTCTTCCGCCCGTCTCGCGGTCGGTGCCCGACGGCCATCCGAGTATTCGAGTAGCCGGTCGGTTCGGACGCCGGTCTCCGCTGCGACCTCCTTGCGCGTCGTGAGTGGTCCGAGCTGTTCACGGGACCTCACCCACGTTGCTGGTGTCTTCGAGACGGCCTCGATGTCGGCTCGAATCTCGGCCATCGCCTCGTGGACGACCTGTGCCGTCTCGAGTCGTTCGTTCGCCTCGTCAAGAAGCGTTCTGAGGGCGGTCTCGTAGTTCTCTCTGCCGGGCGTCTCCGGGTTCAGGCTCTCGGGGACGACGCTGTTCTTGTCGATGTGTAGTCGCTGACAGACGTCGTCGACCGCCGACTGCACCGGTATCGTGTCGTGGTTCGGGTTCGAGTCTTTCTCGGTGTGCTTCGCGAGTGCCTCGGCTTTGTAGTCGATGGTGAAGCCGATGGCATCCTCGAACCGTCGAACGTTCGGCGCACCTGATATCGAGAGGACGTGATACTCCCGCTTCTTGCCACTCCCGTTCGTTGCGGCCTTTCGCTTCACCGTCCGTCTGGACGGGATACCGAAACTGGAGAGCAGATACGAGAGGAGTGTGATGTGGCCGCCGTTCTTCTGCGTAAGTTCCAGAATACCGTTGTCCGCGACGTACCCCTCTGCGTCGAACATCGCCCGGCAGAATGCGGCCCGTGATTCGTCGTCGGCACGGACGAGTGTGGAGCCGATACCGTCGCCAGTCGTGGCCCCATCGAACACGTCGAAGCAGGACTCGAGGAAGTGCGTGAGCGTCTGAGAGATGACCCGAACGAAGGGGGTTCCGCCCTGTTCACCCCGAGTCGGTTCGAGTCCGAACAGGTCGACGACGGTCTGCTCGAACTCGTCGAGAAGTGCGTCGTCGGTGTTGTAGAACCGGATTCGGCCGTTGTCGATTCGTGCTTCGCTCACCGCGAGTCCGAGGAACGATGCGAGCCGGGGCGTCACCTCGTTCGTGACCTCGATCGGCGTCGAAGCGTACCCGTTGGCGTTGACGTACTCGATTCGGTCTATCTCGGTGTAAAGTCGGTCACGCGAAGTGTCGAGGTCAAGGAGGGTCGACAGCGGCACGCGGTCGGTGGTCTCTTGATAAGTCAGGTTGTGTTCCGCCGCGAAGCCCGCCGAGACATCGGCGTGGATTCGGTTGGGGTCGACCTGGTCGAGCCAGTCGAGTTCCGCCTCTCCCTCTGGAACCGGCGTGTTACGCGGTCGAACGACCCTGTCACCTGCTTCTACGTCTTGGGCCTGCCGCCATTCGAGGCCGTCAGCAGAGAGGACGAGCAGTCGGTGTTCCGGCGTGACCGTCACCTGATTCCCATCGCGGGTGGCCACTTCGACTACGTTGTCGGCCTGCTTCCCGAACACCTTCGACGGCGTCACGTACTCGAAGTTCCCCTGCGCGTCGAAGGTGACTACCTGAAGGTCGTCGTCTGGTTCCGCGAACCCATCTGCGTCGCCGACGACATCCTCGATACGCTCGACACCGCGATTCGTCAGAACTGGGGTCTCCCCAGTTACACATTTACCGACGCCGGCCGGCCCCGCGAACATGAGGTGGGGCAGTTCGTCCTTCGAGATGTAGCTCTGCAGGCGTCCGATGATGTCCTCGTGCCCGACAACGTCGTCTAGGGAGTCCGGCCGGTACTTCTCGATCCAGACCTCGTTGCGCCCCCCGGGTCGTGCGCCGGTCTCGTCGGCCTCGCTCATGGGCGAACGGAAGGCTGGCCCGTTCATAAAGCCCCCGAGACGAGCCGTGCGGGGCCGTGACATCCTTCTCAGTTTTTGTAAATCAGCATATGTGTATATCTCCTCGTCGGGTGAATTTCTACACATGAGAGTAATCAGTTCCAGAAAGAGATTTGTCGTACTGCTCGTCACCTTGCTGGTCGTCCTCGGGTCCGTCCCGGGAGCGGTCGGTGCGGAGTCGGTCGTCGCCGGCACCTTCGTCGTCGACGAGGGCGAGACGGTCCGGGGTCTCGACGTGGTCGGGGCGACCGTCGTCGTCCGCGGGACCGTCCAGGGTGACCTGAACGGGGCGGCCGCCGACGTCCGCATCGAGGACACCGGCGTCGTCACGGGTGACGTGAACGTCGCCGCGGCCAGCATCGACATCGCCGGCCGCGTCGGCGGTGACGTGAACGCCGGGACCGCCACCCTCCGCGTGCAGGAGGGTGCCGTCATCGCCGGGAAACTGAGCGCCGGTGCGGCCGACGCGACCATCGCCGGCGAGATCCAGGGCGACGTCTCGCTCGGCGCGGACGTCATCCGCCTGACCGACACCGCGGTCGTCGGCGGTGAGTTCCGCTACGACGCCGACGAACTGGTCGGCGTCGACCGGGCCAGCATCGCCGGGCCCGTCGTCAGGGACGAGTCCATCGGGAGCTCCGACTTCGGCGTCTCGGTCGCCGAGGACTTCGCCGAGGGCGTGTTCGCCGTCTACGGGTTCCTCGTGAACCTCGCCGTCGGTGCCATCCTCCTGCTCGTCCTGCCCGGCTTCTCGCGCCGGGTGGCCGAGACGGCCATCGGTGAGCCGGCCAAGAGCGGTGGCGTGGGCCTGCTGGCGCTGATCGCGGTGCCCGTCGCGCTCGTGGTCATCGCGCTGACCATCATCGGCATCCCCATCACCCTCATCGGGGCGGGGCTGTTCGCGCTGGTCGCGTGGGTCGCCGTCATCTACGGCCGCTTCGCGGTCGGCACCTGGCTGGTCGGCAAGGCCGGCGGCGACAACCGCTGGCTGGCGCTGGTCGTCGGGCTGCTGTTCGGCGCCCTGTTCAACATGCTGAGCTGGGTCGGCGACATCGTCAACTTCGCCGTCTTCCTGCTCGGCCTCGGCGCCCTCGCGCTGGTGCTGTACGACCGGTACGGCTCCGGCCGGGACCGCGCCGCACCCGCGACCGAGGACGAATCGACCGTGGCTGGTGAGGACACGGGCGGCGTCCCGCCGGCCTGACCACCGGCAACGACACGCTTAGGCCCGCGGGCCGGCAAGGGCCGGCCATGCAGGTCACCGTGGACGTCAAGGGCGAGGGGACCCACGAACTGGACCTCCCCGACCCGACCTACGCCGACCTCCTGCGCGAGCTCGACCTGAGCCCGCACGAGGTGAGCGTCCTCGTGGACGGCCGGCCCGTCCCGGAGGACCAGCCCGTCGCGTCGGCCGAGGTAACCGTACTGCGGCTCATCAAGGGTGGGTAGATGCCCGAGTCCTTCTCGCTGGCGAACGTCGGGCCGGGGCCGGACCCCTGCTCGCTCGCCGACCTCGCGGCCGACCACGACTTCGTCCTCCTGCTGTTCCAGCGCGACTACCACTGCGTCAACTGCCGCAAGCAGGTCCAGCAGGTGAAATCGCGGTACGACGAGTTCGAGGCCCGGAACACCGAGGTCGCCTCCATCGTCCCCGAACCGGCCGAGAAGGTCCGGGACTGGCAGGACAGCTACGACCTGCCGTATCCCCTGCTCGCGGACCCCGACGCCGCCACGGGCGACGCCTACGACCAGCCGGTCCGCTACGGCATCCTGGGCAGATTCAGCGACTTCTTCGGGCGGATGCCGGAGGCGGTGCTGCTCGACACCCGCGGCGAGGAGCCCGCACTCGTCTGGAGTCACGCGGGAAAATCGACGTTCGACCGGCCGGAGATAGCCGAGCTGCTCGCCGAGATCGACGAGCATCGCGACGCGGCGACGGGTACCTGAGGCCCACTCAGAGCGACTCGGATTCGGCGGCCTCGTCCATCGCGGCCCGTTCGTCCAGTGCCGCGTCGCTCGCCGTCCCGCGGCCGGTCTGTCCCTTCTCGCCGATGGCGTCCGCGTCGACCATCGTGACGACCATCTCGCGGATGCCCTGTACGTCCTCGAACGTCTCGATGCCCGCGGGCGAGAGCACGTCGTCGAGGGTCGTGCTCCCGCCGTTGGCGAACGACACCTCGTGGTCGCCGTACTCGTCGAGCAGCCGCGATTTCTCCAGCGGGAAGGACTCGTCGGCGAGCGTTCCGTCCAGGTCGTGCATGTCGATGCCGGGCGCGTCGCTGGGCGTCTCTGTCATGTCAGGGACGACTGTCCCCAGCCGGCTAACAGGCGTGCCTATGGATTGAGGCCGGGCCGGCGGATTCCGGTAGCTTTCTTCCGGCCACCACGTAGTGGCTCGCATGCGAGTGCGCGAGGCCCGCCCCGAGGAACGCGAGGCCGTCGAGGCCGTCCTCGACGCCGCGATGCTCCGGACCGACGCGGTCCCGGCGGCCATCGACCGGGGCGACGCGCTGGTCGCGGTGGCGGACGACCGGGTCCTCGGGGCGGCGGTTCTCGACCCGAAACCGGGGGGTCCCCACCTCGACGCAATCGCGGTCCGGCGGCGGCGACGGGGGCAGGGCATCGGGTCGGCGCTGGTCGCCGCCGCGAACGCGCGAAAGGGCCGGCTCACCGCCGCCTTCGACCCGGACGTGCGGCCCTTCTACGAGGACCTGGGGTTCGAGATTCGAGAACGGGACGGGCGGCTCTGGGGCGTACTGGACTGACTACTCCCGGAGGTGCGTCTCGATGCGCTCGGCGACGAGCAGGAACCGGAGGGCGAGGGCGAACACCAGCGCGAAGACGATGGCGTCCTCGACCAGCCCGACGAAGAGGGCGATGGCGATGACGACCAGGTAGGCCGCGTCGACGACGGTCTGTCTGGGCATGGCTGTCGGTGTTGGCGCTGGCCGGATAAGCTTTCAGTCGGGCGGTCAGTCGAACAGTTCCGAGACCTCGCGGTCCTCGTCGTCGTCCTGTCGCTCGCTCCCGTCGGTCCGGAGTCGGTCCACGTCGCCGGCCTCGACGTTGTCGGCGATGCGTTCGAGGGCGACGACGAGGCGACGCAGCAACTGGAGCATCACGTAGCCGAGGTACAGGACACCGGGGACGACCACCGCGACGAGGAGGCCGAGCAGGAGGTTCCGGGTGAGGATGGCGTACCCCATCACGAGGAGGACGAACGCACCGTACCCGACTTGCAGGGCTCTGGAGGACATACCCGTACTTCTGTCGGAAACCCGAAAAAGGTTCAGTCTCGCCTCAGACCAGCGACTCGACCAGGTCCCGGCCGTCGGCCAGCAACTCGGTGACGCGGGTCGCGCTGTCGGCCTCGGCGTAGACCCGCATCTTCGGTTCGGTCCCGCTCGGGCGGACGAGCACCCACGAGCCGTCTTCGAGCAGGAGTTTGAAGCCGTCTTTCGTGACCACGTCGGCGACCGCCGCGCCGGCGACGGACTCGGGAATCTCGTCGCTCAGGTCGTCGACCACCCGCGCCTTCTCGCTGTCGGGGCAGTCCACGCTCACCTTGTTCTGGTGGATCTCGCCGTGTTCGGCCAGCAGGTCGTCCACGCGCTCGTCGTAGGGCTTCTCGTGGGCGACCGCGGCGGCGAGCAGGGCCATGAACACGCCGTCCTTCTCGGGGATGTGGCCGCGGACGGTGAACCCGCCCGATTCCTCGCCGGCCATCAGGGCGTCGTGCTCCTGCATGGCCTGGGCGACCCACTTGAAGCCGACCGGGGTCTCGACGACGTCTTGCCCATGGGCCTCGGCGATGCGGTCGAGCAGGAACGTGGTCGAGACGGTCCGGACCACGGGGCCCGAGTCCGATTCGAGCAGGTAGTCGTAGGTCGCGGCGAAGAAGAGGTTCTCGTCGAGGAAGCCGCGCTCGGGCGTGACGACCGCGAGGCGGTCGGCGTCGCCGTCGTTGGCGATGCCGAGGTCGGCGTCGGTCTCGCGCACGGTCTCGACCAGCTCTTCGAGGTTCTCGGCGCTCGGTTCCGGCGGGGTGCCGCCGAACTCGGGGTCGGTCGCACACCGGATGCGCTCGACGGTCGCGCCAGCCTCCTCCAGCAGGCGGTCGGTGGTGTCGCGGCCGGAGCCGTGCATCGCGTCGTAGACGACGGTCAGGCCGGAGAGGTCGTCCGGGACGAGGTCGCGCGCGTGGTCGAAGTGTGGGGGGACGAAGTCGACCTCCTTGACGGTGCCGTGGTCCTCCTCCGGGAGTGGGTCGGGTTCCGCGAGGCGCGCCTCGATGGCGTCGGTGACCTCGGGGAGGGCGGGGGCGGCGTCGTCGGGGATGAACTTCACGCCGTTGTACTCCGGCGGGTTGTGACTCGCGGTGAGCATCAGGGCGCCCGCGAGGTCGCGGTGGCGGATCTGCCACGCCGTCAGGGGTGTCGGGCGGTCGCGGTCGGGCAGGACCACGTCGAACCCGTTCGCACAGAGCACCCGGGCCAGTTCCTCGGCGAACCCGGGCGAGGACTCGCGGGCGTCGTAGCCGACCGCGACCGTCTCGCCGCCGCGACCCTCGTCGCGGAGGTAGGTGGCGACCGCCTGTCCGACCATCCGGACGCGAGGGGCGGTGAACTCGTCGAGCGTCGCTCGCCAGCCGTCGGTCCCGAAGGAGATGGCGTCCATGTGGGGTCCATCACCTGCCCGGGCGATAAATCCCACCGACGGCGTTCACTTTCACTCCGGTACGAACAGGACTTTAACCCGCCCGTTCGATATTACCATTAGCGCCCTAGAGCGGCGCGAGTCCCGTCTCGGGGCGACGACGCACACCGCTCTGCGTCGTGAAACAACGAATCGGCGGAGGTGAGTGAGAATCGGAAAGGGCCTCCGCGTAACACTCGCATCGGGCGGTGTCACCCTGCTGGCACAGGGTCTGGAATCCGGTTGGATTCTGATCGCCGTTGCGGTGTTCGCATCGTCTGACGAGCAGTCCGAGTGACACCGGCGATCGCTGGCACGATCGTCGGCCCTTCTTCTTGCTTCGGTTTCGCACAGACTACCCGTCTCTGTATCCTACACGTGTCGATTGCGCGCACACGCTCAAATAACTTTACTTCCACCGAGACTCTCCAGCCCCCCGCGAGACGGCTTATCGGCTCACGAGGCCTACCTACCGGCACGGAACCCATCATGCCAGTCGAGAAGACACAGCGAGTACAGGGTATCGACCGCGCGGCCCACGACACGTTCGTCGACTGGGTCGCGGAGAACCCGGCCGCGGCCACCATCGAGTTCAGTGCCACGGGCACGACCGAGGACGTGGCGGTCCACACCAAGTCGACCATCGGCGAGTTCGTCATGGGCGAGGAGGCCCGCGGCCACGATCGCGAGTACACCATCGACGTCGGCCTGCCGGCCGAGATGGAGGACGCGATGGGGTACGTCGACCCCGTGGACCGGTGCGAGGCCATCGAACTCGCGCTCGCCGGCCTCACGGCCTGCATCAACGGGACGGTCCAGCTCAACGCCATGCGGGAGGGCATCGCCGTCGAGGACGTGACGACGACCGTCTCGGTCCCGTTCGACCCCCGCGTCCTGCTCGGCATCCACGACGAGGACCGCGCCGCCGAGATGCTCGGCGACCTCGACGTCGAGGTGCAGGTGACCGGCGCGGACCTGAGCGAGGCCGACATCGACCGCATCAAGTCGTTCCCGCGGCGCTCGCCGGTGTTCAACCTGCTCACCCGGGCGCACCCGACCGAGCCGACGGTCCACGTCGCGACGTGAGCACTCCCCGACCGCACACCCTGCCACGTTCCTGTCGACGCGAGTGAATTACCATCGGTAAAACTGACGAGCTTTTACCTGTGCACCCCCGAGAACCGCCGATGAGTGGAGCACCGACCGTCCTGGCGGTCAGTGGCAGTCTACGAGAGGAGAGCTACACGCGAACCGCACTGGTGCACGCCCTGGCCGCCGCTGCGGCCGCGGGTGCCGAGACCGACCTGCTCGACCTGCGCGAGGCCGACGTCCCCATGTTCGACCCCGACGAGGACGACCAGGGCGTCACAGAGCACGTCCGGCGGGTCCGGGAGGCCGACGCCGTCATCCTCGGGTCGCCGGTCTACCACGGCTCGTACTCGGGTGCGCTGAAGAACTTCCACGACTTCTGCAGTTTCGACGAGTACGAGGACACCGTCGTCGGCCTGCTCGCGACCGCCGGTGGCGGCTCCTACGGCCCGACGCTGGAGCACATGCGAAGCACGGTCCGGGGCGTCCACGGCCACGTCGTCCCCGAGCAGGTCGGCATCCGGGGCGCCTACGACAAGTTCGAGGCGGCCCCCGACGCCCCCGGCGGCCGGGTGTTCACCGACGAGGACATCGAAGAGCGCGTCGCCGCCCTCGGCGAGGCCGTCGTCGCGGCGGCCCGCCGGTTCGACGCGCGCTGCCAGGACGACGGGCACGCCGTCGCCGACGACTGAGGACCTTTTGTCGCGTCCGCGCGTACGTCGTCGCATGGCCGACGAGTCACGGGTTGGCATCCTCTGTGCCCCCGACCACACGGTCTTCGCCGCGGTCGCCGACACCCTTCGCGAGCGCGGCGTCGTGGTCACGTTCTACGACCCCGAGGCACCACTGGACCGGACGACGGTCGCCGACCTCGACGCCATCGTGGCCAAGAAGACCCGGCCGGCGACGTTCACGACGCTCCGGCTGGCGGCCGACTGCGGCGTCCCCGCCTGGAACGACTTCGTCGCGTACTGTATCTTCGCGTTCCGCCTCGTCGGGCTCCACGCGCTGGAGACGGTCGGGTTCCGGACGCCGCCCGTCTCGTTCACGCCGCCCGAGGGCGAGTACGTCGCGAAGACGCTCCGGAGCTGGGAGGGCGTCCCGGTCCGCAACGGCGAGGGCGACTTCTACCAGCCGCTGCTGCCGGCGGACCCGGTCGACCACAAGTACTACTGCGTCGACGACGGCGAGCAGTACCACGTCCGGGTGTTAGAGGCCGCCTCGAAGCTCGGCGGGGAGAAGCGCGTCCTCGGGCGGCGCGACCCCGACCCCGACCTCGCGGCGAAGGTGCGCGAGCTGGCGCGCCGGACGGGGGCCCACGGGGTCGGCGTCGACGTGATATCGGTCGATGGCGAGCCCTACGCCGTGGACGTGAACCCGGCGCCGAGCTTCCGGGAGACCGGGCTCGAAGCCCCCATCGCCGACTCTATCCGGAGTCTCCTTCGATGAGCGCCTCCTTCTGGCGGCGCGAGAGCTGCTTGATCTCGTACTCGCGGGCCATCGCGGCCGACTTCGAGTCGAACGACTCCCGGTAGCGGAGTTCGACCGGGGTCCGCCCGCGGGTGTACTTCGCACCCTCGCCCGCGTCGTGTTCCGCCACGCGGCGCTCGACGTCCGTGGTGTAGCCCGTGTACAGGGTCCCGTCGGCACACTCGAGGACGTAGACGTAGTGGTCACTCACTGGTCGTGGTGTGGCCGGCCGGGTACAGAAAGGCTTCGCGTGGTGGTTGCGGCCGTCGCGTCGTCACGTCGTCCGCGCGCGTCGCCGAGCTTCTTCCGCGATACCTGCGTTCGCCGAGCAGCTCACACAGGCGAGGATCCGTCCGTGTTCGTCGGCGAAGACGCGGGCGAACTGTTCAGAGACGTGCGCACCGCAATTATCACACGTTGGCATGGTAGTCTCCGGCGGTGGGGTGCCGGTAGCGCATGCTTGGCAACACATCACCAAATACCTGTTCCAGATTCTCACCCAAATTCGGGAAAGAGAAAGCAACATTTTCCTCTACTCGATGGAGTTCGCGATGACTCTCGCGTTTGTTTCTGAAACCGAAACAAAACTTCCCGATAGTCGAACCCGGTGGGCTGGCGTGTCGCTCGGCTATCACGTCCCGTCACGGACGGGGCGGCCTGCGCGCGAGGCGTCAGCTGGGCGCGCGCGAGCCGTCGAGTGCGCGCCAGAACCCGCAGTCGGGGCGGAGACGCCCCCGAGATTCGCCATCGGGCATTTCTGTTGGTTATCTATGTGGCCATCGAGAATCCGTCATAACCCGGCGCTGTCTTGCGATTTTCTCCTGAACATTCCGCTTCCTCGAGATGAAAGGGACCCCCGCTACACGCCGGTCTCACGGCCTGTCACCGCAACATACAGCAAGTATTATAAAGGGGGCGTGGGAACCACCGCCCGTATGGCAGACCTCATCGTCAAGGCAGCCGTTAAGGAAGCGCTCAAGGACAAGAACGTCGCATCGGACTTCTACGACGCACTCGACGAGGAAGTCGCCGAGCTCCTCGAGGACGCCGCCCGACGCGCCGAGGCGAACGACCGGAAGACGGTCCAGCCGCGCGACCTGTAAACTCGGTCGCTTTCACTTCTAACCACTTTTCACCCGGATAGCGCCCGCGCTGACCTGCTCAGCGCGTGCGTCGTTCGACGCCGTCGTCCAGCCCCACGTGTACCTCGTCGGCCATGTCGACGAACAGCCCGTGCTCCACCACGCCCGGGAGTGCCGACAGGGCGGTGGCGAGTTCGGCCGGGTCCGCGACGGTCCCGAAGTCGCAGTCGAGGACGACGTTCCCGTTGTCGGTGACGACCGGGCCGTCCTTGCGTTCGGCCTGCCGGAGCGTCGGGTCGCCCCCGTGGTCGACGACGGCGTCGGCGACGGTGGTCCGGGCGTCCGGCAGGACCTCGACGGGGACCGGGTAGTCCAGCCCCTCGACGACCTTCGAGGGGTCGGCGACGACGACGAACCGGTCCGCGGCCGCGTCGACGATCTTCTCGCGGGCGTGGGCCGCCCCACCGCCCTTGACCAGCGTGAACCCCGCGACCTGGTCGGCCCCGTCGATGGCGAGGTCGACGGTCTCGACCGCGTCCAGCGTGGTCAGGGGGATGCCGTGGTCCAGGGCGAGCTGGCGCGACTGGAACGAGGTCGGGATGCCCGCGATGTCGAGGCCGCTGTCGACCGCCTGTCCGAGGGCCTCGATGGCGTGGGCGGCCGTCGAGCCGGTGCCGAGTCCGACGACCATCCCGTCCGCCACGAGGTCGGCCGCGCTCTCCCCGGCGCGGCGCTTCTGTTCGGTGGTGCCGCTCGTGTTCTTCATGGTGGCGGATGCAGGGCGAACCGAGTAATCAGTTTCGTCGTCCAGTTCGTTGCGAAACAGAGGCATACGGAGTTCCTTTCCCCCTGCGAAGTGCTTTTCTCAGTCCCGCGTGTTCCAACAAGTATGGATTCTACCACGACGGAGGGACCTGCCGTCCGTCTCACCGACGTGCGAAAGACCTACCAGGTCGGCGAGCCCGTCCACGCCCTCGACGGGGTGACCCTCGACATCGACCGCGGCTCCTACACCGCCGTGATGGGCCCCAGCGGCTCCGGGAAGTCCACGCTGATGAACGTCATCGGCTGTCTGGACACCCCGACCGAGGGGCAGGTGTACGTCAACGGCGAGGAGGTGACCGCGATGGGGGACCGCGAGCGGACCCGCATCCGCGGCCAGGAGGTCGGCTTCGTCTTCCAGACGTTCAACCTCATGCCCCGCATGACCGCCGTCGAGAACGTCGCCCTCCCGCTGGTCTTCCGCGGCGTCGGCGCGAGCGAGCGCCGCGAACAGGCCGCCGACATCCTCGAGCGCGTCGGGCTGGGTGACCGGCTCGACCACGTGCCGAACGAACTCTCTGGTGGCCAGCGCCAGCGCGTCGCCATCGCCCGGGCCCTCGTGTCGGACCCGGCCATCATCCTCGCCGACGAGCCGACCGGGAACCTCGACACGAAGACCGGCGAGCAGATCATGGCCCTGTTCGAGGAGCTCCACGCCGAGGGGAACACGGTCATGATGGTCACCCACGAGCGCCACATCGCCGAACACGCCGAGCGCGTCGTCAACATCGTCGACGGGCAGATCGAGTCCGTCGAGGAACTCGCGGAGGTGCAACGGTGAACCCCTTCACCGGACTGCGGATGTCCTGGCGGGCCATCCGCTCGCACAAGCTCCGGTCGACCCTGACCACGCTCGGCGTCATCATCGGGGTCGCCGCCGTCATCACCTTCGTCACGCTCGGCGCGTCGCTGCAGGCCGGCATCATCGGCGAGGTCAGCCCCGACGACCAGCGCAACGTCTACACCTGGGCCGCCCCCGAGAACAACTCCAACCAGGGGCCGCTCTCGGGTGCACAACCGGTGTTCACGCAGCGCGACACCGACGAACTCGCGAAGTTAGAGGCCGTCGACGCGGCCTACGGCTACACGCCCTTACCGGCCCAGACCGTGAACTTCGAGAACCAGCGCATCCCCAGGCAGGACGGGGTGGTCGCCACCGGCCCCGAGTACGTGGACGCGGACGAGATAGCCGAGGGCAGGCAGTTCGAGATGGGTGCCCGCGAGGCCGTCCTCAACCCCGCGATGGCCAACGCGTTCGACCAGAACGTCACCGTCGGGGACAACATCACGGTCACGCTGCTGGGGGGCCAGCAGATAGAGGCGACCGTCGTCGGCATCACCGAGACCTCGGACTCGCGCTCGCCCTTCGAGGGGTTCAACCCGTCGCCGCGGGTGTACCTGCCGCTGAACCCGTACTACACCGAACTCGTCTCGCAGGCCACCGAGACGCCGCGGTTCGCCGCGGTCGTGGTCGAGGCCACGAGCCAGGGACAGGTCGAGGCCGCCAAGGAGCAGGCCCGGGGCTACCTCGACAGTGACCGATCCGACGCCGAGGAACTGGCGGGCGACGACCTCGTCTACGAACTCCAGACCAGCACGGAACTGCTCGGCCAGCTCGAGGCCGTCCTCGAACAGCTCCAGGCGTTCGTCATCGGTATCGCGGCGCTCTCCCTGCTGGTCGGCAGCATCGGCATCGCCAACATCATGCTCGTCTCGGTGACCGAGCGCACCCGCGAGATCGGCATCATGAAGGCCGTCGGCGCACAGAAGCGCGACATCATCGGCCTGTTCATCACCGAGGCGGTCATCATCGGCATCATCGGTTCCATCCTGGGCACCCTGCTCGGCCTCGCCGCCGGCTACCTCGGCGCCCAGTACATCGACATCCCGCTCACGTACCCCGTCGAGTGGTTCGGCATCGCGGTCGCGGTCGGCATCCTCGTCGGGGTGCTGGCCGGGCTCTACCCGGCGTGGAGTGCGGCCCGGACCGACCCCATCGACGCGCTGCGGTACGAGTGAGCGCGGACCACTGACCGCTTTCTCTCGGTTCGTCCCTCCACCAGCAACGCCGACCGCCTCCCCGACACCTAACCCGTTCCGCCGGCAATCATATGCCAACACATGACACGAACTGCCGTCATCGCCGGTGTCGGCCCCGGCCTCGGCGCGTCGCTCGCCCGGACGTTCGCCGACGAGGGCTGTGCAGTCGGCCTGTTCGCCCGGTCCGAGGACTACATGGCGGACCTCGCGGCCGACCTCCGCGAGGAGACCGCCGGCGACGCCCTCGCCGTCCCGACCGACCTCACCGACCCCGACCAGATTCACGAGGGTTTCGCGGCCGTCAGGGACGAGTTCGGGCCGGTCGATATCCTCGTCAACCACGCCAGCGCCGCGCCGTGGAAGGGGCTCTCCGCAGTCTCGCACGACGAGTTCCAGCAGGCGCTCGACGTGGGCGTGACGGGCGCGCTCCACTGCTCGCAGGAGGCCGTCGCGGACATGCGCGAGGGCGACGGCGGGACCGTCATCTTCACCGGCGCGACCACCTCGGTCCGCGGCCGCAAGGGGTCGGTCGCCTTCTCCGCGGCGAAGTTCGGGGCCCGCGGCCTCGCGGAGTCGATGGCCCGCGAACTCGGTCCCGAGGGAATCCACGTCGCCCACGTCGTCATCGACGGGGGCATCCTCCACCCCGAGCGCGAGGTCCAGAACGAGCACGAGTACCTCGACCCCGACGCCATCGCGGAGAGCTACTGGCACCTCGTCGAGCAGGACCGGTCGGCGTGGACGCTCGAACTCGACCTGCGCCCGCACGTCGAGGCGTTCTGAGACGGGCGGCTGTACTCGACTCCACCCCGGCGCGTGCGGGGCGACCCCCGAACGCCAGTGAGGCTGGTCGCTCGACGCCGCGCGAGGGATGCGCACTGGACTGGAGTGAAGCGCCAGCGAAACGGAAGGAAGCGCGCAATCGGCTGGGGAGGGTGTGGTGCGGTCGCGGTGCTGTGCTGGGGTGTGCTGTCCTGTGCGGGGCGGTGGTGGGCTGTCCTGTGCGGGGCGGTGGTAGGCTGTCCTGTGCGGGGCGGTGGTGGGCTGGGCGGGGCGGGTGCGGTCGTTCACTGCCATCGGCGCGAGCGAACTGGAGCCGGCCCTCCCGGCACCCGGCGAACAGCCAGAACCACACCGCCGCAGGGAACAGCAGACCGAACCCGGCACCGACCCTATCCGAACGTCAACAGCAGGTACAGCAGCGAGATCTGGACCGCGTTGAACAGCCCGTGGACCAGCGCGACGACGGTCAGGCTCTCGGTCTTCGCGTAGGCCGCACCGAACACGAGCGAGCCGACGAAGATGGTCAGCAGCGACAGCCCGAGTGCACCGAGGTTCGTCGTCCAGAACGCGGGGATGTGGACCAGCGCGAAGATGACGCTGGTGACGACGTTGGCGCCGCGGCGGGAGAAGACGCGGTAGAGCGACTTCTGGATGACGTTGCGGAAGAGGAACTCCTCGGCGGGGCCGTTGACCAGCAGGGCGACGAGGACGAGCAGGAGCAGGTAGTCGGTGTTGCCCGCCAGCCCGGGCGCGAGGTTGACGTTCTCGCTGGTCTCCAGGCTCGTGACCGTCGTGAGCACGCCGACCACGAGGACGAAGGCGACCGCGAGCGCGGTGTAGCCCGCGATGGCCTTCAGGCTCTCGCGGTCGAGCGGTTTCAGGTCGACGAATCCCCAGCCGCGGCCCGTCAGGGTCAGGTAGGCGACCCCGACCAGCGTCAGCCCGGTGTACCCGACGACGAACAGCAGCGCGTAGACGGGCAGCGTCAGGTCGCCCGCGTCGAGGGCGAGCAGTGCGACGACGGGAATCGTCGCCAGCGCCGAGGCGAGGACGCCCGCGACCGCGACCCCCGCGCCGGCGATGGTCGCCCCAACCTGCCGACGTGTCCGGACGGTATCCATACCGAAACTACGTCTGCATCAGCGAAAAGGGGACGCAGCCCTCACCCCGGCGAGGAATCGCCGCTACAGCCGGTCGAGGACGGCGTCGGCGTCGTAGGCGAGGTTGAGTTCGCGCGAGCGCCCGCGGCCCTCGACGTCGGCGTACTCGGTGTCGATGATGCCGAGGTCGTCGAGCTTGTTGACGATCTCGGAGTACCGGGTGTAGCCCAGCCCGGAGCGTTCGTGGAAGGTCTCGTAGACGGTCCCGGCCTGCTCGCCCTCCAGCTCGGCGATGACCTCGACGAGGGTGCGCTCGGAGTCACTCAGGCCGTCGAGCGACCTGGAGAGGTGGACGAACTTGGACTTCTCGTAGGCCTTCTCGACGTCCTCCAGTTCGACGGTCTTCGAGGCGCGCATCTCGGCGTTCAGGCCGGCCCGGCGGAGCAGGTCGATACCGACCCGGAGGTCGCCGCTCTCGGCGGTCTTGGCGGCCACGTCGTCGAGGACGGTCGTGGAGACGACGCCGTCCTGGAAGCCGCGCTCGATGCGTTCGCGCAGGATGTCGACGATCTCGCGCTGGTCGTACGGTGGGAAGTAGATGTCCTCGGGGCGGAACACCGACTGGACGCGGGTGTCGAGTTCGTCCATCACGTCGAGGTTCGGGTCCGAGGAGACGACGATGACGCCGATGCGGGCCCCGGAGTGCTCCTCGTGGGCACGCAACAGCGAGTAGAGCGTATCGGAGGCCTCGCCCTCGTAGAACAGGTAGTTCACGTCGTCGAGCGCGACCACGAGCACCTCCTCCTGCTCGACCAGTTTCTCGGTGACCTGCCCGAACAGTTTCTTGAACGAGATGCCCGACGCCGGGGGTTCGTAGTCGAACATCCCCTCGAACAGCCGCGAGAAGACGGAGTACCGCGTCGCGTTCATCTGACAGTTCACGCGGACGGTACGCACGTCGTTGGTCTCGGCTTTCAGCTCGGAGAAGAGCTTCTGGACGGCGGTGGTCTTCCCGGTGCCGGGTGGGCCCCGGACGACGGCGTTGAGCGGGCGCGACCCGCGGACGGCCGGACGCAGCACGTACTGCAGGCTCTGCATCTGGCTATCCCGGTGTTCGAACGCCTCGGGGACGTAGTCGATCTCGAAGACCCGTTCGTTGCGGAAGACGGATTCGTCCCACGACAACATCCCCTCGTCCGGAGGGTCCCCAGCCATTACTTTCACCCAGCCTCGCGGACTACTTAGGTCTTCGGCAGACGAAGGTCAGACGCCCGCAGGACTGCAAAAAGGTGGGTCTGGCGCGGTCGCCGACGGCTGACGACGTGGATTCCGGGCCCGTCAGCCGATCTATCAGGAACCGCTCAGGACTGGAGTTTCTTGATGTTGCTCTTGATCTGGCCGGCGTTCATGCTCATGCCGTGGACGTCCTGTGCGTGCTTGCGGACCATCGAGACGATCTCGTCGTCGTTGTCGGAGTGGATGGTGAAGTGACAGTCCTCGACGCTACAGCTGAACTCGTGTACCATGGTAGATGATGACGCACCGCACGATATAATCGATTGTGCCACTAGCGAAGGGAGTCCACGCTGGCGACCGGGTTGCGAGGACGATACGCCGGGGGCGCCCGGCGCTCCTCAGACCACGTCCAGCGTGTCCTCGACGACCCCGCGGTCGATGGCCATCCCGTGGGCCTCGGCCGTGTGTCGTGTGGCGATGGCGAGAATCTCCTCGTCGTCTGCGCGGCGGACGACGAACGGGCACCCGTACTTCTGGCAGCGGAACTCGTATGGCATGGGACGAACACCTCAAATACGCCGAGTACCCGCCAAACCAGCATAAGTAACGCGTGCTTACTGACGCGGCGCTTTCAGGTCTCGCGGGCTCAGAACTTCTCCAGCAGCCGGTCGTAGAACCCCGTCTCGGCCTCGCCCGCGAGCTTCTCCACGATGAGTTCCGGGGTCGACCGCGCCAGGTGGTCCTTCACCGGCGACCGGTTCACGACGAGTTCGCCGTCCTCCAGTCCGACCGCCTCGATGCCGTCGATGGTCACCGGGTAGTCGGCCATCTCGCGTATCTCGCCGGCGAGGTGGGAGACGAACACCGCGGTCGCACCGTTCTCGTGCAGCGCCTCGAGGATGCCGGCGATGATCTTCGCGGACGCCCCGGGCTCCGTGATGGACTCGAGTTCGTCCACCAGCACCAGGGAGTCCGCGCCGCCGTCGGCCAGCCCGGCGAACTCCCGGACCGTGGACTCGAACGCGCCCGCGTCGAGGGTCCCCTGGGTCTTCGCGTGGTAGTGCAGGTCTGCGAACCGCTGCAGTCGGACCGAGTCGGCCGGGACGGGCAGGCCCATGTGCGCGAGGACGACCACGGCCGCCACGAGGTCCAGCGTCGAGGTCTTCCCCCCGGAGTTCACGCCGGAGAGCAGCGCGACGCCCTCGACGTCGTAGTCCACGGGGTCGACCGCGTCGATGGGCACGTCGAGCAGGGGCGACCGGCCCGCCTCGATGGCGAACCCCTCGCCGCCGAACTCGGGCATCGTGCAGTCGAAGTCGCGGGCGAACCGGGCGATGGCGAGTTCCACGTCGAGTTCCAGTGCGTCCCGGACCAGCGCCTCGGCGTCCGCGCGCTGGTCGGCGAGGTCGGCCGCGAGCTCGCGCTTCAGCCGGGTCTCGCGGCGCTCCTTCGCCGCCTTCAGCTCCTCGCGCAGCCGCGAGATGGCCTGCTCCTCGTGCTCGACCGGGTAGGTCGGTTCGTCGCCGAAGGCCCGCCGGGCGATCTCGGCCTCGCCCGTGTCCAGGTCGAGGGCGTCGACGAGGTGGCCGCGGGCCGCGTCGACCGCCGCCGCGTACTCGTCGGCGAGTTCGCGCGACAGCAGCGAGTCCACGCCCGCGCCGCGTTCGACCAGCGAGAGCAGGTCCGCGCCCTCGATGGTCACGTCCTTCTCCTGGATGGCCTCGCGTAACTGGTCGTTGGCGACGTTCTCGGACATCGAGACGGCCGAGTCGAGGTCGTCGATGGCGCTCGCGAGCCGGTCGACCTCGGCGTCGCCCGCGATGCCGCCGGCGTCGTCCAGCCGGTCCAGCGCCGATTCGAGCGTCGCGAGGTCGGCTGCGGGCTCCAGCGTCGACTCCCGGGTCACCTCGACCGCGGCCCGGAGCCGGTCGCGGTTCGTCGCGAAGAACGCCAGCACGCGCTCGGGGACGATCTCGCTCGGGTTCTCCAGCGCGTCGGGCTCGACCCGCACGTCGCCCTCCACGTCGATGCCGGCGAACGCCTCGTCCAGCGCGATGACCGTCGAGTACCCCCGCGCGAGTTCGGCGAGGCCGCGGGCGTCCTCGACCACCTCGACCGGGAGTTCGGGGATCGCGTCCCGTGCCTTCGAGTAGCGCTCGGCGTCGGTCGTGGCCAGACAGCGGTCCCGGACCTGCACGTCCCGCGGCGGGTCCAGCGGTTCCACGCCGGCGAGCGCGTCGAGGACCGCCTCGTCCGGCTCGCGCGCCATCGCCTCCGCGGTGAACGCCTGTACCTCCTCGATGCGTGACTCGGCCGCGCTCGGGTAGAACGTCGCGACCCGCTTGCCCGCGTAGTCGGTGACGGTCCGCTCGCGCAGCCGGTCCAGCATCGCCTCGTACACCTCGCGCGCCCGGCCGGTCGCGAGGAACCCGCCGGGGTCGTCGTGTTCCGTGCGGATGGCCGCCCGGGCGATACGGGCGGCACGACCCTCCGAGATGCCCGGTGCCCGCGCCAGCGTCGCGACGTCGCCCGTCTGCAGCGCCGTCTCGGGGTCGTCGAGCTGCGCCAGCGCGTCCGCCGTCTTCTCGCCTACGCCGGGGATCGCCGAGAGTTCCATCGGCCGTCTCTATTTCCGGGGCCAGCAAAAAGTTCCCGCCCGTGAGGGAGCTTTATCCATCAGGGCGGCGTAGTTCGTCCATGAACCGGCGACGCTACGGGCCACTGGTCAGGCTGGTCGGCCTGGGGCTCTTCCTGCTCGCGCTGGCCGTCGTCTTCGGCGTCGCCATCGACAGCGCGTTGCTCGTCGCAATCTGAGTCTCTTACGCTTCCCGGTACCCCACGTCGCCCTCCCGGACGACCGTCGGGTCCCCGCCGTCGACCCGAACCTCCGTGACGGCGCAGTTGTCCTGGCTGTGCTCGGTGAGGGCGGTCACGAGGTCACGGTCCTGGAGGTATCCGAGCAGCACGTACAGTGGTCCGCCGTGGGTCACCACGACGACCGTCTCGTCCGGCGAGAGCGAGTCCACGACCGCCTGCCAGCCGGTGAGGACGCGGTCGCGCGCCTCGAGCAGCGTCTCGCCGCCCTCGGGTTCGGTCTCGGCGGCCGCGATGCCCGTCTCGCCGACCGCGAACTCCGGGTAGCCCTCGAACAGCGCCTCGTAGCCCATGCCCTGGTAGACGCCGAAGTCGCGCTCGCGCCAGTCCCGGCTGAAGGTCACGTCCACGTCGAGGGCGTGGTTCACCAGCCGCGCCGTCTCCTTCGTCCGTCGGAGGTCGGAGGCGACCAGCCGGGTCACGTCGTACGTCTCGGCGAGGTGGGCGCCGAGGGCCCGGGCCTGCTCGCGACCCGTCTCGTCCAGCGGCGCGGGTGCCCACCCCTGGATGCGGCGCTCGTGGTTCCACACCGTCCGGCCGTGGCGCGCGAGGACCACCGTCGCAGCGTCGCTCGTCATGGGGGCGACTCGGGTCGGGCGCGAGAAGTGTCTACCGGGTCGCGGAGACGGAAGACGGGAGCCGGGTCAGGCCCGGCGCTTCGCCAGGAACAGCGACGCCTCGAACAGCACCACGAGGCCGACCGTGAGCGCGATGGCCTCGGTCTGGGGCAGCGCCGCCTCGGTCATGACCCGCGCGAGCAGCGAGTTCTGCGTGCCCAGGTAGCCCGCCAGGATGGCGGTGATCCAGACCAGCGGGCGGCCCTTCCGGAGGGCGCGCCAGAGCTTCACGCTGCCGTAGTAGTTCTTGTTCGTGTAGGCCACCAGCTCGTAGACGAGCACCGCGGCCGCGCTGAACAGGAACGGCGTCGCGTTCCCGAAGCCGAGCGTGGCCAGGTTCTCGGTCACGACGGGCGGCAGCTCCTGGTAGTAGCCGCTCGGGACCGGTGCCGCGCTGGCGGCGTAGCCGGTGATACCGATGAGCAGGTAGATGTACGGCCGGCGCTCGCCCATCTCCTCGGCCGTCGGGATGGGCGAGGAACTGTCGGTCCAGCGCAACAGCAGGAGCGTCCCCTCGAAGAGGACGACCATCGACAGCGCGATGATGATGGGCGCCATCCCGGTCGGGTCCGGCGCGAAGACGAACGCGATGGCGACGAACGCACCCCAGAAGAGGATGCGCTTGGACTCCAGCCAGCGCCGGCTCGTCACGCCCATCATGATGGCGAGCATGATGAACAGCGGAATCTGGAAGACGATGGCCTGGAACGCCATCAGCGTGATGATGAGGTTGAACGTGTCCGAGAGCGCGAACGCGATCTCCGCGGAGCCCTCGGTGTAGTAGAGGAAGTACTCGAACAGCGCGGGCAGCACGAGGAAGTACGCGAAGGCCATCCCCGCAACCGCGAGGACGAGACTGGTCGGGACCGATGCGAGGTAGTATCGGCGCTCCTTGGGGTAGAGGCCGGGCCGCATGAAGAGGTACGATTCGTAGACGAACAGGGGGAGCGCGACGACGATACCGGCCAGGCTCGCGACCTTGATCTTCGTCAGGATGAACTCCAGCGGGGAGTAGACGCGGGGGCGTGTCAGTTCGCCCGCCGAAGGCAGGAGGTCGAACCACATCGTCGTGATGATCGCCTCCGAGGCGAAGATCGAGAGCGCGGTCGCGGCGGCCGCCGCGATGAGGACGATGCCGAGGCGACGGACCATCTCCTCGATGTGGACCGCCAGCGGCATCTCCTCGTCGTCGGGCGGGCGCTGGTACTCCTCCTCGGCCTCGTCGTAGTCGAAACTCGGTTCGGTGAACGAGTCGTCGTCGACGGTCGACTCGGCCGCCGGGCGGGCGGCGCCCGCGGCGTGGCCGACGGGCACGTCCTCGCCGCCGTCGGCGTCGGCCTGCGGGGCCCCGGTGTCGGCGTGGCGACCCTCGACGTCGCCGTAGGGCGCGTCGTCGTCTGCGTCCGGGTCGCCGGTGTCGATGTCCCGCGGGTCGGTGACGCCGTACTGGACGTCCTCGTCCTCGGCGTCGGCCGGCGGGGCGTCGCCGGAGTCGACCTTCTGGAGCCCGCTGGTCGCGTCGTCGGCCGCGTCGTCGTCACCGGCCGGCTCGTCGTCGTCGTCGACGTACTCGAAGGGGTCCACGGGGACGCCGTCCTCGTCTTCGTCCCGGAACTTCTCCGGGACCTCGGGCTCCCCGCCGATGGGCCCGTCCTTCTCGGGTCCATCGTCCTCGGGCGCGTCGGCGTCGTCGCCCGCGGGCGGCGCGCTCTCGTCGTGCTCCGCCGGCTCGGTCTCGGGCCGCTCCGGTCGCGACTCCTCGTCGTCGACATCGGATAGCCCGGACTCTTCAGACTCGTCCGCCATCTACCGGAGATAGTCGGCCCGCGCGTTATAGACCTTTTTCTTACCGGGGCGTCGTCCCCGTAGTTTCGTTCCCTCGTGGTGACCCCGTAGAAGAAGATTGATGTTCGCGAGGTTGGTACCTCTCGGCATCCAATGAGCTCCGTGGTCGGAGAGGACACTGCGCGCACCATCAACCAGGGGCGTGAGAGCCTCGGCGTGTTGTTGCGCACCGCGCAGAAGCACCTCCAGAAGGTATTCATCGTCTTCCTGATCGGGTTGCTCGGCACCATCTACGCGTTGCGGCTGTTCATCTGGGACTTCCTGCGCGCGAACACCCAGCAGCGCATGTCGGCGAACGTCGCCGAGCAGGTCGACGTCATCGCCAGGACACCGTTCGACGTCATCCTGTTGCAGGTGAAGATCGGTCTCGTCGTCGGCATCGTCATGGCGCTCCCCGTGCTGTTGTACTACGCCCGCGACTCGCTGGCACAGCGCGGCGTCAAGCCGAGGGTGCCACTCTCGCGCTTCCAGATCGGCGGGTTCATCTCGCTCGGTATCTTCCTCTTCACGCTCGGTGTCATCTACGCGTACGCGGTCTTCTTCCCGTTCATGTTCCAGTTCCTGGCGACCAACGCCGTGAACGCGTCCATCAAACCCAGCTACGACATCACGATGTGGACGCAGTTCATCGTCCTCCTGACCTTCTCGTTCGGGCTGGCCGCCCAGTTGCCCCTCGCGATGTCGGCGCTCTCGTACGCCGAGATCGTCCCCTACGAGCAGTGGCGCGACAAGTGGCGGTACGCCTTCGTCGCTATCTTCGTCTTCGGGGCCGTCTTCTCCCCGCCGGACCCCTTCACCCAGATCATGTGGGCGCTCCCGCTGATCTCGCTGTACGTCCTGAGCCTCGGGTTCTCGAAGGTCGTCACCAACCTCCACCGCGCCGGCGAGAACTCGCCCTCCGGCGGCAGCAACCTGCTGCGCACCCGCATCTACCAGCTGCTCGCCATCGTCGGCCTGACCAGCATCGCGACGTTCGTCGCGGTCGAGGCCGGCGGCCTGGAGACGGTCAACCGGCAGGTCGTCTCGCAGTTCCCCGGCTGGGTGCCAATCGGCCCGCTGTCGGTCGAGGGCCTCACCCCGTTCACCGGACTCGCCGGACAGGTGCTCGTCGCCATCGAGGCCGGCCTCATCGTCGGGACGCTCATCCTCGTCGCCTACACGGTCGTCGTGCTCCGGCAGCCGACGGTGCCCCGCGGCGGCACGCGGATGGGCGACCCGACGAGCATCGACCTCGACACCCTCGACGCGGCCGGCGTGCGGGCGGCGCCGATGGAGGTCTTCATGGAGCTCTCCGAGGACAAGGCGCTCAAGCACGCCCGCGCGGCGATGGACGAGGACGACTCCGAGAAGGCACAGGCCATCCTCGACCGCTTCGACGACGCCCAGGAGGTCAAGGAGATGCAGGAGGCCGCCGAGTCGGGCGACCAGCCGCAGTCGCTGGCCGACCCGTCCTCGATGGGCGACGGCGTGGCCCCCGAACAGGCCGAGGAGGAGGGTAACGTCCTCTCGCGGACCGCGGCCGGCGTCCTCAACCCCTTCACGGAGGAGGAGACGACCGAGGAGGACATCGGCGGCTACTACTACGACTTCGCGTTCATCCTGCAGTCGCTCACCTCGAAGTTCTTCCGCATCATCGCGCTGTTCATGATCGTGCTGGTCGGCTCGTTCGGCTGGCTCTACGGCGGCGGCCTCGGCGAGATCAAGCGGAACTTCATCTCGCGGGTCCCGCCGGCC
This sequence comes from Haloarchaeobius amylolyticus, assembly GCF_026616195.1. Lineage (NCBI taxonomy): Archaea > Methanobacteriati > Methanobacteriota > Halobacteria > Halobacteriales > Halorubellaceae > Haloarchaeobius > Haloarchaeobius amylolyticus. The sequence goes on from NZ_JANHDH010000001.1 coordinate 2,250,068, forward strand.
ATCCGTGGCGACCCCGCCGCGGTCGGCTTCGAGGAGTTCTTCGTCGCGGGCCAGCCCCTCACCGACGCCATGACGGTCATGCCCGGCGTCCCCGAGGCGGCCGGCACCGGCCCGACGAACCCTGGCGCGGTCGTGGGCGCACACCCCTACGAGCAGATCGTCACCGCGATGGGTGGCCCGAGCGAGGTCGGCCTCATCGTCGCGCTCCACCCCGTCGAGGCGCTCATCTTCGAGGTGAAGGTGAGTACCCTGCTGGCGGCCGTGACGGTGCTCCCGCTGGTGCTGTACTACGCGTGGCCCGCGATGAAAGAGCGCGGCCTCGTCAAGAGCGGGAACAACAACACGTTCCTCGTCTGGGGCGTCGCCCTGTTCGTCGGCTTCGTCATCGGGAGCATCCTCGGGTTCTTCGTGGTCGCCCCGACCATCATCTCCTACCTCGTCTCCGACGCCATCCAGGCCGACATCATCATCTCCTACCGCCTGCAGAGCTTCTTCTGGCTCATCTTCTTCACCACGGCGGGCATCGGCATCTTCATCGACATCCCCATCACGATGCTGCTGTTCCACCGCGGCCGCATCGTCCGGTACGAGCAGATGCGGGAGTACTGGCGGCCGGTCATCCTCGGTATCTTCGCCCTCGCGGCGGTCTTCACGCCCTCCGGTGTGCTGACGATGCTCATCCTCGCCATCCCCATCGCGCTCGCCTACGGGCTGGGCCTCCTGTTGCTCGGCCTGCTGACGTTCCCGTGGCGGGCCCGGGGCGGTGGCGGCGGCTCGAAGCCCGAGGAACCGGAGCCAGAATCGGTGTAGGCCGGGCGGTACCGGCCCGTCGCTTTCTGCTGGCGGCGCTCAGTCGAGGAGCGCCTGCAGCGACTCGTCGTCGTAGTTGACGAGCAGGCGTGACTCCTGTTTGACCGTCCGGAGGACGACGTTCGTCGAGGAGTCGACGACGCCGTCCATGTCGATGATGCGGTCGATGAGTTGCTGGAGGTCGTCGTGACCGCGGACCTGCGAGATGACCAGGAACGAGACCTCGCCGAGCATCTGGTACACCTGCTGGACGCCGGAGATGTCCGCGAGTCGCTCGCCGACGTCGCCGTACTCCTGGCCGTACTCGCTCTGGATGCGCGTGATGGCGGTCAGCTCGAACCCGAGTTCCTGGGGGTCGAGTTCTGCGACCCGGCCCTCGAACAGGCCGTTCTCGCGGTAGGTCTCGATGCGGTAGTACACCGTCGACGTGCTGATGCCGAGGGTCTCGGCGAGTTCGGTCGCGTCTACCTCTCCGTGTTCGTCGAGCTGGGTGAGAATCTCGATGTCGGTTTCGTCAAGCTCCATGGTCTCGTCTGTGGCTGGTCACGCCGGGTTGTGTTGCTATGCGGTTCACTCGAACACCACCGGACCGTCGTCGACCAGTTCGAAGTGGGCGGTGTCACCGCGCTCGACCGGCGTCTCTCGACCCTGCATGACCACGCGAACCTCCGAGAGGCCGGCTGATTCAGGGTCGACCACGTAGTTCGTCTGGTCGCCCTGGAAGTACCGCTCGACGATCTCCCCGGTGAACGCGCTACCGTCAGGGTCGCCCAAGGAAATATCCTCCGGCCTGATGGAGACCGTCACCTCGCCGTCGACCTCCTCGTCGGTGTGGAAACTGAAACTGCCACCCTCGCCGACGGAGACCATCGAGCCGTCGCCGTTCGACCGTGCGTGGCCGTCGAGGAGGTTGGTGTCACCGATGAAGTCCGCGACGAACGGGGAGGCGGGGTCGCGGTAGATCTCCTCGGGTCGACCGACCTGTTCGATCTGCCCCTCGTTCAGGACGGCGATACGGTCGGAGAGGGTCATCGCGACCTCCTGGTCGTGGGTCACGTAGAAGAACGCGCCCTGGGTCTTCTCGTGGAGCTTTCGCAACTCGACCTGCATCTGTTTGCGCAGTTTGCGGTCGAGACTCGACAGTGGCTCGTCGAGCAGGAGGACCGCGGGTTCGTTGACCAGCGCACGCGCGAGCGCGACACGCTGTTGTTGGCCGCCGGAGAGTTCGCCGGGGTCGCGGTCTGCGAACCCTTCGAGGTCGACGAGTTCGAGGTACTCCTGGGCCTTCTGCATCCGGTCTTGCTTCTCGACGCCCGCCTTCTTCAGCCCGTAGGCGACGTTCTCGCCGACGGTCATGTGGGGGAACAACGAGAGGTGCTGGAACACCAGGTTCGAGTCGCGTTCCTCCGGAGGGATGCTCCGCATGTCCATCCCGTTGAGCCGGAGGCTGCCTGCGGTCGGTGTCTCGAAGCCACTTATCATGCGCAGGGTGGTCGTCTTGCCACACCCCGATGGGCCGACCAGCGAGAAGAACTCGCCCTGTCGGATGGTGAGGTCGATGCCGTCGACGGCGGTGACCGACCCGTACTCCTTGCGGATGTCGGAGAGTTCGACGAGCGCCTGTTCGTCACTCGGTGACATACCGCTCGATTTGCTCTGGCTACTAATAAATCACCGGGATTATTTGGAGACTAACCTGCTCCATACTCGGTTTGTGCCTCTGGCACCTGAAATAAACTGATTTAGTTGGTCAAGTTTTAATATCTTCCAGACTGACGGCTGATACATGCCAAACGGTACCAATGGCCATCGCGAGGATGCGGTGGAGACGAAACCGACCAAGCGGCGTACGTTCCTGAAAAGTGCGGGTGCAGCGAGCGCAGCGTCGATGCTCGGACTCGCAGGCTGTGTCGGTGGGCTGACCGGTGGGAGTGGGACGACGACGATCAACATCTACACCTGGGAGGAGTACAAGGACTTCAAGGAGCAGATCGAGAGCAAACTCGACGTCACGGTGAAGTACACCATCGGGACGTCCTCGGCGAAGATGTTCTCGGCGTTCAACTCCGGCCAGGACTCCCAGTACGACGTCGTCATCCCGAACAACAACTACATCCCCAAGCTCCAGCAGGCGGGACTGCTCGCCCCGCTCCAGAAGGACCAGGTCCCGAACTTCGAGAACCTGTACGGGAAGTTCAAGGAGTTCGCCAACACCCAGTTCGCCGACGGTGGGGACATCTACGGCGTCCCCATCCGCTTCGGCTGGTACGGCGTCTCCTACGACAGCCGCAAGGTCGACGACCCCGAGAAGTCCTACTCCGAGCTGTTCAGCGAGGACCACAAGGGGAGCATCATCATGTACGACAACCACTTCAAGTCGATGAGCGCGACGGCGCTCTCGCTCGGGTACACGGACGCCTTCGAGGGCGCGAAGGTGAGCCTCTCGGACAAGCAGATAGAGAAGGTCAAAGAGAAGCTCATCGAACAGAAGCCCCTGCTCCAGGGGTACATCGCGGCGGACCCGACGTACATCAAGTCCTTCCGGCAGGGCAACCACACCATCGGGCTCTCCGGCCGGAACGAGATCGTGGAGATGTGGGCCAACGGCGACGACTGGGTCGACCTCTACGTCCCCAAGGAGGGGTCGCTCGCGTGGTTCGAGGGCGCCGGCGTCTCCGCGAAGTCCGACAACAAGGAGATGGCCTGGAAGGTCGTCAACGAGTACATCGGCGCGAAGACCGGTGCCGAACTCGCGAAGGTCGGCTACTCGCCGAGCTGTAACCCGAACACCCAGGAGAACCTCTCCGGCGAGCAGAACGAGATGTTCGGCAAGGTCGACCCGAGCCGCCTGGAGGGCTTCATCCCGTTCAAGGCCGTCGAGAACGAGGAGAAGTGGATCACCGCCTGGGAGGACGTGAAGACGGCCTGAACACCCCGTATTCCACATCAATGTCCACAGAGCAATCGACGCGTAAGCGACTGGTGGCGGCGTTCAGCGAGCCGAAACGCCGGCTCGGGCTCGTCATCGGGCCGAGCGGCCTCTGGCTCCTGTTGCTGTTGCTGGCGCCCATCACCTTCATGGTGACCGTGAGCTTCCTGCAGGTGAACGACGCCTACCAGATCGTCTGGGAGCCGACGCTCGCGAACTACGGGGAGCTGTTCAGCGGGAGCGGGCCGTTCTGGGAGACCTCGTTCTACGAGTCGCTCGTCCTGTCGTACCAGATCGCGTTCGTGACGACCATCCTGTGTCTGGTGCTCGCGTTCCCGCTCGCGTACTACCTGGCACGGGCCGACGGTCGGACGTTCAAGATCGTCATCTACCTCGTGTTGCTCCCGTTCTTCACGATGTACCTCGTCCGGGCGTACTCGTGGTTCCTGATGTTCGGCCCCAACGGCGTCATCAACGCCACCCTGACGACCATCGGCATCGTCGACGAACCGCTCGGGATATTCAACTTCGGGAAGGTGGCCATCATCATCGGCCTGGTCCACGCGTACTTCCCGTACATGCTGCTGTCGCTGTACGCCAGCCTGGACGGTATCGACTTCAGCCTCATCGAGGCGGCGCGGGACCTCGGCGCGAGCCGGGTCGCCGTCGTCAGGGACGTCATCATCCCGCTCACCCTGCCCGGCATCATCAGTGGGAGCCTGTTCGTGTTCGTGCCCTCGCTGGGCGCGTTCATCACGCCGCGGTTCCTTGGCCAGGGGAAGGTGCTCATGATCGGACAGCTCATCGAGGAACGCATCAACTCGCTGTACGCTATCGACTACGGCAGCGCGGCGTCGATGTTCATCGTCATCTCCATCGTCATCGCGTTCGCCGTGGCGTTCCGGTACGTCAGCATCGAGGACATCGGAGGTGTCTGAGATGGCGACAGAGACCCAGACCGACACCGGTACCGAGGGGTTCTCGGGCGTGTTCGACCACGAGGTGCGCGAGCGCCTGCTGAGCGTGGGGTTCCGGCTCCTCACGGTGGCGCTGCTCGTGTTCCTGTGGATCCCCCTCGCGGTGATGGTCATCCTCTCGTTCATGCAGAACTCGAGTACGTTCTTCCCGTTCCAGGGGGTCACCCTGCAACACTACACCGCGACCTTCGCCGACGAGGCGCTGATGGGGTCGCTGTTCACGAGCGTCCAGATCGCGACGATCTCGGCGGTCATCGCGACCGTCCTCGGCGTGCTCGCGAGCTTCGGGCTCGCGCGCTACGACTTCCCGTACAAGGAGGCCTACCGGACCATCGGTATCCTGCCGATGGTCATCCCGGGCGTCGTCCTCGGCATCGCCCTGCTCATCTACTTCCAGACGTTGCTCGGGCTGTCGCCCGGGTTCCTCACGCTGGTGTTGACCCACTCGGTGTACGGCTTCCCGTTCGTCCTGCTCATCGTCACGTCGCGGATGTACACCTTCGACGAGTCCCTGGAGGAGGCGGCCCGGGACCTCGGGGCGGACCCGCTGACGGTGTTCAAGGACGTGACCTTCCCGGTCATCGCGCCGGCCATCGGCGCCGGGTTCCTGTTCGCGTGGATCCGGTCGTTCGAGGACTTCATCCGTGCCCACTTCGTCAAGGGCGTGATGGACGTGCTGACCACGGCGATGTTCGGGATGATCAAGTTCGGGGCGGCCCCGAAGATGAACGCCATCTCGTCGTTCATCGTCTTCGTCATCGCGGTCGTCCTCGCGGTCGCGATGAACGTCGGGAACGTCACCGGGTACGTCGCCGGGACCGAGGAGGAGGAGTAGCCCGCCACCACAGTACTTTGTAATCTCTCCAATCTGGATGCTCTATAAAAGATAAGGACTTAGAAAGAGTCCAACTTTTTCTAATCTACACTACTCTTTAGTCTATTCTTTGTAGTATATACAATACAAGGATGTCTTCCATCGAGTCGCTGCAGACCACACCCGTCTCCTACGAGTACGACAGCGAGGCCGACGTGGCACGCGTCACGCTGTCGCGCCCCGACAGCCTCAACGCCGTCACGCGACCACTGTACGACGGTATCCGGGCGGGACTCGACGCCGCCGCAGACGACGACGCCCGGGTCGTCGTCCTCCAGGGCGAGGGCCGCGCCTTCTGCGTCGGCGCGGACATGAAGGGCCACGACGAGGCCGAGCGCACGCCCGCCGAGAAGCGCGAGTACGTCGAGACCGCCCAGGCGACCTGCCGGGCGGTCCAGACTCACCCCGCGCCAGTCGTCGCGAAGGTACAGGGGTACGCCATCGGCGCCGGGGCGGAGCTGGCCCTGAGTGCCGACTGCATCGTGATGGCCGAAGACGCCGAGATGCGCTTCCCCGAGGTGTCCATCGGGACCTACGTCGGCGGCGGCGTCACGTACACCCTCCCCGAGCGCGTCGGCCGGGCGAAGGCGCGTGAACTCGTCCTGACCGCGGCGACCGTCGAGGGGACCGAGGCCGGCGACATGGGCCTCGCGACCGAGGCCGTCCCACCCGAGGACCTCGACGAGGCGGTCGCCGACCTCGCGGACACCCTCGCGGGTCACGCGCCCGTCCCGATGCAGTACGCGAAAGAACAGTTCCGACGCGAACCCGACCGCGACCACCTGCTGACCGCGGAGGCCGACGCCCTGCTGGCCTGCATGGAGACCGACGACTGGCAGGAGGGCGTCGACGCGTTCGCCGAGGACCGCGAGCCGCAGTTCCGGGGTGAGTGACGTGCGCGACGACCAGCGCCAGCGCATCCTCGACCCCGACTCCGTCGCGGTCGTCGGTGCCTCCACGGACCCGCAGAAGCGCGGCCACCAGGCCATCGTCACCCTCGAGGAGGGCGGCTACGAGGGCGACATCTACCCCGTCAACCCGGGGGCCGAGGAGATCCGCGGGCGCACCGTCTACGACAGCGTCTCGGCCATCCCCGGCCCCGTCGACCTCGCGCTCGTCGTGGTGCCCGCACCCGTCGTCCCGGGCGTCCTGGAGGACTGCGCCGACACCGACCTCGCGGGGGCGGTCGTCGTCGCGGTCGGCTTCGGCGAGACCGGCGAGGAGGGCGAGGCACTCGAACGACGCATCGTCGACCTCGCCCGCGAGCACGACGTCCGGCTCATCGGCCCGAACACGTCGGGGATGATCAACGTCCACGAGGGCCTGAACCTCGTGGGCGCGGAGAACGTCCCGGCGGGCGACATCGCGTTGCTCTGCCAGAGCGGGAACCTCGCCATCGCGCTGTTCATGGAGGCGATGGGTGTCCCGGGCCGTGGCTTCAGCCACTACGTCGGCGTCGGCAACGAGTCCGACCTCCGGTTCGACGAGTACCTGCCCTTCTACGCCGCGGACGACGGGACGAACGCCATCACGCTCTACGTCGAGGGGATGAGCGACGGCCGGGCGTTCCTCCAGCGCGCCCGCGAGGTCACCCCGGACACGCCCATCGTCGCGCTGAAGGGCGGGCGCTCCGCGGTCGGCAAGGAGTCGACCAGTTCCCACACCGGCTCGATGGCCGGCGACGCCGCGGTCGCGGACGCCGTCTTCGAACAGGCCGGCGTCGTCAGCGTCGAGCGCTCCGACGAACTGCTGCCGACGGCCCGGGCGCTCGGGTCGCTGCCGGCGGCCGACGGGGAGAACGTCGCCATCCTCGCGGACGGGGGCGGACACGCGACCCTCGCCGCCGACGCGCTCGCCGAGCAGGGCCTCTCGGTGCCCGACCTCACCGCCGAGACCCAGGAGCGACTGCGCGAGGTCCTGCCCGATGCGGCGAGCGTCGTCAACCCGGTCGACGTGGCCGGCGGTACCGACGACGACCCGAGCGTCTTCTACGACTGCGCGGCCGCCATCGCGGCCGACCCGAACGTCGACGCCCTGCTGTTGTCGGGACTGTTCGGTGGGTACGGCATCCGGTTCTCGGCGTCGCTGGCCGACCCGGAACTCGACGCGGCCCACGACATCGCCGGCCTCGCCGCCGAGCACGACCTGCCGGTGGTCGTCCAGAGCGCCTACGAGAGCGCCGAGCCGGAGGCCCACGCGGTCCTGCGCGAGCAGGGCATCCCCGTGCTGGAGTCGCTGGAGGTCGCCACCCGGAGCCTCGGCGCGCTCGCCACCTACGGCGACCACTGCGCCCGGGCCGACCGCAAGTCGGACTTCCGGCTCGAGCCCGGCGCCGCGGACGACACGACCCTCGACGAGGTCGTCGACGGCGACGGCGACCTCTCGGAGCACGCCGCCCGCGAGGCGCTCTCACGCCACGACGTCCCCCTGTCGCCGTCGGAACTGGCGACCAGCGCGGACGAGGCTACCACAGCAGCCGACCGATTCGAGGGTCCGGTGGCGATGAAGGTCGTCTCGCCGGACATCGTCCACAAGTCCGACGTGGGCGGGGTCGCCCTCGACGTGACCGACGACCCCGCGGGGACCTACCGCGACCTCGTCGCGGCCGCCCACGACCACGACCCGGACGCGACGGTCGAGGGCGTCCTCGTCTCGCCGATGCGGGAGACGGGTGTCGAACTCGTCGTCGGGGTCGTCGAGGACGAGCAGTTCGGCCACGTCGCCATGGTCGGCGTCGGCGGCGTGTTCGTGGAGGTGCTGGAGGACGTGGCCTTCCGGGCACTCCCGCTGACGCGGGCCGACGCCCGTGACATGCTCGCCGACCTCGACGCGCAGGAACTGCTCGACGGGGCGCGAGGGACGGAGCCGGTCGACCGCGAGGCGCTGGTCGACCTGCTCGTGGCTGTCTCGGGGTTCGTCGAGGCGAACCCGCGCGTCACCGAACTCGACCTCAACCCGGCCCGCGCCAGCGGGAGCGACGTGGAGGCGCTCGACGCCGCCATGACGGTCCGGCCGGCGGGGCGGGAGGAGTCCGGAGACCCAGCCGAGCAGGTCAGCGAGGAGTCCGCCGATGACTGACGTCGTCCAGGTCGAGCGACCGACCGAGCACGTCGCGACCCTGCTCCTCGACCGGCCCGACGCGATGAACGCGTACAACGAGCCGTTGCTGACCGACCTCGTGGCGGAACTCGAATCGCTCGAGGACGACGACGCGGTCCGCGCCGTGGTCCTGACCGGGGCCGGCGAGGCGTTCTGTGCAGGCGTCGACCTGACGGACATGCCCCTGACCCCGGAGATGGACTTCGCCGACTACGAGCGTGGCCTCGGCCTGTTCCAGGACGTGGTCCGGACCATCCGGTCGCTGTCGGTGCCGGTCGTCGCCGCCGTGAACGGTTACGCCCTCGGGGCCGGCTGCGACACGGCGCTCGCGTGTGACTTCCGGATGGCCTCGACCGAGGCCACGATGGGCGAGACGTTCATCGACGTCGGGTTCGTCCCCGGCGACGGCGGGGCGTACCTGCTCCCTCGGCTGGTCGGCGAGGAGCGCGCGAAGGAACTCATCTTCACGGGCAAGAAGCTCACCGGCGAGGAGCTCGTCGAGTGGGGGCTGGCTCGCTCGTGCGAGCCGGCGGGTGACCTGCGCGAGGCCGCGGTGTCGTTCGCCACGGAACTCACCGAACAGCCCCCCGTCGCGCTCGCCCAGAGCAAACGGCTGGTCAACGAGAGCCACGAGGTGGACCTGGAGACGGCCTTCGCCCACGCCACCCGGGCCCAGCGCATCTGCTCGCAGACCCGCGACCACGAGGAGGCGGTGGCGGCGTTCGCCGAGGACCGCGAGCCGGAGTTCGAGGGGCGCTAGTCGTCCAGTCTGGCCGCCAGCCCCTCCCGCGCCAGCGAGCAGTCGCCGCCGAGCAGGAAGAACCGGAAGCCCTGCGCCTCGCGTTCGGCTCGTGTCTCGCCGTCGCGGGCGGCGACCCCGGCGTGGACGCCGGCCTCGCTGGCGGCACGGCGCACCGCCTCGACACCGTCCTGGACCGGCTCACGCGTTTTCTCGCCGGGCGTCCCGAGCGACGCCGACAGGTCGTTCTCGCCGACGAAGGCCACGTCGACGCCCGGCACCGAGACGATATCGTCGGCGTGTTCGATACCCGCCGCGGTCTCCAGCTGGACGACGACCAGCCTCTCGTCGTCCGCCGTCGCGACGTGCTCGTCGAAGCCCTCACCGAACCCGTTCGCCCGGACGCTCCCGGCGACGCCCCGGTCGCCGTCGGGCGGGAACGTGGCGGCCTCGACCACGGCCTCGGCGTCGGCCGCGGACTCGACGCGCGGCACGATGACCCCACCGGCCCCGGCGTCGAGGGCGAGCTTGCAGCCCCTCGCCACGGCGTACTCCACGGACGGGAGGCGCACGATGGGGGTCGCATCCGGGTGGATGGCGCGGACGAGTGACTCGACCTCGCCCGGGCCGACCGGGGTGTGTTCCATGTCGATACCGAGCCAGTCGAGGCGGGTGGCCGCGAGCGCCTCGGCCAGCCGCGGGCTCGCAGACTCGACCCAGGCACCGAGCACCGACTCGCCGGCCGCCAGCCCCGCTGCCGTCTCGTTCGTCATGGGACAGCTATCGGTCGGCACCGGCAAAACGCTCGGGGGTGCCGACGGCCGGCAGGCACATCTCTTAAGCTACTCTACGGGTATTCTCCTGGTATGCCCAAGATAAGCGTCGAGATCCCGCAGGAACTCCTCGACGACCTCGACGACCACGTCGGTGAGGACGGGAAGTTCGTCAACCGGAGCGACGCCATCCGGTCGTCCATCCGGAAGAACCTCGACATCCTCGACGAGATCGACGCCCGGCACGACCGCCTGGACGACGACGAGTGAGGTCCGCGGTCAGGGCCGGTCGACGCCGGTGAACTCGAAGCGGGCGCCGCCGCTCTCGCTCTCGGTGACCGTGACCGACCAGCCGTGGCCCGCCGCGACCGACTCGACGATGGCGAGCCCGAGGCCGGTCCCGTCGGCGCTCGAGTACCCCGATTCGAGCACCTGCTCGCGCTCCTTCTCGGGGATGCCCGCGCCGTCGTCGGCGACGTAGAAGCCGTCCTTCCAGCGCCCGACCGTGACGGTCACGTCGTCGCCGCCGTGCTCGCCCGGGTCTCCGGCCTCGCCGGAGGCTCGTGGGACACCATGTTCCACACTGTTCCGGAACAGGTTCTCGAGCAACTGCGCGAGCCGGGACTCGTCGGCGAGCAGGTAGCCGCAGTCGTCCCCGACCCGGAGGGTCGCGTCGGCGGTCTCGACGCTGCTCCAGGCCCGGTCGACGGCGGCGCCGAGGTCCACGACGGCCGTCTCGTAGGCGTCGCGGCCCTCCCGGGCCAGCTGGAGCACGTCGGCGACGAGTTCCTCCATCCGGTCGAGGGACTCGTCGATGGCCTCGACGGCGTCGTCGTCGACCGCGTCCGCCTCGGCGCCGAGTTCGCCGAGGTACGCCTGGGCGACCCCGAGGGGGTTGCGCAGGTCGTGGCTGACGATGCTGGCGAAGGTGTCGAGGCGCTCGTTCTGCCGGCGCAGGGCGGTACGCGTCTCGGTCGCGTTGATGGCGTAGGCGATGGTGTCCCCCAGCTCCGCGAGGACGGTCCGTTCGGTCTCGTCCACCCCGTCGGCGGCGGTCGAGCCGAGGACGACCACCCCGTAGGTCGTCTCCTGGTAGGTGATGGGGACCGCGGCGACCGCCTGCGGGGTCTCGGGGGTCAGCACGGTCCAGTCGTCGCAGGCCGCGAGACCGCTCGCGACGGTGACCTCGTCGCTCTCCAGTGCGGCCGGGACCGGCGTGGTTTCGGCCGGTATCGCCTCGACCCCGTCGCCGGCACAGACCACGGCGGCGGTCGAGAGCCGGTCACCGCCGGGGGTGCCCCACCAGGCGAAACTGTAGCCGCGGTCGCCGGCGAGCTGGTCACAGACCATCGTCTCGATCTCGCTCCGGTCGGCCGCCCGGACGAGCGACTGGTTCACGTCGCGGATGACCTCGTTGATGCGGGCCTGCCGTTCGGCGCGCCGGTCCGCGCGCCGGTACTCGACGGCGCGCTCGACCCGACCGATGAGTCGCCGGTAGGAGTGTTCGGTCGCGGTCCGTGGCACGTACTCGGTGACGCCGCGGGCGATGGCCGTCTCGGCGATGGCCTCGTTGCCGACGTCGGTGAACAGCACGAAGGGGAGGTCGGGGTCGACCTCGCGGACGGTACGCAGGAGTTCGAACGCGCCGACGAACTCGATGCCGTCCGGACGGGGTATCTCGAAGTTGCTCACGACGCAGTCGACGTCGTCCGCCTCGACGACCCGTCGCGCGTCGGAAACGTCGCTGGAGAGCTGGAGCCGCATCTCGTCCGTGCGGTCCTCGAGGTGCCGGACGGTCTCGGCTGCGGATTCCAGTCGGTCGACCACCAGCACGTCGATGGCGTCCGACCTCATTACCCCCTCCGATGTGAGGGGTCGGCAAAAGGCTTCGGCCCGACGATGCAGGGCCGGCGGGCGGCCCACGCGTTTAATCCGTCCGCCCGTCTCTCCGGGGTATGGAGGAGATGGTCACCGTCGAACACGGGCGGGCGGCGGCACTCGACAGGCTCGCCGACCACGTCGCGGCAGCCCAACAGGAGGTCGTCCTGCTGGCGTCGGCCGCGGTCGTCGAGCACCTCGCGGACGAGCTGGCGGCCGCCCGCGACCGGGGCGTCCTCGTCGCGGTCCTGTTCGGCGATTCGGACCAGCTCTCGGCGGTCGAGCTGGAGCAGAGCACGAGCGTCGCCCGCCGCTGGGACATCGCCGAGAGCGGGCTGAGCATCGCGGCGTTCGACGGGGAGATGGCGATGGTCGCCGGCCCCGGCGCGCTCACGGCCGACCGCGGGTTGCGGACCGTCTTCCTCGCCGACCAGTACTTCGAGGACCTCGCGTTCAGCACCTACTTCGGGAACTTCTGGCCGGTCGCCGAGGAGCTGTACACCGCGGACCCGGAACCGCTCCCCCGGACGTTCGGGAGCGTCCGGCACGCCGCCTGCACGGCGGCGCTCCACCTCCGGGCGGGCCGGGCGCTCACGGCGACCGTCGAGGCCCACGACACCACGACCGGCGAACAGCGAACGCTCTCCGGGCAGGTCATCAACGCGAGACAGAGCATCGTCACGCCCATCACGGCGTCGTTCCCGCTGGAGAACACCCTCATCCTCTCCTCGCCGGTCGGCCGGGTCAGCGTCGGCGGCGAGGGCGCGTTCGTGGAGGACTACGGCGCGACCGAGGTCAAGCTCACCCGCCGGGAGTGAGCTCCCCCGGTTCCGTCACGATTCTTCGGCCGGCTTCGCGAAGCCGAAGCGCGGCTTCAGCCCGGTCACCTCGATGTCGAGGGTCTGGCCCTGCTCGACGCCGTCGACGAACAGCGTGTAGCCCTCGACCTTCGCGATGCCGTCGCCCTCGCTGCCGATGTCCTCGATGGTCACCTCCAGCACGTCGCCCTCGCGGACCGGTGCGGTCAGGCGGTGCTTGGCGATGAGGTAGGTCTCGGAGGACTCGTCGCGGGAGGCCTTCGGCGTCGTGGTGCGGACGTACTGGAACTCCTCTTCCATGTCCGTGCGGAGGTCGTCCACGTCGGGGCCCTGGAACACCTTCACGGCGAAGTCACCGCCGGTGTCGAGCACGTCGAGCGCCGTCTCGAACGCCTGCCGGGCGAGGTAGACCGACCGGGCGTGGTCGAGGTTGTACTCGCCGGTCATGTTCGGTGCCATGTCCGAGAGCACCACGTCGACCTCGCCGCCGGCGGCCTCCCTGACGCGTTCTTTCGTCTTCTCCTCGGTCATGTCGCCCTTGATGGTCTCGATCTCGGCCTCGTACTCGTCGCCGAAGCCCTTGATGCGCTGGAAGTCCACGCCGATGACCTTCCCCTCGGCACCGACCTCCTCTGCGGCGACCTGGATCCAGCCGCCGGGGGCCGCACCCAGGTCGACGACCGTGTTCCCGGGGCCGAACAGCCCCTCTCGCTGGTCGAGCTGTTTGAGCTTGAAGGACGCTCGCGTCCGGTAGCCCTGCTGTTTCGCCCTGTTGTACCATTGGTCCTTGCGCGCCATGGTCGATTGTAGAGGGATATCCGGCGGAGTCGGTTAGGGGTGTCGCATCGTGGTCGAGCCACGACGGGTCGGGTGCTCCCGGCTCACACGTCCGCGAGGAACTCCCGAAGCACCCCGGTGAACGTCTCCGGTTGCTCCAGCATGAGGCTGTGGCCGGCGTTCGATATCTCCCGGACCCGGACGTCCGTCGGGGCCCGTGCCAGCCGGTCGGCCTTCCCGGCGATGACCTCGCCGGTCAGCTCCCCGTAGGTGTAGAGCACGGGCACGTCGAAGTCGGTCGGACTGGCACCGACGTACGCCCGGCCGGCGCGGACGAGCGCGCCCTCGGCGTCTCGCGAGAACGACTCCGTGACCTCGTCCGTGTACTCGGACCGTGTCATCCCGAGTTCGGGAACCGGCTCGTCGGGACCTTGCTCCATGTCCGTGATGTGCTCGCCGACGAACTCCATCAGTCGCTGGACCCGGTCACGGCCGACGACCGTTTCGAGCCGGTGGAAGACCGGCTGGAGGCGGAACACCGCCCGTTCGACCGTGCTCTCGCCGAGGGTGGTCCGTGCGTCGGCGAAGACGATACCGGCCACCTCGTCGGGGTACTGGATGGCGTACTCGGCCGCGATGAGCCCGCCGTAGGAGTGCGCACAGAGTACCGGGTCGGCCAGGTCGAGTTCGGTCACCAGTTCCCGGAGGTCGTCGGCGAGCAGGGAGACGGTGTACGCGTCCGTGTCGCCGGTCTCGCTGTCGCCGTGGCCGCGGTAGTCGTAGGCGACCAGCTCGTACTCCTCTTCGAGGGCGGCCATCTGCGGCCACCACGACCGGTGGTCCCAGCCCAGGCCGTGGATGAACACGACCGGTCGCCCGTCCCCCCGGCGTTCGTAGTACGTCGCCACCCCGTTCGTGCGAACCCGTGGCATCGTTCGCACGGTTGACAGGACGTGGGAAAACAGTACTGGCTGGGCGGCGGTGTTCGACCGGAAACGAAGGGGTAGGGGGGAGGCGCGAATAGACCTCCCACACGCCGCGCACACGCGAGTGAAAGGGTGTCTTTTTAGGGCCCGATTTCGTACCCTGACTCAACATGTTCAAGGCCATCGTGAGCGCGGAGACGCTCAAGACGACGCTCGATTCCGTGAGCGTCCTGGTGGACGAGTGCAAGATCCACCTGAACGACGACGGGCTGGAGATTCGTGCCGTGGACCCGGCGAACGTCGGGATGGTCGACCTGCGCCTCTCTGCCAGCGCCTTCGAGTCCTACGAGGCGGACGGCGGCATCATCGGCGTGAACCTCTCCCGACTCGAGGACATCGCCGGGATGGCGGACTCGGGCCAGCTCGTCGAACTGGAACTGGACGAGGAGACGCGCAAGCTCCACATCCAGATCGACGGGCTCGAGTACACGCTCGCGCTCATCGACCCCGACTCCATCCGCAAGGAGCCGGACATCCCGGACCTGGACCTCCCGGCCGAGGTCAAGATCGAGGGCAAGGACATCAACCGCGCCGTCAAGGCGGCGGACATGGTCTCCGACCACATCGCGCTGGGCGTCGATTCGGACGCCGGCCAGTTCTACGTCGACGCCGAGGGCGACACCGACGACGTCCACCTCGAACTGGACAAAAGCGACCTCATCGACCTGCAGACGGGCGAGGCCCACTCCCTGTTCAGCCTCGACTACCTGAAGGACATGAACAAGGCCATCCCGAAGGACGCCGAGGTCACGCTCGAACTCGGCGAGGAGTTCCCGGTCAAGCTCTCGTTCGACATCGCGGAGGGCCAGGGGACGGTCCTGTTCGTGCTCGCGCCGCGCATCCAGAGCGACTGACTCTCTCTCTCAGTTCTCACTCGTTTCCCACGCCGCGTAGCCGAGCGCGGCGGCGACCGGACACACCAGCGTCCCGACCGCGAGCAACAGCACCGGCGAGAGCGACGGGAGCGAGAGGATGGCGACGCCGCCGACGATGGCTGCGGCGGCCGCGCCGCTCAACAGTGCGATCTCGGTGTCGCCGCCGCCGAGGGCGATCCCGGCGACGAAGGCGTGGACCGCGGCGAACAGGGTCGCCGCGACCGCGAAGAGGACTGCCCAGTTTCCGATCGCGACGTAGTAGGCGAGGAGGGGAAAGACGGCCGCGAGAATCGTCCAGCCGTACCGGCGGACGTTGGCGACGACGGGGGCGTACCGGTCGGCGACGGACTCGGTCGGCGGCATGCGCGGGTCAGAGGCTCCGGTCGATGACGGCCTTGGCCTCGCGGGCGGCCTGCTTCCAGCCGTAGCCGGCCTCGAAGACGTGTCGTTTCGAGTCGACCAGCTCCTCGGGGGTGTCCTCGGCGAAGCCGCCGCGGGCCCAGGTGCCGGACTCGTCGAGCCACTCCAGGACCTGCTCGCGGGTCTCCTCCCACGTCAGGCCGACCATCTCGTAGTAGGCGACCATCGCGAAGACGCTGTTGTCGTGACAGCCGGGCACCGAGCCCTTCTCGTAGATGGTCTGGAGTGGCTCGTACTGCGGCCTGGTGAGTCGGTCCCGGTACTCGTCGGGGTCCAGCAGTTCGAGGCGGTCGCGGCGCTCCTCGACGCGCTGGACGTTGCGCAGGTACCGCAGGGCGCCGTGGTGGAGCCGGTCCCAGTCGGCGAACTCGTCGACCGCCTCGCGGAGTTCGTCCTCGCCGGTGACACCGCTCGAGAGGACCGCCAGCAGGTCGGCGTAGGCCTTCTCGACGTCGTGCCACTCGACGCCGGCGAACTCGCAGTCCGGGTCGTGGAGGTCGTTCGTGCTCCGGCAGTCCGGACAGGGATACTCGAAGTGTCGCGCCACTGGTCGCAAGAGCGGGAGGCGAAACAAAGAGCCTACTGGTTCGTCGATGGGTTTATTTCCCGAGCGAAGTTGACAGCTAGAACAGATGCACGTCCGGTACTTCCGCTACCTCGGCGCCCTCCTCGTGCTGGTCCCCGTCGCCTACCTCGCCATGTTCGGGCTGGCATCGCTCGCGGCCCCGACGAACCTCGTCTGGATCGGCTGTACCCTCCTGGCAGGCGTCGGGTTCGTCGTGGCAGGCCTCGACCGATACGCAGCCTCCGCCCGGCTGTTGCTCGCCGGGTCGTACCTGCTCGCGGCCGTCGCGACGGTGGCCAACGGCTTCGCGCCGGTCGTCTCGGGCGGGTGGGCGGCCGCCGAACCGTTCGCGCTCTTCACGGTGTTCATGGGGCTGTGCTTCGCGTACTTCGCGTACGCCATCGGCACCGACAACGGCGCGTTCGAGGTCGAGTTCGGGAGCTGACCACCCGCCCCGGTCCGTCCCCAGAACGTGTCAAATAGACTAGCACGTTACTTATATTCGGTTCCGGTGTTCCGGACGTATGCGCCGACGCGTGTTCCTCCCCCTCGGGAGCGCCGTGCTCCTGGCACCGCTCTGGCTCACTCTCGCGTTCGGGACCGACTGGCAGGCCCACCCCGCGGTCGGGGTGCCGGCCGCCCTGCTGGTCGTCGCCGCGGTCGCACTCGGGCTCATCGGGGCCGGGTCGTCGCGGTACGACCCGACCGCGCTCCTGTTCCTCGCGCTGGTGAGCGCCGGCACCGCGCTGGTGACGAACCCGTTCCTCGCGGCCGTGACCCGGACGCCCGCGGACCTGTTCGGGCCGGACGCGGCGCTGCTGGTCGGGGCGCTCGCGCTCTACATGGCGGCGTTCTCGGTCGCGTCGGAACCGAGCAGTGTCGGCCTCGGGGCCTGAATCGGTCGAGGCTCTCTCCGCTTACTCGCGCACGAACGCCAGCAACAGCCCCAGCACCGGCACCAGCAAGAGCCCGCCGACGACGAAGGGTACCCAGTGGAACGCGAAGGCGTAGAGCCCGGCCATCGCCGGCGGGCCGACCGTCCGCCCGAGGCTCCCGGCGCCCTGGGTGACCCCGAAGGCGCTGCCCTGGGTCTCCGCGCTCGCCGACTTCGACACCAGCGCGCCGAGGGCCGCGTTCAACAGCCCGTTGCCGAACGAGAGCAGCGGGAGGACGAGCACCACCGCCAGCGCACCGGCGGGGAGCGGCCCGAGGCTCGGCAGGAGCCGGCCCAGCGTCGGCGCGAAGGGGATGAGCGTCACCGCGACCGCCAGTGCGGCCCCGCCGAGGACGGCCATGCGTTCGTCGCCGAGGCGCTTCGACACCGTGCCGACGAGGCCGGCCTGTACGACCACGCCGAGGACGCCCACGTAGGTCATGAACAGCGCGGCCTGCTCGGACTCGTAGCCGAAGGTGTCCGCGAGCCACGGGATGAACGCGATGGTGACGCCCGAGAACGCGACCGAGACGAGGAAGAACGAGAGCACCAGCCCCCGCAGGTCGGGGTCGGCCAGCGCGTTGCGGAACTGCCCGACGAGGGTCTCGCGCTCGCCCGCGGTGCGCAACCGGTCGGGTTCGGGCAGGAACGCCAGCGCGACCACCACGCCCAGCAGGGACATCCCCGCCGCGGCGAAGCTCGGGATGGAGAACTGGGTCACCGGGACCGCCGCCGGGAGCACGTCCCGCGCCACGGCCAGCACCGGGTCGCTGGCGAAGAACCCGCCGAGTGCGGGGCCGAAGATGAACCCCAGCGCGAACGACGCGCCGAGGATGCCGAGCGCCTTCGCGCGCTCCGCCGGCGGCGTCACGTCGGCGACGTAGGCCTGTGCAGTGGCGATGTTGCCGCCCATCGCCCCGGCGAGCATCCGCGCGAGGAACAGCACCCAGAGCGCCCCCGCCAGCCCGAAGACGATCCACGCCGCGACGCTGCCCAGCAGCGAGAGCACGAGCACCGGCCGCCGGCCGCGCTGGTCCGACAGCCGCCCGAGCCACGGGGCCGCGAGGAACTGCATGATGGAGTACGAGGCCGCCAGCAACCCGATGAAGACGTCGCTGACCGCGAAGGAGCGGACGTAGAACGGCAGGATGGGGATGACGATGCCGAACCCCACGAGGTCGAGGAAGACGACGAGGACGACCACCGCCATGGCGCGCTTTCGCGGGACCTCGGCGGGGCCCGGGACCTCGTTCTGGGCGTGGGTCGCGGCCATCTGGTAGGGCGTCGCAGGGTGGGGGGTTAGGTGTTGGGTTGCTGCTGTGCGCCGACTGGTCGGCTCTCGGTATCGTTCCAGCGGCTGGTCGATGGGTGACGTGTCGGACCCGGTCGATGGGTGTCGGTGGCGACACGCGGTTCACTCGCGCTGGCGGCATGGAGACCGCACCACAGCCTCCCCAGCCGACTGCGCTCCTCGCTTCGTTTCACTTCGCTGTGGTGCTCGTCCCTCGCGCGTCGCCATCGACACGGTTCGCTGGCGCTCACCGGTCTCGGCCACGCGCGCCACCGCCAGCAGACTTGGGGGACTCGACCCCCGGACAGCCGGGTGGCGCGCGCTGGTGAGTGTGCCGAGCGAAGCGAGGCCACGAGGCAGTGCCGTGCGAGGGACGACCGGAATGGAGTGCAACGGAATGGAGGGAGTCGGCTGGGGAGGGCGAGGTGTGGTGCGGGGCGGGGCGGTGGCGGTCTCCACTGCCATCGGCGCGAGCACACTGCTCGGCGGCACGAGTCACGGCGACGATTCCAGAACGACAAACGCGGCCGACAGAAACCAGAGACCGGGCCGTGAACGACTCAGTCGACCCAGGTCAGGCAGGTCGCGGCCCAGGTGTAGCCCGTGCCGGCCGCGAGGAACAGCACCGAGTCGCCCGACTCGACCAGCCCGCTCTCGAGCCCTTCCGCCACCGCGAGAATCTGGTCGGCGGACTGGACGTGGCCGTAGTCGTCGAGGTAGTAGGCGTCGGTCGCGGGGTCACAGCCGAGGTCTGCACACAGCAACTCGTGGAACGAGCGCTTCATGTGGGTCAACGCGACGAAGTCGACCGTCTCGACGCCGGAGCGCTCCATCGCCGTCTCGGCGACCGCCCGGAAGTTCGGGAGGCTGACCTCGGCGAGGCGCTCCTTCATGCCCTGCTGGTCGGGCACGTCCAGCGTGTGCAGGCCGTGCTCGACCGTCTCGACGCTGGGCGGGCGTGCCGAGCCGCCGGCGGGCATCACCACGTCTCGGGAGAACGACCCGTCGGTTCGGGCCGCGCTCTCGTGGACGCGGGCGCGAACGCGGTCTTCGGCAGCACCCGACTCCAGCACCATCGCGCTGGCACCCGAGCCGAAGTTGAACATGAACGAGGCGCGCTCGTTCTCGTAGTCGACGAGGTCCTCCTCGCGACTCGCGGTCACCAGCAGGGCGGTGTCGACGTGGTCTGCGAGCAGTTGGGCCTTCACCTGCCGGATGGCGATGGGGGCGCCGGCACAGAGCGTGTAGCTCTCGGTGGCGAACGCCTCGGTACAGCCCAGGCGCTCGGCGATGTCGGCCGCGGCTGACCAGACGACGTGGTCCTTGTACTCGCTGCCGTGGTAGAGCACGAGGTCCACGTCCTCGGGGGCCACGTCGGCGTCGGCCAGGGCCTCGCGCCCGGCCGCGACGCTCATGTCGCTGCAATGGTCCGCGTCGGCCGGACAGACGTGCTTCTGGCGCAGGCCCATCTTCTCGGTGACCACGTCCTCGGGGATACCACTCTGCTCGGCGATGGCCTCGCCGGAGACGGTCTCGTCGGGGACGTGGGTCCCGAACCCGGTGAGCGCGACCGACCTCGAACGGTCGTCCCGGCTCACTTCAGGTACCTCTCGACGTGCGCCGGCAGCCGTTTCGCGACCGTCCCACCGAGGCGTGCCCGGAGCGTCCCGAGCAGACCGTGGGGCACGTAGAGGACGAACACGACGAACAACAGACCGATGTAGAGGCCGGCCCGGCCGTTCAGGAACACCTCGATGCCCTCGCCGATGGTGAAGCCGTTCAAGAGCACCGTGTCGAGGGTGCCCTGACCGAGGCTCTCGCGGAGGTACGGCAGCAGGCCGCCGCCCTCCTTCGAGAGGAACTCGTGCAGCCCCTCGTGGAACAGCCGACCGAACAGCGGGCCGGCGAGGCTGCCGAACCCGCCGATGATGGCGGCCAACAGGGCGTCACCCGCCGCGAGGAAGTAGAAGGAATTCTCGGGGGCGACCGAGCCCTTGAACCCGGCGAGCAGGCCGCCGCCGACGGCTCCGAAGAACCCGGAGATGGCGAACGCGCCCATCTTCACGCGGAAGGTGTCGTAGCCGACGGCACGGGCGCGCTCCTCGTTCTCGCGGATGGCGACCATCGCGCGGCCGAACGGCGAGTGGAGGATGCGCTGCATGGCGAAGTAGGACACCACGACCACGATGCCGACCATGTAGTACGACACCTCGGTCGGCCCGAGGGCGATGGTGTGGCTGATGGGTTCGAGGAAGCCCAGCCCGGTCAGCTGGACGAAGTCCATCCCCCAGACGAACTGGTCGCCGAGCAGGCGCCCGATGCGCATGTTCAGCGCGTCGACGTAGGGGATGCCGATGGCGAAGCCCTCCTGGATGGACGCCGAGACGCCGTCGGCGGGGTTCTCCGAGACGAAGTCCCAGTTCGAGAACAGGACGTAGAGGATCTGGGAGAACCCGAGGGTGATCATCGCGAAGTACACCCCGGAGAGCCGGAACGACACCGCCCCGACGAGCAGGGCGAGCAGCGCCGCGAGGATGCCCGCGACGACCAGACTCACCATGAACGGGGTGTTCGCGCCCAGAACCGGTATCTTCCCGTTGGCCACGAGGATGACGAAGTACGCGCCGAGGCCGTAGAAGGCCGAGTGGCCGAACGAGAGGTAGCCGGTGTAGCCGCTGATGAAGTCGAAGGACATGGCGAACAGCCCGAAGTAGAACACCGTGACCATGGTGTCCACGCGGGGCAGGAACATCGCCATCTCGGCGGCGACCGGCGACTCCAGCAGGAAGGTGTAGACGAACGGGTAGAGCCCGAACAGCACGATGACGGCGAGGTGGACCGACTGCTCGCGGGCGTACTGGACGAGGTAGTGCTCGTCGGTCACGCCGGCCGTGGCCGTGGACTCCGGGGCCGCGTCGGCGGTCGCCTCCGGGGCGCCGCCGTCGGTTCGTGCGTCGGGGGACGAGCCAGAGTCGCTAATGGCCACCCACCTCCTCGACGCCGTAGAGGCCCTGCGGTTTGACGACCAGCATCACCACGAGGATGAGGAAGATTATCAGCTCCGGCAGGGCGGTGAAACTGACGATGTTGCTGGTGAACAGTTCGGTCGTGAACGCGTCGACGAAGCCGACGAGGACGCCCGCGACGACCGTGCCGCGGAACGTCCCGAGGCCGCCGACGATGACGACGACGAACGCGGGCAGCAACACCTCGGCCCCGAGGCTGATGCTGGCGGCCCACGCCACGTCCCACATCAGCAGCGTCCCGGCGATACCGGTGACGCCGACGCCGATGCCGAAGACGACGGTGAACGCCTGCCGGACGTTGATGCCGAGCGCCTCGGCCATCTCGGTGTCCTCGCTCCCGGCGCGGATGTAGAGCCCGTACCGGGTCTGCGTGAGGAACGCCCAGAGCGCCGCGACGACGACCGCGCCGAAGACGATCTCGAACAGCTCCAGCCCCTCGACGCGGGCGCCGAGGACCATGAAGCTCGTCTCCGGCGACAGCAGCGCCGGCTTCGTGCCCAGGGCCTCCTGCCACTTGGTCGAGGGCTGGACGCCGTAGAACAGCAGTATCATCCGGAGGAGCTCCTCCAGCACCAGCGTCACCCCGAAGGTGAGCAGTATCTGGTACAGCGGCGGCCGGTCGTACAGCGGCCGGATGAGCTTGACCTCCAGCAGGCTGCCGAAGCCGGTCAGGAGCGCGAACACGACCACGACCGCGACGAAGAAGATGGCGAGGCGGGCGACGTCGCCGCTGGCCTGCGAGACCAGCGTCACCATCAGCAGGCCGCCGAGGTACGCGCCGATGGTCGTCAGCGAGCCGTGGGCGAAGTTGAGCACGCCCATCAGGCCGAAGATGAGCGTCAGCCCGGCCGCGATCATGATGTACAGCGACGCCTTCGCCAGGCCGTCGAGGACGATGCCGACGAGCACGCCGAGGTCGGCGAAGTGCAGGATGGCGTCGACGAGGGAGACTAACGGAATCACGTCAGGTACCTCCGTATCTCCTCGTCGTCAGCGCTGACGCCCTCCGTGGTATCGGAGTGGACGACCTGGCCGTTGTCCATCAGGTAGAACCGGTCGGCGAGGTCCATCGCCAGCGGGAAGTTCTGCTCGACGAGCAGGAGCGACGCCTCGTCCGAGACCGACCGGAGCGCCTGCGCGACGTTCTCGACTATCTGCGGGGCGAGGCCCTCGCTGGGTTCGTCGACGAGCAGGAGGTCGTTCTCGCCCACGAGCCCGCGGGCGATGGCGACCATCTGCTGCTGGCCGCCCGAGAGGTTGCCGGCCTTCTTCTCGCGGAACTCGTCGAGGTCGGGGAACGCCGAGAACGCGGTGTCGAGGTGGGCCTCGACGTTCTCGCCGTCCTTGACCGCGACCTGGATGTTCTCCTCGACGGTGAGTTGCGAGAACATCCGGCGGTCCTCGGGAATCCAGCCCATCCCCGCACGAGCGACCTCGTGGGTCGCCGTGCCGGTCACGTCCTCGCCGCGGAGGTGGACCGTCCCCTCGCGGGGCGGCGTGAGCTGGAGCGCGGTCCGGAGCGTCGTCGTCTTGCCGACGCCGTTTCGCCCCACGAGCGCGACCGTCTCGCCGGGGTCGACGTGCAGCGAGACGCCCTCTAAGATGTGGCTCTCGCCGTAGTAGGTGTGGACGTCCGAGAGTTCGAGGAGGTGGCCGGCGGCGTCGCCACTCATGCGGCACCACCCTCGCTGTCGCTCCCGGCGTCGCTACCGCCGCCGGTGCTGGCCTCCGCGCCGGCGACGTGTTCGGCGTCGGCGTCGTAGCCGCCGAGGTACGCCTCCTGGACCGCCTCGTCCTCGCGGACGGCCTCGGGCTCGCCGTCGGCGATGAGGCTGCCGCGATGCAACACGGCGATGCGGTCGGCGAGGTCCATCACCACGTCCATGTTGTGCTCGACGAGCAGCACCGAGTGGTCGCCCGCGATGTCCCGGATGAGGTCGACGATGTCGTCGACGCTCTCGGAGGAGACGCCGGCGGCCGGCTCGTCCAGCAGGAGCACGTCGGGGTCGCCCGCGAGGGCGATACCGAGCTCCAGCTGGCGCTTCTCGCCGTGGCTGAGGTTCTGTGCGACCGTCTCCGTCTTCCCGCCGAGGCCGACCCGGTCGAGGATGGCCTCGGCCTCCGCGACGAACTCGGGGAACGCGTCCACGTTGCGCCAGAAGCGCGCCGTGGCGTCGCTGTCGGCCTGGGCGGCCACGCGGACGTTCTCTAAGACCGTCGCGGTCGGGAAGACGTTCGTTATCTGGTACGAGCGGTGGAGCCCGACAGACGCGGTCTGGTGGGGCTCGAAGTCCGTGATGTCTCGCCAGTCGCCGTCGACGCGGAACTCGACGCGCCCCTCGGTGGGCGCGAGCGCCCCCGTGAGCAGGTTGAAGAACGTCGTCTTGCCGGCCCCGTTGGGACCGATGAGCGCACAGCACTCGTCGTCCGCGAGGCCGAAGTCCACGTCGTCGACCGCCGTCACACCACCGAACCGTTTCGTCAGGCCGCTCGTCCTGAGCAGCTGTGCGGCCATCGGCCTACAGCGAGCACCCCATCTGGTCCGAGTCCGCGGGGATGGTGACGTCGTCCGCGCTGAGACGGGCGACCGGGTCGCCCGGCATGATGGCGGCGCCCCAGTTGGACTTCCACTCGTCGCTGGTCGGCACCGGGTACGCGACCGTCATCTCGGAGCGGGCCTGGCCGTTGTACTCCTGGTAGGTGTACCCGTCGGGGCCCTTCGGGGTGTCTGCGACGGTCATGCCCTCGAGGGCGCCCCGGATGTCGACACCCTCCGTCGAGCCCGACGCCTGCACGGCCTGGTGCAGCGAGGAGGCCGCGGTGAAGGTCCCCGAGGTGAACAGGTCGGGCACCTTCCCGTAGGCGCTGGTGTACATGTCGACGAAGGCGTTGTTGATCTCGTTGTCGTACTGGTTCCAGTGGTAGCGGGTGGTGAACGGCCCGACCTCGGCGTCGCGAATCTTCTGTGCCGAGAGCGGCTTGCCGAGGATGTTCTGGAGCACCGAGCCGACGACGGAGTTCGTGATCTCGGTCGCGAACCCACCGAAGACGCGCACGTCGTAGTTCGCCGCCGTGGTCATGAAGTTCGGCAGCGTCGCGACGGTGAACCCGCCGACGACAGCGTCTGCGCCGGAGTCGACGGCCGCCTGGAACAGCCCGTCGAACTCGGAGTAGCCCTGCGGGACGAACCGTTCGCCCGTGATGGTGATGCCGTTCGCCTCGAGGACGTTCCGGTAGTTGTTGACGACGGCCTTCCCGAAGGAGTAGTCCGCCCCCATGAGGAACACCTTCTCGATGTCGGTCTCCGTGGCGACGTAGGTCCCACCCGACCGGGCGTCCATCGCCGTGTTCTCGTTCGCGCGGAACACCTGGTTCGAGCAGGTGTTCTCGTTCGCGGTGATGTCCGCCGAGGCGGCGGGCCCCGCGATGAACGGGATGTCGACCGCCGGCGTCTTCACGACCGTCTCGATGACCCGGGTCGCAGAGGACGAGGAGGTACAGCCGAACAGCACGTCGACCTGCTCGTTCTGGACGAAGTCCGTCGCGATGGTCTGGGCCTTGTCGGCCGAGAAGCCGGTGTCCTTGAAGTGCAACTCCCAGGTCACGTCGCCGTCCTCGACGGTGCGGGTGCCTGTCTTCACGTCGGTCAGCGGGTCGGTGTCGGTGCGGTAGGCCAGCCCCGAGAGGAAGCCCCAGATGGACTGCATCCCGTAGTACTGGAGGTCGCCCGACATCGGCTGCATGATGCCGACCTTGACGGTCCCCGACGCGGAGACGTCGGCCTGTGTCGTCGTCTTCGTCGTCCCGTTGCCGCCACCGCCACCGTCGGTGGCTGTCGTGGTTTCGGTGTCCGTTCCGTTACCGCCACTCGTACACCCGGCGAGGCCGCCGACCCCGAGTGCACCCAACGTTCCCAGCATTCGTCTTCGTGAGATGTCCACGCGCGACATGTTAAGGTCTATCGGGGAATATTAGGCAATAATTACAAGGTTAACATATCAACCTCTGCCGGAACCAGGCCGCAGTCGCGGGGTCGTCGCTACTCGTCGAGTTCGGAGAGCGCCTCCACGACGCGGTCGACCATCTTCTGCTGGCCGCGCCGGAGGTTCTTCGAGACGGCCGGCTTCGAGACGCCGAACTCGTCGGCGAGGTCACCCAATGTGGTCTCGCGCGGGCTCTCGAAGTAGCCCTCGCTGGCGGCCGTCTCCAGGGTCTTGCGCTCCACGTCTGAGAGGTCGCGACAGCCGTCGATGAGCGACATCGCGGCACCCGCGTTCCGGACGATGTCGTTCATCGAGGGCAGCGTCGTCGACTCGCGTTCGAGGACCTCGAACTCGTTGTGTTTCTCCAGTTCGGAGAGCGTCCCGTTCGCCCGCCCCTCGTCGTCGAACCCCACGTGCCACATCTCGCTGCCGTCTTCGATGTAGAACGGGCCGGTGATGTAGCCGTCGTTGCGGCGGATGGTCGCCATCGCGTCGGTCTGGCCCATGACCGTCCGCAGGTGCGCGACGTTCTCGCGCTTCGCCAGCAGGTCGATGTCGTGCATCTGGTCGTGGTCCTGCAGCGTGTGCAGGCCGTTGTCGAGCGCCCCCCTGTCCGCTCCTTCGACGACCATCCGACACTCCAGCTCCTCCGCGACCGGGTTGAACTCCCAGTGTGCGGCCGCGAAGGCGACGTCGTGGTCCGCGGTGGTGTCGATGAACGGGCAGTCGTACTGCTCCATGTCCATCGAGAGGTCTATCATGATAGTGTGTGACTAGTATACACTCAACGGACCGGTCGTTCATAAGGATTGTCTTCTTGGTACCTCCAGCGGGCTTACTACTTGCTATGGCATGCCTGCGAGCGTTTTTACCGACGGGGACCAACCACGAGATATGAATTCGAGGCGGCAGTTCGTCGGTGTCGACGGGACCCCGGACGGCTGGGTCGCGGTACAGTACGGCGAGGACGGGTTCGCGGACGTGGTCCGATACGACGAGATGGCCGCCCTGTGGGACGACAACGCGGGCGCGGAGACGATTCTCGTGGACGTGCCCATCGGGCTGGCGGCGGCTGCGGCGGCGCGAGAGCCCGAGCAGGAAGCCCGTCGTGTTCTCGAAGGGCGCACCGGAAGCGTGTTCAACGTCCCGATTCGCGAGGTCGTGGACGAGGAGGACTACCACGAGGCCAACCGCCGGCAGAAGGACCGGATCGGCAAGGGCCTCATGCAACAGACGTTCAACATCACGCCGAAGATACGGGCGGTGGACGACCTGCTGAACGGGGGTTCCGACGCGACACAGGAGACCATCCGCGAATCCCATCCCGAGGTCTGCTTCTGGGCGTTCAACGACGCGGAACCGATGCAGTTCTCGAAGACGGGCCAGCCCGCGGCCGCCTTCTGGGAGCGCGTCGCGGTCCTCGAGACCGTCGACGACGACTTCACCGACGCCCTCGCGGCCGCCGGGAAGACGATCGCGGGCTGGGACGACCCCGAACTCTCCAACGACGACCTGCTCGACGCGTTCGTGCTGGCGCTGACGGCGACGGTCGGGACCGAGACGGGATACGAGACGCTCCCGGCAGAGCCCGAGACCGACGAGGAAGGGCTCCGGATGGAGATGGTGTACGCCGAACCGCCCTCACAGAACTGACCTTTTTCACGTCCGGCGTCGAACCGCCGGCCATGCAGTCACGAGCCAGAGCCGGCTACGGCGCGGTCCTCCTCGCGCTCGCCGTCCTCATGGCCGTCTTCGTCCCGGAGGCGCGTGGGGAGCTGGTCTCGGCGCTCGCCATCGGCCTGTTCGGCCTCGGCGGCGCACTGTTCCTCACAAGCGGTGTCGGTCCGGCAGGAATCGACCCGCACCTCCTCGCGGGTACGGGACAGGCGAGCCTCGCAGCAGGCATCTTCGGGCTGTTCGTCGTCCCGGAGGTCGGCACCAGCCCCGACCTCGTCTTCGTGATTCTCGGGTCGGTCGTCCTCGTCGCCGGCGTGTGGCGTGCCGTCAGGCTCGTCCGGCACGAGGCCGACCCCGGCTTCTGACCTACTCGCCGCCGAACCGCTCCTTGACCGCCTCTCTATCTATCTTCGACGGCCCCGAGGTCGGCATCTCGTCGACGAACGCGAGGTGTCGCGGGCGCTTGAACCGGGCCAGTTTGCCCTCCAGGAACTCCGTCAGTTCCTCCAGCGTGAGGCTCGCGTCGCCCTGCACGACGGCCTTCCCGACCTGCCCCCACTGGTCGTCGGGGACCGGGATGACGACCACCTCGTCGACCTTCTGGTGCTTCGCCACCACGTCCTCGACCTCGGCGGGGTAGACGTTCTCGCCGCCGGAGACGTACATGTTCTTCTTGCGTCCCTCGATGTAGACGTAGCCGTCCTCGTCGCGGCGGGCGAGGTCGCCGGTGCTGACCCACCCCTCGCCAAAGGTCTCGGCGGTCTCCTCGGGGGCGTGCCAGTACTCGTGGGCAGCGTGGGGACTCGAGATCTCCAGTTCGCCGATGTCGCCCTCGGGCACTTCCGTACCCTCGTCGTCGACGATTCGTACGTCCACGTGCATCGCGGGGACGCCGACGCTGTCGGCCTTCTCGTGGGGCCAGCCGTCGGGCATCGCGAAGTTGTTCGGGCCGCACTCGGTGAGGCCGTAGCCCTGCGAGAGGTCCACGCCGCGGGACCACCATTCCTCCATGACGGCCTCGCGGCAGGGGCCGCCGCCGGACTTGGCGAACCGGAGCGTCGAGAGGTCGGCGGTCTCCCAGCCGTCGGCCTGGGTCATCATCCGCAGGACGGCGGGGACCGCCACGAGGACGGTCGCGTCGCGTTCGTCCACGATTCTGAGGACCTCTTCGGGGTCGAACTCGCGGGCGATGACGACCTCCGCGCCGAGGTGGAAGCAGGGGACGGTGAGGACGTTCCAGCCGCCGGTGTGGAACATCGGGAACACCATCGGGGTGACGTCCTCGGGCCGGAGCCCCCACGCCGTGATGGTGTTGACGGAGTTCCAGGCGATGCTCCCGTGGGTGATGACGGTCTCCTTCGGCGTGCCCGTCGAGCCGCCGGTGTGCAGGAACAGGTGCGGGTCGTCCATCGCGACGTCGGCGGTCTCGACCGGCGAGTCGTCGTCGGGCAGCGCGGCCAGGAAGCCCGGGTACGAGGACTCCCCGAGGCCGAGTACCGGGCCGTCGTACTCACAGGCCTCGTGGGCCAGCGCCTCCGCGAGCAGGTCGTCGAAGGGACCCTCGACCACGACGAGGTCGGGGGCCACGTCGGCCAGCAACTCGGCGAGTTCCCGGCACGCGAGGCGGTGCGAGAGCGGCGCGAGCACGCCACCGGTCTTCCCCGTCGCGAAGAACAGGTCCACGAGTTCCGGCCGGTTGCGCGAGAGCGTGACGACGCGGCCGCCGGCCTCCCCGGTCTGCGTCTCCGGGCCGCTGGCGACGCCGTGCTCGCGGAGCAGGCGGGCGGTCCGGTTCGCGCGCCGGTCCAGGTCGGCGTAGGTGTACGCCTCGCCGGTGGTCGCGTCCCGCAGGCCGACCGCGTCGGGCGAGAGGCTGGCGCGGCGCTCGGACCACGCGCCGACCCACTCGTAGGGGCGCTGGCTATGCCGCATGACTCTCCACGTGCTCGCGGATGTCCGCGGTCACGGCGTCGGCCGACTCGATGAAGAACAGGTGCGAGCCGTGCTCGTACAGCTCCAGCGTGCTCTCGGGCAGGCGCTCGTGGAGCCGTCTCCCGTTCTCGACCGGGAGTACCCGGTCGGCGGTCCCGTGCAGCACCTTCGCCGGGATGGTGAGGTCCTCCAGCCACGGGGTGCTGTCGAAGGCGGCGACCGCGCCGGCCTGAGCGAGGCGAGCCTCGGGTGGCGCGTCGGAGCTCAGCCGCCAGTCGATGATCTCCTCGACGAGGTCGTCGTTGTCCTCCCAGAAGTCGTCGGACATCGCGGGCTGCATCTTGTACCGGAGGGCCTCGCGCTCGTCGTACTCCGGCGGGACCTCGAACATCCGCTCCTGGGTCGACTCCGGCGTCGGGACCGACTCCTCGCCCCCGTGGGAGGTACACAGCAGGGTGAGGGTCTCGGCGCGGTCGTAGTCGCGGGCGTACTGCTGGGCCGTCATCCCGCCCATGCTCGCGCCCACGACGTGGGCCGACTCGACCCCCTCGGCGTCCAGCACGGCCTCGAGGTCGCTGGCGAACAGCTCGATGCTGTACCGGGGGTCCTCGCCCTCGTCGGCCGGTTCGGGCACGTCGGAGTCGCCGGTGCCCCGGTTGTCGAAGACGATGGTCCGGTAGTCCTCGAGCCGTCGTCGCTGGAAGCGCCACATCCAGCGCCCGTAGCCGAGCCCCTCGCAGAAGGCGATGACGGGGGCGTCCGCTGGCCCGTCGACCTCGTAGGCGATGCGGACCCCGTCGTTTACCACGTGTTCCATGCCGGGGCCAACGACCGAGACGATAGAAAAGACCCCGTTTCACATGTTAACCTCCCACGTCCCCCTCGCCGGGGGCGGCGACCCGCCTTCCCACCCCTCGATATCGAAGGAAGGCGCTGCCTAAATCCCGAAACTGTGGGACGATTCCCGTCAGGGGTTGATATGTTAACGCATAACTTATAGCCATGCAGGGTAAGGCCCCGTGTATGGCAGTAGCTACGGTGGGTGACTTGGCAACTGCGACGATGACAGTAGAGATCGAAGATATCGAGGCCTACGCGGCGCTCGTCGGCGACGAGAACCCGATCCACATGGAGCAGGCGTATGCGGAGGAGACGATGTTCGACGGACGCATCGCCCACGGCATGCTCTCGGCGGGCGTCGTCAGCGCCGCGCTCGCGGACCTCCCCGGCGACGTGGTCTACCTCTCACAGGACCTCCAGTTCCAGGCGCCGGTCCAACCCGGCGACCGGGTCGAGGCCGTGGCCGAGGTCGTCGAGCACGTCGGCGACGACCGACTCCGGGTCCAGACGACGGTCGAGGTCGGCGAGACGACGGTGCTCGGCGGCGAGGCGGTCGTCCTCTCGCTCCCCCACGAGGCCCCGGAGGCGAGCGGCGCAGAGTCGGAAGCGGAAGCCGGCGCGGACTGACCCACGATACGGCAGCTGATTCTCTCCCCCCGGCCGGTGCGGTCGCGCGACACGACCAGCACCGGCGACCGTCGCGTTTATCCGCCCGCACCCGGAACTGACCGTCGATGGAGCGTCTTCACGCCCGGTATCCGTTCTTCGCGGCGGCCCGCGAGGCCGTCGACGAGGCGGCGGTCGACCTCGGCGAGCTGGTGGCCCGCGAGGACGACCCCGCGGTCGACCGGGCCATCGAGCGGGTCACGACCGCGCTGACCGAGCACACGACCGGCGAGATGCGACGCGACAACCGGACCGAACTCCTCTCGTACCCCGTCGCGCGCGTGCTCGTCTCGCTCGTCGACGACCCGGTCGTCACCCAGACCTACGCCAAGGCGGAGGCCGCGACCGCCGCCGAGCGCGTCCGCTCGGACCTCGACACCACCACGCAGTTGAAGTCCGCGAGCGGGAGCGACCTCACCGTCGCGCGCCTGCTCCGTGAGTTCGACCTCGCCGGGGACGTGACCGAGGCCGAGACCGGCTACCGGGTCGCGGTCGGCGCGTACCTGCGGCTGGCCGGCGACCGCGACGGCGACTCGTGGCGGCTGCCCCGGCGCAGCCTCGCCGACGGGACCGTCCCCGTGAGCCGCGACGAACTCCTCACGCTGCTGCGCGGTGCCATCGAGGAGCGCGTCATGCTCGGCCTCCCGTTCCAGGTACCAGACGTCATCGCCGAACACCTCGAGGACGAGGTCGAACGCATCGAGGACGTGCTCTCGGACCCTGCCCTCCCGACCTCGTTCGGGCCGGTCGACGCCAACTCGTTCCCGCCGTGTGTCGACCACCTGCTCGAGCGCGCACAGGACGAGGAGGACGAGCTCGCGCCCCCGTCGTGGTTCACGCTCTGTGCGTTCTGTGCGACCGTCGGGATGGACCCCGAGGAGGTCGTCGCGGTGACCCGGGCGACCGGCGAGACCGCAGAGCGCATCCGCTACCAGATGGCCAAACTGGCGCGCGAGGACGGCAGCATCGAGTACCCGCCGGTGTCGTGTACGACCGTGCAGGCCTACGGCGACTGCGTGAACCAGGACGAGGTCTGTGCGGAGATATCGCACCCGCTCGCGTACTACGAGACGAGAGTAGAGACTGCGGACGACTGACCCGGGCGCGGCGCCCGACCGTTACTCGTCTTCGAGGTCGAGCCAGTACTTTCGCGTGTACCCGATGACCGCCATCAGGACCACGAAGAAGGCGATGGCGTACGCGAGCATCCGGCCACCGTCCATCGCGAGGACGCCCTTGTTGCCCCCGTAGGTCATGCCGATGTAGATCATGATCCCGATGATGGTCGCGACGGCCCCGGAGGAGACCACGACCTCTTTGAGTGTCTCCGAATCCATGTCGTTGGCACGCGCTTCCCGCGGCCCGGACAAAAGCGTGTCGTAGTTACGCTACCGTGAACGTCGTCTCGGCCATCTCGACGAAGGCCGTCTCGTAGCCCTCGTGTCTGGCGGCCTGCGGCGGGATGGTGGGGGTGAGCGTCACCTCGTCGCCGGACTCGATGGACTCGACCGCCGCACCGTAGTGGTGGTGCAGTTCGGGGTCGAACGTCGGGGTCAGGTCGCCGTCGAAGACGGTCTCGCCGTCGCGAGCCACCGTCGCGCGCAGTGCCATCGAGGGGAGCACCATCCGGTTGTACGGCGACCGCGCCGACACCGCGAGGTACGTGCCGTCGCCGAACCGGTCGGCGTCGACGGCCTGCGTCGCGAGCACCGCGTCGCCCGATTTCGGGGCGCCGAGGGCGCGACCGGGGAGGTCGGCCTGTGCGGGCGCGACGCCGAGGGGCATCTTCGTTTCCATCGGTGGGACGGCCTCGAGCGCGCCGGCGCGGTCCTGGGTGTTCTCGTACATGATCTGCTCTTTCTCACCCTCGCTGTAGCTGAGGTCGAGCGTCGCGGTGGTCGACTCCGCGAACCTCCCCTCGAACGCGCCGGTCGTCCGGACGCCCGAGAGGCCGCCGACGGACACCTCGACCTGGTAGGTGGCGGTGCCCTCCAGCGGGAAGTTCGCGCCGTAGTGAAAGCCCATGGGCTGGGAGAGCATCGCGTAGATGGTCTCCTCGGTGACGAGGTCGCCGTCTTTCGTCACCTCGAGGCTCACGCCGGCGTCGGGGAGGACGATTCCCGTCTCGGGGTCCCAGACCGCGACCATCAGGTGGACCGCGTCGTCGGGTTCGATGTCGACCAGCTCGGCCTCGGTGCCCGACACCGTCCAGAACCGATGGGGGTAGCTGTACATCAGCCCGAGTTTGTAGTCGCCACTCGTCGTCATCGACTCCATCTGCATCCCCTCGACGTGGGTGGGATAGTAGACCGCGTCCGGACGGTCGGAGAGGACCGGCGGGATGCCCGCCGTCTGTGTCTCCAGCAGCCCGGCACAGCCGGCGAGCCCTGTCGCGGCCGCGCCGGCACCGGCCGCGAGGAACGTGCGTCGTCTCATGCTCGTGACTCGGCACTTCGGAGAAAAGCGGCTTCTGGTTCTTCCATCGAAACAGGGTGCTTCGCTGGTCGCACGCGCTACTGCGGGTTCGGGCCCGGCAGCGCGCGGTGTGCCCGCGGCGGGAGCAGGAAGTTCCCGCGGCGCTTGACGAACGTGTACTCGAGGATGCCGTTGTTGACGCGCTGGCGGATGGTCGGGTGCTTGGTCTGCTCGGTCCCGTTCATCGCCTCGCGGGTCGTCTCGAAGTCCTCGATGCGACGCTGGACGGCGAGGAAGTGCAGGCCGGCCTCGCCCCTGTCGGTGGAGTCGAAGTCGCGCCGGAGGATGAGCGGGCTGCCGTCCTCGCGGGCCGCCGCCGTCTTCTGGGTGTGGCCGATCCTCCCATGGGTCCGGGCGTCCTCGTCGATGGACTCGACACAGTCCGCCTCCTCCACGCCGGAGGAGTCGCCGAGGTTGTCCCCTGCACCCTCGACCTTCCCCTCCTCGGCGTGGGCCGGGCAGAACATCTTCGCGACGTTCTCCTCCCGGTCGTTCTCGGTGTACCAGTCGTCCAGACGCAGGCGGATGCGCGAGACGTGCTGGGTCGTCCCGCCGGCGAAGGGGCCCTCCTGGATGGTGACGAAGTCCTCGCTGGCCTGGTTCTTCTTGAAACCGGACTTGAACCCCATGTACAGCGGCGCGTCCTCGTCGATGTCGGCCTCCTCCGGGATGCCGTCCACGTCCTGGTTCTTCGCGGGGAGTCCATCGCCCACGAAGCCGGTTCGGCGGCCGGGGAACTCGCTCGGCAGGTCGAACACGTCGCCGAGGTGGGCCTCCATCTCGACGCCGTTTGCCTTCTCACGGCTGCCCTTCAGGGCCTCTTCGGCCTCGAGCAGGACCGAGCCGTGGTCGCTCGCGAGGTGGACGACGGCGTCGTTGGTGTCGAACTCGGGTTCCTCGAAGGGGGAGAGGGCCTTCGGCTCGGCCAGCCCGGCGGTCTCGGGCAGGGACTCGTCGAACCGGTCGAAGTACGCCGGGGAGTAGCCGACCGTGAACAGCAGGCCCTCGTTCGACCACTCGAAGGCGCGTTCGAGGCTCCGGAAGGCGGTCTCGACGGTCTCGCGCTCGTCGCTGGTCGGCGTCCCGTCGCCCGCGTAGTCGAGGTAGAGGAGGAGGTGGTGGCGGGCCATGACGTCGTTGCCGTGGTCGTCCGTGGCGAGGAACCGGTTCCAGGTGTGCTGGCCGCTCGGGAGGCTCGTCGGGTCGTCGCGGCCGGTCGGGATGGAAGCGGCGTCGTCGCCGCCTCGCTCGCGGTCGAGGCAGGCAGCGAGGGCGGCCGTCCCGCCGATGGCGACGGCGGATTTGACGAACTCGCGGCGGGGAATTCCGCGGCTGTCGCGTGCTGTCATCGACGTTCGCTAGGGACTGGCCCGCAAAAAACGGCGTGGTGCGCGCGTCGAAAGGGCGAACAGGCGACACGTGGGCGTCGTGGCCGGTCTGGACGCCCGGGAGTCGCGTGGCGGCTGGTCGCACACCCGCTGCCCGCCACGCGGTTGCTCGTCAGGACACGACGGGGCTGGCCGCGTCCTCGTATAAAATCACTCGGCCAGCAGGTCGTCCACCAGGCGGGTGAACCGGTCCACGAGGCGTTCCGGCATCGTCGGCGTCACGTCGGCGAGGAGGTCGCCGGTCCGTTCGGGGTCGGCGAGCACCAGCGTCACGCGGTTGCGCGAGTCGCGTTCCTTCTCGACCAGCCCGGCATCACAGAGGTTGTCGAGGTGGTGCTCCAGCGTCGAGCGCGCCACGCCCACCTCCTCGGCGACCGCGGCGGGGCGGGAGGGTCCCTGCTCGATGAGGGTGGCGAGGACGTCGCGGGTGGTCTCCCGGCGGACCAGCGCGATGGCCGCGCGCTCGAACTCGTCGTAGCCGGGCGGGAAGTAGTGGGTTCGGCCGAACAGTTCGTCCCGGCGGACCGCCTCCTCGTCGACCAGCGAGCGGACGTGGTACTGGACGTGGCCGGCCGCGAACGGGAGCGACCGGACGAGTTCGTTGAAGTGGACGCCGGGCTGTGCTGCGATCTCGTGCTCGATGCGGGTGCGTGCGTCGGTCATGTGTCGTCGGTACCGCGGCCCTGCCGGATCTCGCGGGCGTACCACACCGCGCCGACCACGAGTGCGGTCATCACCACGTCGAGGCCGTGTTCGACGAGGTGGTGGTCGGCGTCGGTGAGCGGCCCCATCATCGCGAGCCAGGCGACCAGCGACCGCCCCGCGATGGTGGCGAGTGCCAGTGCGACCAGCAGGTACGGCCGCGAGCGCCGCCGGACGTAGGCCGCCAGCCCGAGCCCGAGCAACAGCGCGGACCCGAGGCCGGCGAGGGTGAGGACACCCAGCAGCAGCGGGCTGACCGTGGTGCTGGCGTGCAGTGGTGCGAGCCCCGGCAGGGGTTCCATCGCGAACTGCTAGTCGGGCCAGCCACCTGAACCGTTCGATTGTGTGGTCTGCGCACGACCACGGGGCTGGCGGGGGCAGAATGCCGTCTTCGGGGGCGCAGACGGCCCGAAATCACCGGTCCGGGTGAAAGACTTACACCCACAGAACCCGTACTTCGACTCGAGCCCGGAACGCCGGCGTAGCCCGCGCTCCGGCGGTGAAATCACATGACGCACACCAGAAGCACACCAGCGTCACAGAAGGCGAACCTGCCCGTGCCCAGCGGCGCCCACCTCGACGAGCGGTCGCGTCGCGCACGCGAAGAACCCATGTCGGTCACGTCGTTCGGC
Organism: Haloarchaeobius amylolyticus; assembly: GCF_026616195.1. Classification (NCBI taxonomy): domain Archaea; kingdom Methanobacteriati; phylum Methanobacteriota; class Halobacteria; order Halobacteriales; family Halorubellaceae; genus Haloarchaeobius; species Haloarchaeobius amylolyticus. Next base: position 2,286,134 of record NZ_JANHDH010000001.1, read on the forward strand.
GGCGACGTCTACGAGGTCGAGACCGAGTCGGGCAACCGCTACCTCGCGAACGTCGTCGCCGGCACCTGCACCTGCCCGGACCACGTGTTCCGGGAGGCGCGCTGTAAGCACCTCCGGCGCGTGGCCATCGAGATCACCGAGGGACGGGTCCCGCCGCCGGGGCACGTCGCGGTCCCCTGCTCGGTCTGTTCCGAGTCGGTGTTCGTGCCAACCGGGTCGGACGAGCCACACCTCTGCCCGCGCCACCGGTTCCAGCGCGGTGACGTGGCCCGGGACCGCGAGACCGGCGGACTGGTCCTCGTCGTGGCCACGTCGGACCGGCGCGCCGACGAGGTCCGGGTCCCGAGCCACGACTGCACGGTCGCCGAGTACGCCACCAACCGGGACTACCCGGCGGACGACCCGGTCGTGAGCGCGGTGTACCCGGCGGTCCGGGTGACCGACGACGGGCCCGAGCCCGGGTCGCTCCGGGTGTACACCTTCCCCGTCTCTCGCCTCGAGCGGCCGGACGTCTGATTCGGCTGTACGACCGATTCGCCCGGTTAGCGGGTTCGAGAACCCGAAGGTGCTCGGTCGCAGCGCCGACGGGAAGCTCGGACTCCATCCGCTCTGCCGTTCCCCACCCTTCTTATCCGAGAGCGCGGCCACCGCCGGTGTGCCCTGACGAGCCACCGTCTGTGTGCCAGCGGGTGTGCGGTGCCCACACAGGCGAGCGACAGCCACCGCCTGTTCGCCAGAAAACGTGCTCCAGTCGCTACTCGTCGTCGTCGTACTCCGTCAGGCTGCGCTTTCGCGGGCCGCCGACGAACTCCTCGAAGTCGGTCCCCTCGGCCAGCGCCGTCTCTTTCTTCACCCGGTAGTTCCCCCCGTCCGTGACGTAGAGGTCGGCCGGGTGGAAGAAGTACCAGTCCTCGCGGTCGAAGCGCACGCCGACGCGGGCCTTCGCCCCGAAGTTCTGTGCGAAGAAGAGCAGCGCCTCGATCTCCTCGCCGTCGAGATAGATGGGTCGGCCCGAGGAGGACTTCGCCTCGATCGCGTAGAACACGTCGCCGTTCCCGGCCAGCACGTCGGGGAGCTCGCGCTCGGTCGCGCTCCCGCTCGCCGGCGCGCGCATGACGGCGAAGCCCGCCTCGTCGAGCCGATTGACGAGCTCGCGCTCCCGTCGGTCTCCCTTGCGGTTCGAACTCATGTTCCCCTCTCGGAGACGGTGGTTCTTAAGTCGGGCGACCGTGGTCGGTCCGGATAGGCCGGCCGTTTTTCCACGCCGCTGCCCTCGGACCTCCAACGGGATGTCAGGAGAGCCTGCCGGCGGTCAGCCGCACGACTCCGACGAGCAGAAGCCGTCGACGACCATCCTCGCCGAGCAGATCGAGGAGGGGATGAACCAGCTGACGCGGTCGGTCGACGGGCTCTTCCTCTCGGGGCTGTCGGCCGGGCTGGACATCGGCTTCGGCCCGTTGCTCATGGTGGTCCTGCTCACGCTCGTCGGCGACACCTGGGGCGAGCCGGCGACGAGAATCCTGCTGGCCAACGCCTACACCGTCGGGTTCGTCTTCGTCATCCTCGGCCGCTCGGAGCTGTTCACCGAGCACACGACGCTCGCCGTCCTCCCGGTCCTCGACCGGCGCGCCGCGCTCTCGGACCTCGGCCGGGTCTGGGGCGTCGTCTTCACCGCGAACGTGGTCGGCGGGGCGCTGTTCGCGGGGCTGGCCGTCGCGGCCGCACCCGCCTTCGGCATCGCCGAACTCTCCGCGTTCACCGAGATAGCGAAGCCGCTGGTCGACCACGGGTTCCTCGAACTGCTCGTCGGCGCCATCCTCGCCGGCTGGCTGATGGGGCTGCTCTCGTGGCTCGTGACCGCAGCCCAGGAGACGACCGGGCGGATGCTCGTCGTCTGGATCGTGACGGTCACCATCGGGCTGGCGCACCTGCCCCACTGCATCGCAGGCAACGTCGAGGTGCTCGCGGCCGTCTTCGCCGGCGGCATCGACCTGGCGCAGTACGCCCGGTTCATGACCGCCGCGACCATCGGGAACGTCCTCGGCGGCACGACGTTCGTCGCGCTGTTGAAGTACGGCCACGTCGTCCGCGGCGGCCAGTAGGGCCGAGAAGAGGGTGACAGCGGGTGGTCAATCGTCGCTCGCTTCGACGGTCGCGGAGTCCTCGTCCGGCGAGTCGTCGTCGACGTCCGGGGCCGGTTCCTCCTCGTCCGCGCTCGCTTCCTCTTCGTCGGGAGCTTCGACCGGGTCGTCGTCTGCGGACGACTCGCTCTCGGCCCCTGCATCGGGAGCAACGGCGTCGTCGCCGTCGCCGATGCCGCTGGCCAGTCCGCCGGGCTGGAGGTACCACCAGCCGCCGAGGACGACCGCGCCGAGGACGAACGCGCTGAGCGCCAGCGACGCCGCCCCCGTCGCCGCGAGGACGAACGAGAGCAGGACGCCACCGGAGCCGAGCGCCAGCAACAGCAGCGCCCGCAGGCTGTTGTCCACGCGCTGGACGATGACGTCGTCCACGGTCCGCTCGGTGACGTACTCGTCCTCGAGCAGGTCGTGGAGCGCCTGTACGTCGTCGTCGGTCGACTCGCGGAGGTCGACCACGTCCGCTTCGAGGTCGGACTGGACCGCCTCGAGGTCCGCCTCCACGTCGTCCCGGAGGTCACCCGTCGCCGCTTCGCGCTCGCGCCGGACCGCCTCGAGGTCGTTCTCGAACTCACTGCGCGCGTCCGCGAGGTCCGCGGAGAGGTCCTCTCTCGCGTCCGCGATGGACGTTTCGAGGTCCTCCCGGAGTTCGGCTGTCGCGTCCTCGCGCTCCTCGCGGAGCGTCTCGAGGTCGTCGTCGAGGGCGTCGACGCGGTCCTCCAGCGCTGCCAGCGCCTCGGCCCGGGCCGCGATGTCGTCGAGGCGTGCGAGGTCGCGCTCGGCCTCGGCGAGCCCGCGGACCGTAGCGGAACGGTGGTCGAGTGCGTCGACCTCGTCGGCGAGGTCCTCGAGTGCGTCCGCCCTGGCGGCCGCCTCGTCCAGGTCGTCCAGCCGGGCGACCACGTCGTCGACGCGCTCGTCGGTCGCGGCGTCTTCGACCAGCGTGTCGAGTCGCTCGGCCACGTCGTCGAGGCGGTCGGCCTCGGCCTTCGCGTCCTCCAGTGCCTCGACGGCCTCCGTGACCACCGCGAGGTCGGACTCGTCGGCCTTCTGCTCTGCGAGGGCGGAGAGGTCCGCCCGGGTCTGTTGCAGGTCCGCCGCGTCGGCCTTGAGGCCGTAGACCTCGGTGATGCTGGATTCGAGGTCCTCGATGTCGCGTTCGAGCCGCTCGCGGCGCTGGTTCGCCCGGTCGCGGAGCCGGTCGAGGAACGCCGCCGTCGACTCGGAGAGCTCGAGGTTGAGCTCCTGTGCGATGGCGTCCCGGTCGTCCTCGTCGACGCTGTCGGTGCGGAACTCGCGGGCGAGGTCGGCCGCGACGCTGGCGCCGGCCTGGGTCCGGCCGACGTTCGCGTCGCTATCGCTGTCGCTATCGGCGCCGGGGGCGGCGCTGTCTGCGTCCGGTCCCTCGTCGAGCGAGAGGTCGCCGAGTGCCGGTTCGTCGTCGTCGATACCGAGGTCGTCCGCGCCGGAGAGGTCGAGGCCCGAGCCGAACGCGGCCGGCTCCTCCGGCTCCTCGGCCTGGTCATCCTCCGCCGGCGTGGCGGCCTCGGTGGCATCGGCCGGTGGCATCGGCTCGGCACCGGGGTCGCTATCGGGGTCGTCCAGGTCGAGCACCTCTGCGGCCGCCTCTTCGATGCTCTCGGCGTCCCCCTCGTCCATGGCGATGTCGCCCTCGTCGTCCACGTCGAGCGTCGGGACCGCCTCGGCGGTCTCCTCGACCGGCCCGGGGCCGTCCTCGTCCTCGGTGGTGACCGACAGCGTCGGCCGCTCGAGGAACGCCTCGCGGTCGTCGAGCGACGACCGTCGAACCCCGTACACCGTGGTCACCGATTCGCCGGGGTCGAGCCGTCGTCGGTACGCGATCTCGTTCTCGTCGACGCGTCGCCAGTTCTCCGCCTCGAAGTCCTCGTGAAAGCCCACGTCCTCGCCCGAGAGGTCCTCTGGGGTCGTGTCACGGAGTTCGAGCGTGACTGGCTCGTCACGCATCGACGCGATGTCGTAGTTCACGACGGGTACGGCGGCGCCGCGTTCGGTAACCCACTTCCGAACACGGACGCCGCGGTCGGCGACGTTCACCGCGTCACCATCCGTCGGGGGCCAGTCCACCGCCTCCTCGTCAGTCGTTAGGTCGCTATCCTCCGTCACGCTGTCTGATGCTCATTCCCAATATCCTTCATGGTATCGGAAATTGTTGTAAAATTAAGGTTATCGGTGATTGAGGTGTGTCCCGGGTAGCATGAAAACGAGAGAATCGCAAGAAAGCGTCGTTCCTGTCGGCTGGCGAGGACGGGTGGGCTGGTGGGTGCGCTACGTCCCGTGCTCCCAGGAGCCCATGTACTCGCGCTGTTCGTCGGTCAGCGCGTCGAACTCGACGCCCTCGGCCGCGAGCTTGATCTCGGCGACCTCCTTGTCGAGTTCGTCGGGCACGTCGTGGACGCCCGCCTCGTACTCCTCGCCGTTCTCGACGAGTTCACGCACACAGACGGCCTGCACGCCGAAGGACTGGTCCATGACCTCGACCGGGTGGCCGAGCGCGAGGGGTGCCGCGAGGTTGACGAGGCGCCCCTCCGCGAGGACGTTCAGGCGGCGCCCGTCAGCCATCTCGTAGGCCTCGACGCCGTCGCGGGCCTCGTAGCGGTCGACGGCCATGTCGTCGAGCTGGTCGAGGTTGATCTCGATGTCGAAGTGGCCGGCGTTCGCCAGCAGGACGCCGTCCTGCATGCGCTCGAAGTGCTCGGCGGTGATGACGTCGCGGTTGCCCGTGGTGGTGATGAAGACGTCGCCGACCTCGGCGGCCTCCTCCATGGGCTTGACCTCGTAGCCCTCCATGTGGGCTTCGAGGGCGCGGCGCGGCTCGACCTCGGTGACGATGACGTTCGCGTTCTGGCCCGCCGCCTTCTTCGCGACGCCCTTGCCACAGTAGCCGTAGCCGGCGACGACGACGTCCTTGCCGGCCCACGAGAGGTTCGTGGTCATGGCGATGGTCGCCAGCGAGGACTCGCCGGTGCCGTGGACGTTGTCGAACAGCGTCTTCATCGGGGTGTCGTTGACCGCGAAGACGGGGTACTTCAGGGCGCCGTCGTCGTCCATGGCGCGGAGGCGGTGGACACCGGTCGTGGTCTCCTCACAGCCGCCGACGATGGTGTCGATGAGTTCGGGGTAGTCCTCGTGGATGGCGGCGACCATGTCCATCCCGTCGTCGACCGTGATGGTCGGGTCGATGTCGATGACGGCCTTGATGGCCTCGTAGTACTCGTCGTCGTCGACGCCGCGCTTGGCGTAGGACGTGATGTTCTCGTGTGTGTCCAGCGCCGCGCTCACGTCGTCGTGTGTCGAGAGCGGGTTGCAGCCGGTGATGGCGACCTCGGCGCCGCCGTCGGCGAGGAGTTCGACGAGGTTCGCCGTCTTCGCCTCGACGTGCATCGCCATGCCGATGCGCTGGCCGGCGAAGGGCTGTTCGGCCTCGTACTCCTCGCGGAGCGCGTTCAGGATGGGCATGTGCTGGCGGGCCCAGTCCATCTTGCGTCGGCCCTCCTCCTGGGTCGGTTCGGGGTCGTCGAGTTGCTCCGTGATGGTCGGATACGTGCTCATGGCTGCGACCATGTGAAGCGGGAGGAAAACGGTACCGAAGTCGGCACACCGGTCTGGTCGGCGGGTTCGCCGCCGGATTCGCGGGGAGCTGCCCGAGGTGTGTAGGCGCCGCTCTTTTTAGGCTCCCACGGCCACCTCCCAGCAATGCAGTTCTCGGACGAGCAGCGACGACTGGTGGGCGTCGCCAGCATCGTCAGCATCTGTGTCGTCGTTCTGGCCGCCCAGTTGCAGTCCGTCGTGGTCACCGTCACGGCTGGTGGGAACCCCTTCACGGCCGCCCTCGAGGTCGGCCCGACCGGGCTGTTGACGATCGGTGTCATCGCCGCCGCATTCTGGTTCTGGGTCGACGACTGGCCGGCGGACCGCGTCGTCCACATCGCCCGGTGGACCGTGGTCGCCGTCGTCATCGCGGTCGCCCTCGAATCGTGGGTCATCGGCGTCCACGTGTTCTTACAGGACCAGACCGCCTCCTACGTCACCGTCACCAACACGGTCCTGCTCGGGCTCGTCGCCGGGGGTGCCGCCGGGCTCTACAGCGCCCGCCAGCGCGAAGGCCAGCGAGAGCTGACGATGAGCGAGCAACGCTACCGGTCGCTGACCGAGGACGTCCTCGACAGCTCCGACGTGGGGCTGTTCATCCTCGACGCGGAGTTCGACGTGGTCTGGATCAACGAGGCGACCGAGCAGTACTTCGACCTCGACCGGGACGAGGTCATCGGGTGCGACGCCCGGACGCTGGTCGAGGAGCGACTCAAACACCGCTTCGCCCAGCCCGACCGGTTCGCCGGTCAGGTGACCGCGGGGTACGACGACAACACGGGCGAGGCGGAGTTCGAGTGCCGCGTCGCCGACGGGGACGAGGACCGGTGGCTGGCACACTTCAGCCAGCCCATCGAGTCCGGGCTCTACCGGGGCGGCCGCATCGAGCACTACACCGACATCACCGAGCGAAAGCGCACGAACGACCGGCTCGAGGCCCGCGAGCGGACCCTCCGCCGGCTCCACGACGTGCTGCTCGACCGGTCGACGCCCCTCGACGACCGCATCGACGACCTCCTCGACATCGGACGGGAGATGCTCGACGTGGAGCACGCGGTGTTCACGCAGGTCGCGGGCGACGAGATGCTCGTCGAGGCGGTCCAGTCGGAGCTCGGGAGCGACGTCCAGGCGGGCTACGCCGTCGCTCTCGACGGGACGTACGCAGAGCGCATCGTCGAACAGGACGAACTCCAGTACGCGTCGAACGTCTCCGAGGAGTGGCCGGGGTTCACCGACTCGTGGTCCTACGAGGAGCTCGGCCTGGAGTACTACGTGGGCGTTCCCGTGCGGGTCGACGACGACCTCCACGGCGTCCTCGCGTTCGGTGACCCCAGCCCGCGCGAGGAGACCGCCGGGTGGCAACTGGCCCTGCTCGACATCATGGCGAACTCGCTGGCGCACGAACTCGAACACCGGCTCCACGACCGCCGCCGCGAGCAGCAACTCCAGGAGACCCGCGAGGAGTTCGAGTCGCTGGTCGAGGACGTCGAGGACTACGCCATCTTCCGGCTCAGCCCCGAGGGCCACGTCGAGAGCTGGAACCGCGGCGCCGAGGACATCAAGGGGTACACCGAGGAGGAGATCCTCGGCGAGCACGTGCGGTCGTTCCACACGACGGAGGACCGCGCGGCGGGCCGCCCCGAGACGCTGCTCAACCGGGCCGCCGAGGAGGGTCGGGCCGTCGACGAGGGCTGGCGGGTGCGCAAGGACGGCTCCCGGTTCTGGGCGAACGTGGTCGTCACGGCCCTCCGTGACGACGAGGACGACGACGTCCGCGGGTTCCTGAAGGTCACCCGCGACATGACCGAGCGCCGCGAGCGCGAACAGAAGGTCGAACACGAGCGCGAGCGCCTCGAGTTCATGAACCGCATCATCCGGCACAACCTGCTCAACGGGATGAACGTGGTCGAGGCCCGCGCGGGCATGCTCGAGGGGCACGTCGACGACCAGATGGCCGGCCACCTCGACACCATCCAGACCCGCATCCGGGACATGATCGACCTCATCGAGACGATGCGGGCGTTCATGCGGGCCATCGTCGAGGGGAAGGAACACGACCCCGAGCCGACCGACCTGGCGCCCATCCTCGAATCCGAGGTCGCCAAGGCGGTCGACGCCTACGACCACGCCCGGGTCGAGGCCGAGGACTTCCCCGACGTCGCGGTGCTGGCGGACGACCTGCTGCCGGAGGTGTTCGAGAACCTGCTGACGAACGCGGTCCAGCACAACGACAGGGAGACCCCGGTCGTCGAGGTGCGGACCGAGGTGACCGACGAGAGGGTCTCCGTGGTGGTCAGCGACAACGGCCCCGGCATCGACGAGGAACTCCGGGACGCCGTCTTCGAGAAGGGACGCAAGGGCTTCGACAGCCCGGGGACCGGCTTCGGGCTCTACCTCGTCCGCGAGATCGTCGACTCCTACGGCGGGCGGGTCGACGCCGAGAACGGCCCCGACGGCGGCGCGGTGTTCACCGTCCACCTGCCGCGGGTGGACTGACGGCTCGGGTAGGGTCACACGAGGCCGGCCCGGCGCTGCCGCTCCGGGGCCGTGGTGTCACACAGGAAGATGATGGTGGAAGTGGGGAAGGGGGGTTCCCCGGTGGTGGAAGTGGTTTCCCAGTGGTGGGAGTGGGGAAGGGGGCGTGTGGTTGGTGTGGGAGACGGGTTCTACCAGTCGAAGGGCAGGAACCCGAGGTCGGCGACGAGGCGCTTGTCCGGGCCGTTCCCGTTACCGTTGTTGCCCTTCTCCTCGTCGTCGTCACCGTCGTCGTTGCCGGGCGCGTCACTCGGCGGGCCGCCGGAGCTGTTGTTGCCGCCGGCCTTGCCGGGCTTGTCCTCGGGCGGCCCCTGCGTGCTGTTGTCGGACTTGCCGGGGGCGTCGGTCGGCGGACCCGCGTGGTCCGGCGCGTTACCCGGGTTGTGCGTCAGGACCCAGTTGGCGATGAGGCGGCCGGGCGCCTCGACGGAGGAGTTGTTGGTGACCTCCTGGACGTAGTCCGTGAGCTGACGCGAGAACTCGTTCATCGCGTCCTCGGAGCTCTGGTTGGTGGTGTTGGTGGTGTTCGTCGTGTTGTCACCGTCGGTCGTGTTCGTGACGTTGTCGCCGTCGGTGGTGTTGTTCGTGGCGTCCGTCGTGTTGTCGTCGGTCGTGTTGTTGTCAGCGACCAGGTCGCTGAGCGAGGCCGACGGACTGCTCGTCTGCACGGTCGTCTGTGGCGAGGCTGCCGCGGCTGCCGGGGCGACCGCCGCTGCGACCAGCAGCAGCGCGCCGAACACCGCGAGTGTCGTCTTTGAGCGCATCATCACGACTCACCATCTGCACAGACATTGCATAAACCCGTACTGACGTTCAGCCTCGTTCACTCGGTTCACCGGCCTCGAACGACCCGGCTGGAATCGTTCATTCAGTTCAAAAACGATGCTCGCGGTTCGTTTCGGAATGGGAACCCAGGATACCAACCGTGCCGAGGATGTCATTCGTCCTAGTATTTATCCATCCTCGCCCCCTGTCTCGACCCATGTTCGGGGAACGGGGGGCCACCTCACCGGTCGGGTTGCTCCTGATGGCGGCGCTCGCGGTGGTGATGGTCGGCGCGGCCGGGGTCGTCGTGTTCGACGCGGTCCCGGGGGTGCTGGCGGACCCGCCGGAGGCGTCGGTCGACGCGACCGTGGCGGCCAACGGCGCGAACGCCCAGACGCTGGTCGTCACCCACCGTGGCGGCGACGCGCTCCCCGTCGAGGAGTTCGTGGTCTTCGTCGACGACGGCGGGACCGTCTCGGAGACGCCCCTCTCGGCGTTCCTGCGTCGGTCGGCAGACAACGACGGGAAACTGCGTGCTGGCGAGGCTTTCGGCACGACGAACCTGCTGTCCAGTTCGCAGGTGACGGTCCGGGTGGTCCACGAGCCGTCGAACACGGTCGTCGCGGAGGCGCGGCCGCCGGTTCCCGATTCCTCGCCGCAGGTCACCGACTTCGACCAGCAGGCACCGACGCAGACCTACGCCGGGAGCCAGAACGGCGACGGCGAGACGACGGCCACCGACGGCGGCGCGACCGTCACGATGCGGGGCAACCAGTGGCGGTACATCGACCACTCCTACAACGTCACGTCGGACACGGTCCTCGCGTTCGAGTTCGACAGCACCGCGGAGGGCGACATCCACGGTATCGGGCTGGCGGACGACAAGGACAATCAGGACGCGAGCCGGGTGGTACAGGTGTTCGGCGTCCAGAACTGGGGCGAGAACGTCAGCCAGTTCTCTGGTGCGGCGTACTACGAACTCGGTGACGGCTGGGTCCGGTACGAGGTGCCCATCGGGCAACTGTACACCGGCAACACCGACTACCTCGTGTTCGTCACGGACTGTGACCCGAACGGCCCGTCCCACCCGGCGAACAAGTGCCCCGCCCAGAATGCCGACGGTGAACCGACCGCCGTCTCCCGGTTCCGCAACGTCCGGGTGTACGAGAACACGAGCTCGCCGGCGATTCGCCCGGTCGCGGCCGGAATCGCGGCCTAATCGGCGCGCTCGGCCAGCGCCGCCGCGTGTTCTCTCGCGTCTGTCTTCACGCGTTCCTCGTCCAGCGTCAGGACCTCGCGGTCCCGCATGAGGACCTGCCCGTCGCACATCGTGTGCCGGACGTCGGAGCCCGCGGCGGCGTAGACGAGGTGGCTCACGAGGTCGTGGGCGGGCGTGAGGTGGGGTGCGTCGAGGTCGAGGACGACGAGGTCGGCGGCTGCGCCGGGCTCGATGCGTCCGCCGGGGAGGCCCGCGGCCGCGGCACTGCCCTCGGTGGCCATCCGGACGACGGCCTCGGCGGGGACCGCGCTGGCGTCGTCGGCCGCGAGCTTGCCGAGCATGGCCGCGTCGCGCATCTCGTCGAACATCGAGAGGTCGTTGTTCGAGGCCGCGCCGTCGGTGCCGAGGCCGACGGTGACGCCGGCATCGAGCAGCTCCTGGACCGGGGCCATCCCGGAGGCGAGCTTCATGTTCGAGGCCGGGCAGTGGACGACCGCGGCACCGGTCTCGGCCAGCAGGTCGTGCTCGGTCGCGTCGGTGTGGACGCCGTGGGCGAGGAAGTCCCCGGGTTCGAGCAGGCCGTGTTCGCGGGCGTATTCGAGGGGGCGCATCCCGTGTTCCGCCACGATGGGCGAGACCTCGTCGGCGGTCTCGTTCGCGTGGATGTGGACCGGGACGCCGGCCTCGCGGGCCTGTGGCACGTACTCCTCGAGGAACTCGGTGGCGACGGTCGTCAGCGAGTGCGGCATGAAGGCGGTCCGGACGCGGCCGTCGGCGGCGCCGTCGAACTCCTTCGCGACCCGGATGCTCTCGGCCGCGTCGTCGTGGGCGGTGTCGGCCTCCTTGGCGACGGTGACGACGCCGTGGCCGACGCGGGCACGCAGGCCGGCTTCCTCGACCGCGTCGACGATCTCGGGGACGTGGAAGTACATGTCCGCGAACGCCGTCGTGCCGGTCTTGATCATCTCCAGCATGCCGAGTTCCGCGCCGATGCGGACGTCCTCGGGGGTGAGCGCCGCCTCGGCCGGCCAGATGTCCTCCTGGAGCCAGGCGTCGAGCTCCTTGTCGTCGGCGTAGCCCCGCAGCAGGGTCATCGCGACGTGGGTGTGGGCGTTCACGAGGCCCGGGACGACGAGGCCGCCCGCGGCGTCGAGTTCGTCGTCGCCGGCGAGGTCGTCGCCGAGTTCCAGAATCTCGCCGGCCGCTGTGTCGACCAGCACGTCCGTCGCTCGAATCGTCAGGTCGGGCAGGAGTACCTGTCCGCCGCTGATGACGCGTTCCATGTCCCGCGCTTTCGCCCCCGCGGCCATGACTCCATCGGGACGGTTTTTCTGGCAGGCGGTCGAAGGGTCGGGTATGTCCGCCAGCGACCCTGCCGACGCCGCCGACGCTGCCGACGCCACGGCCCCCACCAGCGAGGCCGACGCGGCGTCCTCGCCCGCCCGGGACGGCCCTCCAGACTGGACGACCGACGCCCTCCGGCTCGCGTGGCGGGAGCACCGGCCCTACGTCGGGTTCTCCGTCGCGCTGTTCTGTCTCGGCATCCTCGCCGGAATCGCCATCTACCAGGCCGACATCGACCTGTTCGCGGCGATGGGGCTGGAGTCCTTCGGCGACCTCCTCCCCGAGGACCCGACCGCGACGTTCGTCTTCCTGAACAACACGCGGGTGTTCTTCATCTTCATCTTCGGGGCGCTCACCGGCGGCCTGCTCACGCTCGTCGGGCTGCTGTTCAACGGCGTCATCGTCGGCTACGTCGCCTCCCTGGCGGCCGCACAGGCCGGCATCGGCTTCGTCCTGCTCGCGCTCGCGCCCCACGGAATCCTCGAACTGCCGGCGCTGTTCGTCGCCAGCGCGGTCGGCTTCCGGGTCATCGGCGTCGTCGTGAACTACGTGCTGGACCGCCGCGACGAGCTGTGGACCCGTGCCGAGGTGAAGCGGACGCTGTTGCTCGTGCTCGTCGCGTGGGTCGCGCTGGGAGTCGCCGCCGTCGTCGAGATGCACGTGACGACGTGGCTGCTGGAGCAGGTGTTCGGCGGCGCCGGCGCGGCGTGAACCGGCAAGTCGCGGGCAGAGGGAAAGGCAATTCCCCCCTGCCCGCGAAACCCCGGCAAATGCGAATCGCGGTGCCTAACAAGGGCCGACTGCACGACCCGACCATCGACCTGCTGGAACGTGCGGGCCTGCACGTCGTCGACGGGGCCGACCGGAAACTGTACGCCGACACCGTCGACCCGGACGTGTCGCTCCTGTTCGCCCGCGCCGCGGACATCCCCGAGTACGTCGCCGACGGGGCGGCGGACCTCGGCATCACGGGCTTCGACCAGGTCTCTGAGGCCGGCGTCGAGGTCGAGGACCTGCTCGACCTCGGCTTCGGGCAGTGCCGGCTCGTACTGGCCGCGCCGGAGGAGGACGACACCATCGAGACTCCCTACGACCTCGAGGGGCGGACCGTCGCGACCGAGTTCCCCCGCATCACGGAGAACTACTTCGAGGAGCGCAACATCCCGGTCGACATCGCCGAGGTGACCGGCGCGACCGAACTCACGCCCCACGTCGACATGGCCGACGCCATCGTCGACATCACCAGCACGGGCACGACCCTGCGGATGAACCGGCTGGGCATCATCGACGAGGTCCTCAAGTCGTCGGTCCGACTGTTCGCCCGCCCCGACGTCGTGGGCGAGGAGAAGGTCGACCAGATCCGGATGGCACTGAACTCCGTGCTGACGGCCGACGGGAAGCGCTACCTGATGATGAACGCCCCCGAGGACAGGCTCGACCGCATCCGCGAGGTCATCCCCGGGATGGGCGGTCCGACCGTCATGGACATCGCGGGCACCGACAAGGTGGCGGTCCACGCTGTCGTCGACGAGCGCGACATCTTCGAGACCATCAACAGGGTCAAACAGGAGGGTGCGAGCGACGTGCTCGTCACCGAGATAGAGCGCCTCGTCGAGTAACGCCGCCGTCTTCGTTCTCGACTCTGCTACCGGCCGACCTGCGAGAACAGCACCTGCGCCACGCCGATGGCGCCGACGACGACCGACTGCGTGACGAGGTTCTCGCTCGACGTGTCCTGCTGGAGGAAGAGCACGATGGCGGCGACGATTGGCGCGAACCAGACCGCCGCCAGCATCGGGTTCTCGAGCAACCGCGAGGCGACGACGATGGCGACGCCGAGGACGACCAGCGCGGCGAGCAGGCCGTCGCTGGGGTAGGTCCCCGTCGCGCCGACGGCGAAGATGACGACCGCGGCCAGCATGAACGAGAGGCCGCCGCGGGCGATACCGGTGCGCTGGGACTGTTCCATACCCGGACTGCGGGGGTGAGGGACAAAAACCCCGGTATGTCGGGGTGGGGAGGTCGGGTCGCGCCTCGGTGACGCCTACGTCGGCGCGGTCGACAGCAGCGCCACCAGATTGTACAGCGTGAACCCGAGGATGACCGCGACGGTGTAGTGGATGACGGCGACGAAGGCGGTCTCGCGGCGGTCGAGGCCGTACACCCAGTGGATGGCGAAGGCGTCGAGCAGGAGCAGGACCGGGATGACGACCGCGGGGCCGCGGCGCTGGAGCAGGAGCGAGACGGCCGCGAGCAGCGGCCCGACGACGAACGCGGGTTTGACCGGGACGCTGCCGAGGACGTTCCGCGCGGCGATGTGCAGCGTCACCGCGTAGAAGAGGGCCGCCAGCAGGAACGTGCCGAGGAAGGCCACTGGCGAGCCGGTGGCTGGGTCGAGCTGCGCGAGAGCGAGCATACCGGCCATTGGGAGGCCGGTGGCTTGTGCCCTGCTATTCCAGCAGGCCGAGGTCTTCCAGACGCGAGACGATCTTGTCGACCGCGTGCTCGGCGTCGACGGGCTTCTTGCCGCCGGTGATGACGAGCTTGCCGGAGCCGAACAGGAGGGCGACGACCTTCGGCTCGTCGAGGCGGTAGACGAGGCCGGGGAACTGCTCGGGCTCGTACTCGATGTTCTCGAGGCCGAGGCCGATGGCGATGGCGTTCAGGTTGAGGTTACGACCGAGGTCCGCACTGGTGACGATGTTCTGGACGACGATCTCGGGGTCCTCGTTCACCTGGATGTTGAGCTCGCGGAGCTTGTCGAAGACGATGCGGAGGCTCTCGTGCACGTCGTCTGTGCTCTTGGCGCCGGTACAGACGATCTTCCCGGAACGGAAGATCAGCGCCGCAGACTTCGGGTCCTGCGTCCGGTAGACGAGGCCGGGGAACTGCTCCGGGTCGTAGTCCGCACCTTCGAGGTCCATGGCGACGCTCTGGAGGTCGAGTTCCTGGCCGATGCCAGTCGACGCGACCACGTTTTCGATATTGATGGTCTCCTTGGGGTCGGTCATATATCGTCTTAAAAGTCGTATTTAAGGTTTATAAAGGTTGGTGCCGTGTGCGCGTATCACCCGAAACCGACGGACGTGACGGGGTTCGCCGGGGACAGAACCCTCGAATGTTGCCGGTATAAGGCTGACTTGAATCCTTTCGCCGGGGTGACTGACAGGTCGCACGGGGGAGATGACGCGTGCTGGAGCGCGCGCGAGCCGACCCCCACGGACACGGCACCGGGGTCCTCGCCCGTACCGGCCCGCATCACAATCGTATTCAATCCCAGCCGAGTACCAGCACGCGTGTACCTGCTGGAACTCGGCGGCGAGGACGACGCCTTCGCCGCCCGCGAGGCCGGAAACGCCGCCACCGGCGTCGAACGCATCGGGGTCGGGCTCGCGACCGCCGGGAGCGTCGCGCCCGACCGGGTGCGAGGGCTCGCCTACACGCACCGCGCGAGCCGGCTCGTCGGCCGGACCGACGCCGCCATCGACAGCGCGGTCGCCCTGCTCGAGGCGGCCGGTATCGACCGCGAGGGAAGCGTCGCGGTGCGGGCGCGGGACGTCCGCGGCGCCACCGGCATCTCGACCAGCGACGCCGAGCGCGCGCTCGGCCAGGTCCTCGTCGACCGCGGCTTCACGGTCGACCTCGACGACCCCGACCACGAGCTCCGGGCCGTCTTCGCGCCGCTCGAAGAGCCCGACGAGGACGGGGGAGACGGCGACGACGAGACCGACCCGACAGCCGGCGAGGGCGGCGTCTGCGCACTGGGCTGGCTCGCCGTCGAGTCGACCCGCGACTTCGGCGACCGCATGCCGACCGACAAACCGTTCTTCCAGCCCGGGAGCATGGACCCCCTCCTGGCACGTGCCGTCGTCAACATCGCCGGGGCCGCCCCCGGCCAGCGCCTGCTCGACCCGATGTGTGGCACCGGCGGCGTCCTCGTCGAGGCCGGGCTCGTCGGCGCTGACGTGGTCGGCACCGACGCCCAGGCGAAGATGGTCGCGGGTGCGACGGAGAACCTCTCGCACTTCCTCGATTCGGCTGACCACGCCATCGAGGACCCCGGCGACTGGCACGTCTGCCGGGGCGACGCGACCCGCCTCCCCCTGCGCGACGACGCGATAGACGCGGTCGTCTTCGACGCGCCCTACGGCCGCCAGTCGAAGATCGAGACCCACGCACTGGACGACCTCGTCGCCGGCGCGCTCGCCGAGGCCCGCCGGGTGGCCGACCGCTGTGTCGTCGTCGCGGACCGCTCCTGGGTCGAGCAGGCCCGCGCGGCGGGCTGGGCGGTCGAGGACACCTTCGAGCGCCGGGTCCACCGGTCGCTGACCCGGTACGTCGTCGTGCTCGAGTAGGGCTACTCGCTCGACTGGTTCGCCAGCGCCTGCTCGCGCAGCTCCTCCTCGCCGTCACCCTCGACCGTCAGCTCCGGGACGCGGGTCGGCTTCCCGTCCTCGCCCAGTGCCACGAAGGTGAAACAGGCACTCGTCGTCTGCTCGCGCTCGCCCGTCCGTGGGTTCTCGCGGAACGCCCGGAGGAACACCTTGACGCTGGTCCGGCCCGCCTCGAAGACGTAGGACTCGATGAGTGCGGTGTCGCCCACCGGGATGGGGCGCTCGAAGGAGAACTCGTCGACGGCGGCGGTCACACACGAGTTGCCCGCGAACCGCATCGCCGACATCGCGCCGACCTCGTCCATCCACTTCATCAGGTTCCCGCCGTGGACCGCCCCGTAGTTGTTCGCGTGGTTCGGCTGGACGCGCTGGCGGTTCGAGATGTACGTCTCCGAGAGCGACGGCATACCTCCCCGTTCGCGCGGTAGCGGCAAGAGTCCTCGCCAGGGTTCAAATACCGGGCCGGCACAATCCCGGCGTGACCTGAGCGTCGGCGTCGCGTGGGCGAGGCGGGTGTGCGGCCACCCCGCGACGGTTCGAGTCCGGCCGCCTGTTCGCCACGCTATCGAGCGACTGCGTTCTCCACAGAAGACGCCGATTCAGGCCGTCCCGCGCCCCAGCTCCGCCAGCAGGTGCGAGAGGTGGACCCGGTCGGAGGTCCCCTCGCTCATGTCGAGGTCGACCTCGCCCGCCAGCCGGTGCAGGCGCGCCAGGCGGTCGCCGTCGTAGCGCTTGCGGGCCACGCGCAGCACCGAGTCGAGCACCTCCTGCCCGCTGTAGCCCTCGTCGACCAGCAGGTCGTCCAGCGTGGAGCGCGCGTCGGTGAACTCGCCGGCCTCGGCGTCGTCGAGCATCGACTGGATGACCTCCTCGTCGCCGACCTCGCCGATGGTCTCGTAGGCGGTCTGCATCGTCACCTCGCCCTCGTTCGTGTACACCGTCTGCGTGGCGAGGATGGCCTCGCGGAGGTCGCCCTCCGCGTAGCCGGCGACGTACTGGAGGCCGTCGTCGTCGTAGTCGACGCCCTCGGCCTCGACGATGTCCCGGAGGATGTCGACCGTCTCCGCGTTCGTCGCGGCCCGGAGCGACACCGGGAAACAGCGCGAGCGGATCGGCGGGATGAGCTTCGTCGGCTGGCGCGTGCAGATGACGAACTGGGTCGTCCGGTGGTAGCGCTCCATCACCCGGCGCAGCGCCTGCTGGAAGTCGACGCGGATGTCCTCCGCGTTGTCCAGCACGACGGTCTTGTAGTGGCCAGAGACCGGCGCGTAGCTCGCGGACTCCTTGAGCACGTGGTTGATCATGTCGCGCTTGGAGAGGTCGGACTTGCCGACGAGGAACGACTCGAACCGCGGGTCGTTCTTGATCTCGGTCTTCGTCCGGCCGAAGAAGTCCGCGACGTTGATCTCCACGAGGTCGTTCTCGGGGTCCTCGTGGGACTCGCGGGCCAGGGCGCGCACCGCTGCGGTCTTGCCACTCCCGGGCGGGCCGTGGAGGACGAGGTTCATCGGTTCCGAGACGGCCTTCTCGAGGTACTCGCGGGCCTCGTCTTGCGGGAGGTCCGCCAGGTCCGGGGCGTGTGTGTCGGTCCACAGCGGCGCGTCCATCATCGCCGCCTAAGCGAGGACGGCCTAAGAATCGGTCGATTCTCAGGACGACCGGCGGCCGATGGCGATGCCCGCCAGCAGGACCAGCCCCGCACCGGCGACGAGCACCGGCTGGGTGGCGGACTCGGGGAGCAGTGCGCTGTCGCTCGATGCCGCGCCGTCACCGGCACCGGTGGTGTCCCCGGAGGAACCCCCATCGTCCGGTGCCGACCCCTCGCCGTCGGTGCCGGCGCCGTCGGCCATCGCGCCGACCTGGCTCTCGCCGACCGCGACGCCGCCGGGGTCCAGCGACGTGCCGACGTGCTCGCCGTCGCCGTCGTTGACGAGCGTGTCGTCCTCGACGAACCGGAGCCGGGTGGACGCGTCCGAGCCGACCGCCTCGAAGGTGATGCGAGCCAGCGCCGGGTCCGCGCTCCCGCTCGCCCGGGACTGGGTGAGGAACACCCACCCCTCCTCGTTGTTCACGTTGACGACGGGGTCGGGGAAGTCGGCGCCCGATACCTCGGTCACGCGGACGACTGACGGGTCGAAGGTGACGTTCGCCTGGTAGCCGGCGACGTCCTCGCCGGTGGCCGCGAGCGTCACGGTCGTCGTGTCCGCGTCGTTCGCGACCTCGGCGGTCGACAGCGAGAGGGTGGCGTTCGGCTCGGCGTCGGCCGCCGCGATGGTCGTCGGAGAGACGGCGAGCGCCAGACAGCACGCCGCCAGCAGTACGGTCCTCGGGTCTGTGAGTCGGGTGGTGGTCATGGTCGTGGTCGTGTCGGAACGGCGACCGGGTCGGTCGCCGGGGTGCCCGTCGAACGGGCGGTACTGAAAGCCGCGTCGCGGTCGTCTGTGAAAGGACCCTGCACGGGGCGAGGGTGGTCGGCGAGCGATGCGACTCCCGGGTCAGGCGCGTGCCGCGAGCGCGCTCACGTCGATGGCGGTGACGGTGGTGTCCACCGTCGCCGTCAGCTGCTCGTCGACGATCTCCTCGAGGATGAGGGTCACGTCGGCGGAGGTGATGGCGCCGTCCTGGTTCACGTCGGCCAGGTCCTCGTTGAAGGTGGCGCCCGGCGGCAGGTCGCCGACGATGTACTGCTGGACGAGCGTGGCGTCCTGGACGGTGAGCTCGCCGTCCATGTTCACGTCACCCAGCATCCCGTCGGCGGTCGAGACCGCGCCGGGGGTCCACGAGACGAGCGGCGAGGTGCCGTTCTCGTAGGTCACCAGCGAGCTGCCGCGGTCCCAGGTGACGTCGGCCTCCTGGCCGTAGTCGTCCATCAGGACCTCGAACTCGACCTCGACGAACTGTGGGTCGTCGACGCCGTCAGCGACGGCCTGGGCCATGTAGATGGTCCCGTTCTGCTCGTCGACGTTCGTCACCGGGTCGGGCATGTCCTTGCCGGTCACGTCGACCACGGAGAGTTTGTCGGGGTCGTAGTCGAGCCTGGCCTGGTAGCCGGAGAGGTCGTCCAGCGTGTCGGTCCAGACGGTGACCGTGGCGGTCCCATCGGGCTGGACGGTCGTCTCGGTCACGTCGACCGTGCCGGCCGGTTCCGGCGTGTCGGACGCGAACAGCACCGAGTTCGCCAGGATCTGGTCGGCCTCCTCGGTGAACTGCTCGTCCGTGACGAATATCTCGCGACCGAGCGACGACGCGAGGACGTCCCAGCGCTCCCCGTCGACCGCGAGGCCGGCGCCCTTCACGCCCGCGTCGGCGGTGTGGAGGTCAGCGACGACCGTCGAGTCGGCCTGGCCGAACCACGAGTGGTCGTTGAACGTGGTCGCGGTGTGGAGCTGGACCGTCTCGCCGGGTTCGACGACGCCGTCGAGGATCGGGTGGTCGGCGGTCGCCTCGTAGGAGACGATGCCATCACCGAAGCCGTCCCCGGTCGTCCCGGGGGCGCCGATGGCGTCCGACCGGGTCGGGATGCCGTTGCTGTCGCTCCCCCAGTTGTCGAGCCAGACCGTCCCGACCGTGATGTCGGCGGTCGCGGCCGCGAACGCCTCGCCGTTGGCCGGGTCGATGTTCTGCACGACGAAGGTGTCGTAGCTGTCGACGTTCGCGATGGCCTCGTCGGAGCTGATAACGGTCAGCTGGTAGTTCGCGGGCAGCTCCTCGTCGAGGGTGCTCGCGACCGCCGGACCGTACTCGTCGTCGTCATCGACGACGCCGACCTGTTCGAACTCCTCGAACACCTGGGTCGGCCCGGTCGTGGCCTCGACGGACTCGTTCAGCCCCGCGAAGGTGTGGACGACCGAGACGTTCCCGGAGGTGTTCGGGGCGGTCTCGACGGTGACCGTCGCGGTCACGTCGGTCGGCTGGTCGAACTCGACGGGCTGGCCCCACGGGACCTCGTTCCCGTTGACGTACAGCGTGGCGTCGGCCTCGCTGTAGCCCGCGGCGAGTTCGGCCGTGTAGGATTCGAGGTTGGCTGCCTGTGCGACCGCGGTCACGTTATCGCCAGCCTGGACCGCTGGGGGCTGGCCCTGCTGGAGGCGGACCGCGAGCTGTTCGTCCAGGGTGAAGTTCTGGACGGCGTAGCTCCCGTTCACGCTGACCGTCCGCGTCTCCGGCACGTAGCCGAAGCCGTCGGCGGTCACGTCGTGGGTGCCGTTCTGGGCGATGACCGAGAACGAGCCGTCGGCCGCTGTCGTCGTCGACAGGCCGCCGGCAACGCTGACGGTCGCGCCACCGATTGGGTCACCGTCCGGTTCGGTCACGGTCCCGTTGACGCCCTGTTCGAGTGCGACCAGTTCGGTCGCCTGCAGCGCGTTGGGGATGCCCGCGCCGTAGCGGGTGTCGTTCCCGGACGGCTCGCCCTCGGGCTTCCAGGCGCTGTCGCGGAGGGCCCAGCGGAGGTCGTCGTTCGAGACCTCGCCGGGGCCGGCCGCGGACTCCATCAGGGCCACGACGCCCGCGACCGCCGGGGCGGACATCGAGGTGCCACTGAGTTCACAGTACTGCGACCCCTCGACACAGCCCGGGTAGCCCGGGATGGCCTGGTCTTCGGGGATCGAGCTGTACACGAGGTTCCCCGGTGCTGCGAGGTCGGGCACCACGTACTCCTCCGGCCAGTCGTCGGGAGCCGCGTCGCCCCAGGCGTCGCTGGTGTCGACGGTCATCCCGCTGGAGAAGTCGGTGACGCTCGCGTTCCGGTCGGTCGCGCCGATGGCGACCGCCTCGACGACGTTCCCGGGCGAACTGCTCATGCCCGGTCCGTCGTTCCCCGAGGACGCGATGACGATGGTGCCGGCGTCCTCGGCGTTCTGGATCGGCTCGATCATCCCGTCGATGTAACACGGGGTGTTGATGCAGCCGAGGCTCATGCTGATGACGTCGGCGTCCTCCTCGACGGCCCACTCGACGCCGCTGATGATCGCGGCGAAGGTGCCCCCCGTATCGGTGAGCACGCCGCCGTGCATGAGCTGGACGTTCGGTGCGACGCCGATCCAGGTCCCGCTGGCGTTCCCGCCGGCGACGATGCCGGAGGTGTGGGTGCCGTGCGGGCCGCTGGCGTACGGTTCGGAGTCGACGGGTTCACCGTCCCCGTTCCACTCGTTCCAGCCCCCGGGGTAGGTCGGGTCGGAGGCGTTCTCGGTGTAGAGGTCGATGTCCGGGTGGTCGACCGCGACACCCGTGTCGAGGACGGCGACCTTGGCACCGCCGCCCATCGTCCCGAACTGGTCCCAGACCTCGGTCGCGTTCGTCTGGGTCAGCGCGTAGGACGCGTTGTAGCCGTTCTGGGTGGTCGGGCCCTCGGCGGCGTTCCCGGTCGCGCGCGGTTCGGGGGCCTCGACCTCGAAGTTCGTGTGGAGGCGCTCGACGTGGTCGAGTCGCGTCAGCTCGTCGAGGTCGACCTGGTCGGTCCGGACCTCGAGGAGGACCGCGTTGGTGACCCACCAGGAGTTCGAGAGGCGGACGCCCTCGTGCTTGTTCGCCCAGCTGGCGACCTCGCGCTGGGTGACCGCCGCGTGTGCCTTGAGCGTCTGCATGGTGGACTGGCGGTCGGTCGCGGCGCGCGTCGACCCCTCCTCGAGGCGGACGACGACCTCGACGACGTCCTTTTGCTCGAACTGGCGTTCCAGTCGTGGTGAGACCCACACGTCGTCAGGTGCCGCGCTCGTGTCCCGTACTGTATCTGTCTCCGACACTGTGCTTCCGGCGCCGACGCTCCCGTCGACGCTCGTCTGTCCGTGTGTGGCCTGTGGTGCGGCCGCCGTCGTCCCGACGAACGGAGCGACGCCGCCGACGACCATCAGACCGGTGAGTGCGATCGCGAGTAACTTCCTGTTCATCGTTGCCCCTGCGAGAGAGTGTCTCGCAGCGTTCGGTGGCACCGACGGGAGGGACTAAGTTACTCTCACGATACCGTGAATATAATTCCGGGTCGGTTGGACCGCTCCGGGACGGCTGGAACAGTCCAGGCTGCGGGTATTTCGGCGTACAGCGGGCCAGAAAAGGGTATTTCCGATAGCTATAACCGAATTTTCAGCCTGTTCGCGACCGGTTACGCGGGCAGGACGGCCCCGTTACCGTTCCCGCCGTTCCCGTTGCCACCGGCTATCTTGCGTTCGAGTTCTGTCTCCGCGTCACCGCTGGTCACCTCGACCTCGAGGTCCTCGGCGTCGGGGACCTCGATGGCGAGCGTGCCGTCGGCGTCGGTCTCACCGACTGCCTCGCCGTTGACCGTCACGTTCGCGCCCTCGACGGGGCCGCTCGCGTTCGTGACCGTCAGGGTGACCGTCTCGCCAGCCTTGACCTGTCCCTGCAGTTCGGCGGTCAGCTCGCTGGCGGACTCGGACTCGTCGCTGTCCTCGCCCTCGCCGGCGTTCTCGTTCTTCTTCTCGTTCTCGTCGTCACTGTCGTCGTCGACGTCGTCGATCTCGACCTGGTCGCCGGTGCCGGACTCGCTGATGACCGGGCGGAGAACGTACTTGCCCGAGTTGCCGGCCTTGTGGATCATGATGTCGAAGACGAACTGGGTGTTCTCACCCTCCTGGACCGTGAACGCCTTGTTGATCTGGAGCTTCCCGCTCGGGAGCTTGACGTTCACCTTCTCGCCGTTCTTCAGGGTGCCTTCGACGTTGCTGACGTAGACGAACACCTTGTCGTACTCGCCGGACTGGACCTGGAAGTCGGCGAGCTTGGAGGCGTTCGCGCCCCGGAGCTCGGTCAGGTCGACCGTCTTGCTGTCGACCTCGTAGGTCGTCCAGCCCTCGCTGGACTCTGCGTCCTCGGAGTCGTCGGAGTCGTCCTCACCCTCGGACTCCTCGGTCTCGGTCTCGGATTCGGTCTCGTCGTCCGTTTCCGTCTCCGTTTCCGTTTCCGTCTCGGTGTCAGTCTCGGTCTCGGTCTCCGTATCCTCCTGCTTCGCGTCGACGGACTGGTTCGTCATGGTGTCCGTCATCGTGTGCGTCGTCTCGTCGGGCTCCTCGGCGGTCATCGTCGAGGTGTCGGTGTCCGTGGTCGTCGTGGACGTGTCGGTCGCCGTCTCGGTCTCGGAGTCCGTGGACGTCTCCGTCTCGTTCTCCGTCTCCGTCTCGGTCTCGTCCGACTCGACGTCACCGGTGCGGTGGAGGCCGACCTCGGTGATGGTCACGTTGAGGTGCTCGAAGTCGTCGATCGCACCCGGGCGGTCGCTCACGTAGAAGGACATCGTGGCGTCGCCCGAGCTACCGGTGCCATCGGTTGCGGTACTATCACTGTTCGGGGCGGCTGTCTGCGTGCCATCGACAGCGCCACCCAGACAGCCGGCGGTTACCAGCAGGGCGGCCATCGCGAGTGCCGCCAGGACGTTCGGTCGCGTCATTACAGTCCATCCTCCGTCTCGGGACCTGATAAACCGGTTACTCCGTTCCGGACCGTTCGGTCGATTTTGCGGTTTTCGCCGGCGATGAACGGTAATGAACGGTTTCGCATCTTTTCGGGTCCCTGCCAGAACGGCGGTCGACCGATTCGACACCGGTTTCACGCTGCCGGGCGGACGGGTTGGTATGTCGCTTCGCGTGACGTTCCTCGGCACCAGTGGGGCCGTTCCGACGACCCAGCGTAACCCGTCGGCCATCTACTGTCAGCGCGAGGGCGAGGGCTTCCTCTTCGACTGCGCGGAGGGGACCCAGCGCCAGATGATGCGCTTCGGCACGGGGTTCGGCATCGACCACCTGTTCGTCACGCACACCCACGGGGACCACGTCCTCGGCATCCCCGGGCTCATGCAGACGATGGACTTCAACGACCGCGAGGACGCGCTGGCCATCCACTGCCCGGCCGGCGAGCGCCGCGTCGTCGAGGGGCTGCTCCGGGCGACCGGCAACCGGCCGTCGTTCCCGGTCCGGGTCCACGAGGTGACGCCGGGCGACGTGGCCCTCGACCGTGACGAGTACGAGATCCGCGTCTTCGACGTAGAGCACCGGACGAACGCGGTGGGCTACGCGCTGGTCGAGGACGACCGCAAGGGCCGGTTCGACCGCGAGCACGCGGAGGAACTCGGCGTTCCGGTCGGCCCGAAGTTCTCGAAACTCCACGAGGGGAACCCGGTCGAACTCGAGGACGGGACCGTCGTCCACCCCGAGCAGGTCGTCGGCGACCCCCGGCCGGGCCGCCGGTTCGTCTACACCGGCGACACGGAACCGGTGGCCGCCACGGCCGAGGTCGCGGCGAACGCGGACCTGCTGGTCCACGACGCGACCTTCGCGGAGGACGGCCGCGAGCGCGCCGGCGAGACCGGCCACTCGACGGCGAAACAGGCCGCCGAACTCGCCCGCCGGGCCGGGGTCAAACGGCTCGCGCTCACCCACATCTCCTCGCGGTACGCCAACGACGTCTCCGCCCACGAGGAGGAAGCTTCCGAGGTGTTCGACGGCGAGGTGTTCGTCCCGGACGACGGCGACACCGTCGAGATTCCGTACCCGGACGGCGAGTGACGCGGGCACACACGACACGATTCTTTTAGCGGCTGCCGTCCGCACGCACAGACATGGCACACGAGTTCCACATCGTGGACGTGTTCGCGACCGAGCGCTACGCCGGGAACCAGCTCGCGGTCGTGACGGGGGCGGGGGACCTCGCCGACGAGACGATGCAGGCCATCGCCCGCGAGTTCGGCTACTCGGAGACGACGTTCGTCGAGGGGCGGGACGACGACGGCTGGCACGTCCGCATCTTCACGCCGGCCGAGGAGATCCCCTTCGCGGGCCACCCGACCCTCGGGACGGCCTGGGTCATCCGCGAGCAGCTGGCGACGGGGAGCCCGGACCCGGTCCTGCTCCATCTGGAGGTGGGAGACGTGCCGGTCCGTGTCGAGGACGGGTCGCTCTGGATGACCCAGCAGGCACCGTCGTTCGGACAGGAGTTCGAGCGCGAGGCGGCCGCGGCCGCCCTCGGACTCGACCCCGGGGCGGTGACGGAGAACCTGCCCGTGCAGGCGGTCTCGACCGGCCTGCCGACCATCGTCGTCCCGCTCCGGGACCGGGAAGCATTGGAAACCATCGAGGTCGACCGTCCGGCCTACGATGCCCTGACCGAGGGGCACGACGCCAAGAACCTGCTGGCGTACTGTTCGGACCCGCGCGACGAGGCACACGACTACGCCGTCCGGGTGTTCGCGCCGTACTACGGCGTCCCCGAGGACCCGGCGACTGGCTCCTCGAACGGCTGTCTGGCGGGGTACCTCGCCCGGCACCGCGGCGGTGTCGACGCGGTCGTCGAACAGGGCTACGAGATGGGGCGGCCGTCGCTGCTCGAACTGCGGGCGAACCGGGTCGCCGGCGACGTACACGTCGAGGTCGGCGGGGACGTGGTCCCGGTCGCGGATGGGACGCTCCGCTGACGGGGCAGGGGAGCCAGAGAAGCAGGCGCGGTCAGTTGGCGACGGTCACCGCCTGGACCGGGCCGCCGGCCCGGCGCCAGCCGTCGAAGCCGTCCTCGACCATGATGACGTACGGGAAGCCCATCTCGGCGGCGCGCTGGGCGGCGAGGGCGGCCCGGCTGCCGCCCGCCGAGTAGAAGACGAGTTCCTTCGCCGGGTCGATGGCGTCGATGCTGTGTGGGCTCTTCGGGTCGAGGTAGAACTCCAGCATGCCGCGCGAGGCGTGGATCGCACCGGGTATCTTCCCGGTCCGCCGGAGTTCGCCCCCGTCCCGGACGTCGACGAACAGCACGTCGTCGTCGCCGAAGCGCGCCAGCGCCTCGGTCGGCTGGTACGCCCGGACCGCCGCTCTCGCCTCCCTGACCAGGTCACGATACCCCTTCGTCAGCGCCACCTGCTGGCGGCGTTCCCCCTGTTCGTGGGACATATCTGTGTCTAGAGTGAACGCGTCCCAGGGAGATAGCTTCGTTCCCGGTTCCGGGCGGCTGAGAATCGGAGACGGCGAGATGCGGGGGGCGTCACGGGCGGTCGCTGGCGCGGCACGGGATTTATGGCCACTGATTGCCTACCCGGCGGTGTGAGCGCCCGTACCACGGCCCTCGACGCCGTCATCTTCGGCGTCGACATCCAGAGCGGGGACGTTCGGGGTGACGCACCTTCTTACGCGCTCGTCGTCTTCGACGGCGACTCCGTCGAACGCGACGTGGTCACCTACCGGAAGCTCCGCCGCCGTATCGACGCCGAGACGCCGGCTATCGTGGCCACGGACAACATGTACGAACTCGCCGAGGACAAGGACGACCTGGTCCGGTTCCTCGGGAGTCTCCCGGACGAGACACGCCTCGTCCAGGTGACGGGTGACGAACAGCCCGAACCCCTCTCCCGCGTCGCCTCCCGGCACGGGGTTCCGTATGGGAAAGACCCGATGCAGGAGGCCGAGGCGGCCGCACGCCTCGCGGCCGGCAACGTCGGCTACGAGGTCAGCGCCTTCACGGACACGACACGGGTGAAGGTCTCGCGCGGTCGCTCGACCGGCAAGGGCGGCTGGAGCCAGGACCGATACACGCGGCGCATCCACGGGAACGTCAAGAAGCGCGCCCGCGAGGTCGAGTCGACGCTCGACGAGGCGGGCCTGGACTACGAGGTGGACGTGACCGAGAAGTACGGCGGCTACTCCAGCGCGGTGTTCTCGGTCGACGCCCACCCCGCCGACATCCCCCTCTCGCGGAACCGCTCGGGCGACACCCGCATCGAGATCGAGCGCGAGCGCCGCGACGGCATCGAGTTCGAACCCCTCGCGAAGCGCCGCGACCACGTCATCGTCGGGGTCGACCCCGGGACGACGACCGCGGTCGCCATCGTCGGCCTCGACGGGCAGGTGCTCGACGTGCTCTCGACCCGGACCGCGGACATGGCCGCCGTCATCGAGTGGGTCGTCGAGCGCGGTCGACCGGTCATCGTCGCCGCCGACGTGACGCCGATGCCGAACACGGTCCAGCGCGTCCGGACCAGTTTCGACGCCGTCGGCTGGGAGCCCGACAGCGACCTGCCCATCGACGAGAAGCAACACCGGACCCGCGAGGTCGGCTACGACAACGACCACGAGCGCGACGCGCTCGCGGCGGCCCTGTTCGCCTACGACGACCACGAGGACCAGTTCGCGCGCATCGCCCAGAAGACGCCGCCCCGCCTCGACCGCGGGACGGTCACGGCGAAGGTGCTGGCGGGTGAGGGCGGCGTCGAGGCCGTCATCGCGGAGCTCACCGAGTCCGAGGACGAGGGCGAGGAGGAACACGAGCACGACCCGCGCGAACTCACCGACGAGGAGAAGCGCATCCGCGACCTCGAACGGCAGGTCGAGCGCCTCGACGAGCACGTCGACTCCCTCGAATCGACCATCGCGGAGAAGGACGACCGTATCGACGAACTGGAACAGGAGCTCTCCGAGGCCCGCCGGAAGGAGCGCAAGGAGGCGAAAGAGCGCCGGACCGTCACGCGCCTGGAGCGCCGGAACCGGGCGCTCGAACGCGACCTCGAGGAGAAGGACGAGGAGATAGAGGCGCTGGAGGGCAAACTGAAGCGGCTCAAGGAGCTGTGGAAGCTCGACCACTCGAACTTCGCGGACGTCTCCGAGAAGAAGAAGGGGCTCGTCCCGGTCAAGCCGGTCGAGAAGTTCACGAAGGACGCCATCGACGCGGCCCACGAGAGCTACGGGCTGGCGAAGGGCGACGTGGTGTACCTGCGCGACGCCTCCGGGGCCGGTCCCTCGACCGCGAAGAAGCTCGTCGAGCACGAGCCCCGCGTCGTCATCAAGGACGGCGGACTGTCCGAGGCCGCCGACGAGATACTGTTCGAGCACCGCATCCCGGTCGGCCCGGCCGACGACGTGGCGATGCAGGAGGTCGACGAACTCGCGGTCGCGCGCGAGGACGACGTGAAGTCGGTCATCGCCGACTGGGAGGACCGCGCCGAGGAACGCAAGAAGGACCAGAAGAACGAGATGGTCGACCAGATCATCAGCGAGCACCGGGCCGAGCGCGGGACCGGGCGGTACTGACAGCTACTCTGTTTCTGTCGCGCCCAGCGCCTCCCGAACCGCCGCGTAGTCCTCCTCTTTCCCCCGTGATTCGTAGCCGCTGTCGGGCCAGAGGTCCAGCCCGTCGTCCGCGCGGCGGGGGGCGACGTGCAGGTGGAAGTGCGGGACCGACTGCTGGACGCCGGTGTCGTGGAGGAGGTTCACGCCGTCGAAAGCGGCCGCTTCGAGGCGGGTCGCGATGTCCTTCGCGTGGTCGGTGACCGCCCGGAGCGACGCCGCGGGGATGTCGAACAGGTTCTCGTGGTGGGCCTTCGGGACGACCAGCAGGTGGCCCTCGGAGACGGGGTCGAGTGGGGCGAACGCGAGCGTCTCGTCGGTCTCGTCGAGCAGGGTGGCCTCGGCCTCGTCCGCGACGATGGCACAGAAGACACAGTCCATACCGGTGCGTGGCGGCTGGTCCCCGTCAGCGTTCCCCCGGCGTGATACCGGTACTCACGCCAACCCGAGGAGGGCCGCGCCGTCGAACTCGACGAAGAAGAGGTATATCTGGTAGACGCCGGCGACGACCAGCAGGGCCCCGGCGGCGCGGGTGATGCGCCCCGTGTTGCGGGTGAGCCGACGCACGAGCACGTCCCGGCCGACCGCGGTCGCGACCGTCAGGAGTATCATCAGGACGCTCATCCCGGCGGCGTAGGCGACCAGCCGGGCGATTCCAGCACCGGGGTCCGTCGTCAGCGCGCCGAGGACGACGCTGAAGAACAGGGGCGCGGTACAGCCCGCGGCGGCCGCGGCGTACACCACCCCGAAGGCGACGTACCCCGAGGCCGAGCGCTCTCGCTCGGGGAGGACCACCTGCTGGAGGCTGACCTTCACCCCGGCGGCCATCGCCGCGCCGAGGAGTATCATCAGCGCGCCGACGACGAGTTCCAGTATCGCGATGTGCTGGAGGTAGCGGGTGCCGAGCGCGACGACCACCCCGCCGAGCAGGCCGTACACCGCGAAGAAGCCCAGACTGACGAGCAGGGCGACCCCGACCGCCCGGAGGACGGTCGCGGTCGAGACCTGCTGGTGGCCCGCGTCACCCTCGCCCGCGCTCGTCCCGACGTAGTAGGAGACGTAGCCCGGCAGGAGGGGGAACGCACAGGGCGCGAAGAAGGCCCCCGCGCCGAGGGTGAAGGCGTACCAGAGCCAGGACGAGGCGAGGAGGTCCATGGATGAAACGAGGCGGGGTCGTGGTAAATAGCTCCGGCGGTCGGGCGCGCTCAGAACATCCCGCCCATGCCGAACATCCCGAGCATGCTGCTGAGGAGTGCCTTCACGAGCAGGGCCACGCCGACGACGAAGACGGCGAGGCCGGCCGCGACGATGGGGTTCCCGACCGCGACGACGGCGATGCCGGCGAGCATCAACACGCCGCCGAGGAACCCGGAGAGCCCGAGCATCTGCCCGTACTTGCCGCCGACACCGCCAGACTGGGACGAATCTGCTGCCATGTGCTCCCGTCGCGGGGCCACCGGATTAAACGGCGTGGTTCGTGCGTGAAACGATTCAGGGCTGGGGCAGTGTCGGTGACCGGGGTGGGCGACCACCACCGAACGACCCGCTCACCTCCGGAAGTCCAGATAAGTTAAAAACGTCGGCCACCAAGCACCACGTATGAGTGACAACGAGGGCGGCGGTCGACGTAACCTTCGTATGCCAGACGACGACGAGGTGTTCGCGACGGTGACCAACATGCTCGGCGCGAACCGGGTCAGAGTCCGCTGTGCCGACGGGGTCGAGCGCACAGCCCGGATTCCGGGCAAGATGCAGAAACGCGTCTGGATCCGCGAGGACGACGTGGTGCTCGTGAGTCCGTGGGACTGGCAGGACGAGAAGGCCGACATCACCTGGCGCTACGAGAAGCAGGACGCCGACCAGCTCCGCGAGGAAGGTCACATCCAGTAAGGCGGTGTTCGTTCTCGGTCGTCGCGGGTCGTCCGGTGGATAGCTGTTTCTGCTGTCGGTGATTCGATTCCACTCGAGCAGCCGGCGATACCAAGGCTGATACCCCTTCGCCACGTGGCATGGGCTAGATGACAGAGGAGTACGGACTGGTGGAGCCCGAGGCCGTCGAGACGCCCGGCGACGAGTGGGAGGAGATCGACGTCTCCGACACGGAAGCCGACCGTATCGCACGGAAACGAGACCGGGAGTTCAGTCAGTTCCGGAAACGCATCAAGGACGCCGACCAGTTCAAGGTGGAGGCGTCGGTGTTCGACGACGCGACCTACGCCGCGCTGTACAAACTGGTGCAGGACGGCTGGGTCGACGCGCTCGGGGGGCCCATCTCGACGGGGAAGGAGGCGAACGTCTACACCGCGCTGGGCGGGGAACGCTCCGCCGAGGAACTGGCCCAAGAGAGCCCGGAGGTGGCCATCAAGGCGTACCGCATCAACGCGTCGGACTTCCGGGACATGCGGGACTACCTGACGGGGGACCCGCGATTCGAGGGCATCGGCTCGAAGAAGAAGCAGGTCGTGCTCGCGTGGGTGCGCAAGGAGTACGCGAACCTCGAACGCGCCCAGAAGGCGGGGGTCCGGGTCCCGAAGCCGCTGGCGGTCGAGCGGAACCTGCTCGTGATGGAGTACATCGGTGCCGAGGACGGCCGGGCGAAACGGCTCGCCGAGGTCCACGTCGAGAACCCGGAGACGGCCTACGAGGTCGTGCGGGAGTACATGCGCCGCCTGCACCAGTCGGGGCTGGTCCACGGCGACCTCTCGGAGTACAACATGGTCATCCACGAGGGCGAGCTGGTCGTCATCGACCTCGGGCAGGCCGTGACGGTCCACCACCCGAACGCGCGGGACTTCCTCGAACGCGACTGTCGGAACGTCGCGAACTTCTTCGCCCGTCAGGGCGTCGACGTGACCGGCGACGACCTCTACGACTTCGTCATCGAGGAGGGCGACTGGGCCGACGTCGAGGAGTAGCAGTCGTCCTGCCGGTCGGCCGACACGAGAGCGAAACCGATAAACGACGGAATCCAGTACCTTCTCCCATGCAGTCCGCTCCCTGCTGGCGCTGGCGCAGTTTCCCGGGAGCGGACAGTATCGCGTGCGGCGTCGACGTGGCGTAACCGGGTCGGCGGCGGCGCGGTGCTCCCTTCGTTCTCTTCGTGCACCGCCCGACAGCCGCCAGTCCCACGTATCCACGATGACACGCCACGACGACACGACAGACGCACAGCACGCGACAGAGACAGGAGAACAGCACACGACCAGCGACACCGACGAGGACCCCGGGTTCACCGTCACGCCCTACGCCGTCTCCGGGACGGTCGACTACGACAGGTTGCTCGAGCAGTTCGGGGCGGACCGCCTCACCGCCGAGCAGGTCGACCGCTTCCCCGACCACCAGATGCTCCGCCGGGGCATCTACTACGCCGGCCGGGACGTCGACCCGTACCTCGACGCTGCCGAGGCCGGCGAGACACACAGCATCGTCACCGGTATCGGGCCCTCGGGGCCGATGCACATCGGGCACGCGCCGGTGTTCTACGTCGCGAAGCGCCTGCAGGACGCCACGGGCGCGCACGTGTACATCCCGCTCTCCGACGACGAGAAGTACTACTCGAAGGACCTCACGTATCCCGAAATCGGCGAGTACACGCGCCAGAACCTGCGGGACGTCCTCGCGGTCGGCTTCGACCCCGCGAAGACGACCATCGTCGTCGACACGGCCGACGCCGACGTGGTCTACCCCCTCGCGAGCGCGTTCGCGAGGCACCTCACGCAGGCGACGGTCGACGCCACCTACGGCGACCCCGAGAACGTCGGCCTCTCGTTCTACCCGGCGGTCCAGACCGCCCACCTGCTCCTGCCCCAGCTCGTCCACGGCGCGCACCCGACGCTGGTCCCGGTCGCGGTCGACCAGGACCCGCACGTCCGGGTGTGCCGGGACGTGGCCGCCAAGGAGCGGTTCCCGGTCCGGAAGCCGGGGGCACTTCTGGGGAAGTTCCTGCCGGACCTCTCCGGGCCGGGGAAGATGTCGAGCAGCGCCGACGTGCCGAGCATCACCCTCGACGACGACCCCGAGACCGTCCGCGACACGGTGCTGACCCACGCGTTCTCGGGCGGCCGGTCGAGCGTCGAGGAGCACCGCGAGCACGGCGGCGACCCGACGGTCGACGTGCCCTTCCAGCTCCTGCGGTTCTTCTTCGAACCGGACGACGAGGCGGTCGAGCGTCTCGCCCGCGAGTACCGGGCCGGCGACCTCCTGAGCGGAGAGCTGAAGGAGCTCGCGGCCGGGCGCATCACCGAGTTCCTCGCGGCCCACCAGGAGCGCAAGGCGGCCCTCGGCCCCCTCGAGGAGGAGCTGCCGGCGTACCGGCTCGGGCCTGCTGCGAAGCAGACGGCTCTGGAGGCGGTCGGTCTCGACCCCATCTGAGCCCTGGACCGGGCCACCGCGGGTCACCGGCCAGCACCCGACTGTGTCGCCCCGTGACACGGTAGCGAGATATGCTTCTCTCTCCTGATGTATCGTATGGACAACACGGACCCTGCCGACGCCGTCTCCCACGGGGCGGCGTTCGCGTTGCTGGGGAACGAGACACGGGTGGCCATCCTCCGCGAGCTCTGGGAGACCGCGACGGAGGGGCCCATGCCGTTCTCCGAGCTGCGCGAGCGCGTCGGCATGCGCGACTCGGGCCAGTTCAACTACCACCTGACGAAGCTCACGGGCACCTTCATCCGGAAGGTCGACCCCGAAGACGACGAGGAGGGCGAGGGCGGGTACGTCCTGCGCTTCGCCGGTATCGCGGTCGTCGGGGCCATCCTCTCGGGGATGTACCAGCAGGCCGGCTTCGACGAACCGGTCCCCGTCGACGGCGAGTGCCCGCGCTGTGGGGGCGCGCTCGACCTCGAATACGAGGACGAACGCGCGAACCTCTCGTGTCGCGACTGCGGGAACTTCACCCTCCAGTCGAACATCCCGGCGGGGGTCTTCTCGCAGTACGACCGCGAGGCGACGCCGGAGGTGTTCGACCGGTGGATGCGCGCCCAGGTCGACCAGATCGCGGCCGGGTTCTGTATGCTCTGCCAGGGGAAGACGACGTTCACGGTCCTGCTCGGCGCGCACACCGGCGCGGACTGGGCGGAGGAGGACGAGGCACTCGTCGAGTACGAGTGCGAGCGCTGTGGCGCGACCCTCTACGCCAGCGTCACCGAGATGCTGACCCGGCACCCGGCCATCGTCTCGTTCTACCACGACCACGGCGCCGACGTCCGGGACGAACCGACGTGGGGGCTCGACTGGCTGCTCGACGAGGTCGCGGTCGTCACCGAGGACCCCCTCACCGTCTCCTTCGACGTGACGGTCGACGACGAGACGCTCCGGCTGACGGTCGACGACCAGTTGACCGTCGTCGCCGAGGAGCGGCTACCGGCCGAGCAGGCACGGGCCTGACCACGCCGGCGAACTGACCACGCCCCGACAGAACCTGCGTTCTGCCCGGCGGCGGACAGAAGTGTCCTTCTGCGTTCACTTATCGGGTCCCGTGGCGTCCCCTCCGGTATGACACTCCTCCGGAACCACTCGTTCGCCCGGCTGTTCGCCGGGCGGCTGGTGACGAACATGGGCGACAGCCTCTACTTCGTCGCCGCGATGTGGCTCGTCTACGACCTCACGGGCAACGAGTTCTACTCGGGGCTGGCCGGCTTCCTCACCCTCGCGCCGAGCGCGTTCCAGGCGTTCGCCGGCCCCCTCGTCGACCGCTGGGACCTCCGCCGGCTCCTCGTCGGCACCCAGCTCGTCCAGGCCGTGCTCATCCTCGCGGTCCCGGTCGCCCACGCCCTCGGTCTGCTCACGGTCTGGGTCGTCCTCGTCGTGATGCCCCTGCTCTCGCTGCTCAACCAGCTGGTCTACCCGGCCGAGTCCGCGGCGCTGCCCCGCGTGGTCGAGAAGGACGAACTGGTGCAGGCGAACTCCCTGTTCGCGATGGCCTACCAGGGCGTCGACGCGGTGTTCAACGCGCTCGGCGGCCTGCTGGTCGCGGCCTTCGGGGCGGTCGCCATCTTCGTGTTCGACTCGGTGACGTTCCTCGCGGCGGCCCTGCTGTTCGCGTCGGTCCGGCTGCCCGCGGCGGACGGCCCAGCCGAGGCGTCGACCGCCGCGGCCGACAGCGACGCGGTCGCCGACGGCCTCGTCACCGACGGCGGGGCTGGCGCGGAGCGCGGCTACCTCGCGGAGTTGCGCGAGGGGTTCGCGTTCGTCCGGGGGACCATCCTGCTCACGATGCTCGGCGGCTCGCTCGTCATCAACTTCACCTTCGGCGCGACCATCGCGGCGATGCCCGCCTACGGGGACCTGCTCGGCGGCGCGGGGGCCTACGGGCTCCTGATGGCCGGCCTCGGCGTCGGGATGCTCGTCGGCTCGCTGCTGGCTGGCCGGTTCGGCGACCGGGCGTTCGGCCGGCTGACCATCGCCTCGATGGCGGCCGCGGGCGTGCTCTGGACCGTCGCCATCTGGCTCGCCTGGACCCCCGCGACGGTCGCGCTGGTGGCGGTCGCACTCGTCCCGACGGGCATCACGAACGTCCTCATCGTCTCGATGGTGCAGTC
This sequence comes from Haloarchaeobius amylolyticus, assembly GCF_026616195.1. NCBI lineage: Archaea > Methanobacteriati > Methanobacteriota > Halobacteria > Halobacteriales > Halorubellaceae > Haloarchaeobius > Haloarchaeobius amylolyticus. Next base: position 2,320,754 of record NZ_JANHDH010000001.1, read on the forward strand.
GCTGGTGCCCGAGCACCTGCTCGGCCGCGTGATGGCGGTCACCGGCAGCGCCTCGGCGGTCGCGACGCCCTTCGGAGCGCTCGCCGGCGGGGCGCTGGCAGCCGCGTTCGGGCCGGCGATGGTCATGTCGATGGCCGGGGGTGGGTTCCTGTTCCTCGCCGCCTACGTCGCGGCCGTCCCCAGCCTCCGCCGGATGCCGGCGGTCGGCGACGTGGAGACGCTGGCGGCCTGACCGGGCAGACAGGCGACACACCCAAGCGGTCTCCCATCGGTGTCTCACGCATGGACGACGATGCAGCCACGCGTGCCCCCGAGGAGGCCTTCGGGCTGGTGGCGAACGAGACGCGACTCGCCATCCTCCGGGCGCTCTGGGAGGCCGACGACCAGGTGCTCTCGTTCTCCGAACTCCGGGACGCGGTCGGCGTCAGGGACACCGGCCAGTTCAACTACCACCTCGGCAAACTGGTCGGCACCTTCGTCGACAGGGTCGAGCCGGGGGAGGACGGGGGGTCGAACGCCGGGTACGAGCTCCGGTTCGCCGGGTTGACCCTGCTCGGGGCCGTCCTCTCGGGTGTCTACACCCGCGAGACCGAGGTCGGGCCGGTCCCCATCGACCTCGAGTGTCTCGAGTGCGGCGGCCCCCTGTCGGCCCGGTACGAGCACGGCGAAGCCTGCATCGACTGCGACGACTGCGGCGAGCAGTTCATGGGGTACGGCGTCCCCTCGGGCGTCGTCGAGGGCCGCGACCCCGACCGCCTCCCGGAGATCTTCACCAGCTACCTCTACACGGTGATGACACAGGTCTCGACCGGGTTCTGTCCCGTCTGTACCGGCCGCATCTGGGGCTCGGTGTTCGAGAAGGAGGACCGCGGCTACTACGCGCGCTACACCTGCGACCGGTGCGGCCTCGAACTCACCTCGTTCCTCGGTGGGGCGGTCCTGACCCACCCGGTCGTCGTCGGCTTCCTCGCGGACCACGGCATCGACATCCGGACGGAACCGTTCTGGCAGTTCGACTGGTTCGACGCGGAGAACGCCACGGTCACGACCGAGGACCCCCTGCGCGTCGACGTCACGTTCGCCATCGACGACGAGCGACTGATTCTCACGCTGGACGAGTCGCTCGCCGTGGTCGAGACGCACCGGGAAACGTAGGAGAAGTTACAGAAGAGAACATCTGTATCGCACCATACAGAAATGTAATTCTGATTACCTATATGGGCGTGGCGGACGGGCGTACAGGTATGCGAACGCTCTTCCGGAACCGCGACTTCGCCCGGCTGTTCGCCGGGCGGGTCGTCACGAACGTCGGCGACAGCCTCTACTTCGTCGCCGCGATGTGGCTCGTCTACGAACTGACGGGCAACGCGGCCTACTCGGGTATCGCCGGGTTCCTCGTCCTCGCACCGGGTGCCCTCCAGGCCTTCGCCGGCCCCCTCGTCGACCGCTGGAACATCCGCCGGCTCCTCGTCGGGACCCAGCTGGTCCAGGGCGTCGTCATCGCCGCGCTCCCGGTCGCCGACCACCTCGGCTACCTCTCGGTCTGGCTCGTCCTGACCGTGATGCCCCTGCTCTCGCTGCTCAACCAGCTGGTCTACCCGGCGCAGTCGGCGGCCCTGCCCCGCATCGTCGAGAAGGACGAACTCGTGCAGGCGAACTCGCTGTTCTCGCTGGCCTACCAGGGGAGCGACTCGGTCGCCAACGCGCTCGGGGGCGTCCTCATCGCGGTTGTCGGCGCGACGACCCTGTTCGTCGTCGACTCCGTGACCTTCGCGGCGGCGGCCCTGCTGTTCGCCACGGTGACCATCCCGCCCGCCGAGGCCGCCGAAACCAGCGATGCCGGCGAGCGTGAGGCCGACACCCTGGCGTCCGAGGCCGGCGAGCCCGGGGAGGACGGCCCCGCCAGCCCGGCCGTCACGGACGGGGGCGAGGACGACGACAGCACGGAACCGGGGTACTTCGACGACCTCCGCGAGGGGCTCGCGTACATCCGCGGGACGGTCCTCGTCCCGGTCGTCGCCGGGGCCGCGTTCGTCAACTTCGCGGCCGGCGGGTCCATCATCGCGGCGATGCCCGCCTTCGCGGACACCTTCGGCGGGGCCGGCGCCTACGGGTTCCTGATGGCCGCCGTCTCCGCGGGTTCGTTCGTCGGGGCCTTCGGGGCGAGCCGGGTCGACGACCGCGCCTTCGGCTGGACCTCCATCCTCGCGTTCGGCCTCGGGGGCTGCTTCTGGTTGCTCGGGGTCGCCGCGGCCGCCTACACCGGGAGCCTGCCCGCGACCGTGGCCCTGTTCGCCCTCTCGTTCGTCCCCATCGGGGTCAGCAACGTGTTGCTCTCCTCGATGGTCCAGTCGGTGGTCCCCGAACACCTGCTCGGCCGCGTCTCCGGGGTCCTCGGCAGCGCCGCCTCGGTCTCCATCCCGTTCGGGGCGCTCTTCGGCGGGACGCTGACCGAGGCCGCCGGCCCCTTCGTCCTCTTCGTGGCCGGCGGGGTCGGCCTGCTGGTGCTCGCGCTGTACTGGACCGCCAACGCGGGCCTGCGCGAGCTGCCGGCGGTCGGGGACATCCAGACGTTCTCGACGGCCGGCGCCGAGTGAGTTCTCGGCGCCTCGGCCCGGCACACGCCCCCCGCCTCGGCCCGCCAAGCGACCCCCGCCTCGACCTGCCCTGCACTCCCCCGTACCGGCCCGCCAGCACCCCGATTTCGTGCGGGCCAGAGACACGGTACCGCGACTGCCGAAGCCTTAAACCGCCGGGAGACATAGCGTCGGCCATGCAGCACGTGAAGATTCCGCAGGACCGCATCGGCGTGCTGATCGGTGAAGGTGGCGAGACGATGCGACGGATCGAGAACCGGGCCGGTGTCAGACTCGACATCGACTCCGAGAACGGCTCCGTCGCCATCGAGCAGGTGGGTGACCCCATCGACGCGCTGAAGGGCCCGGACATCGTCCAGGCCATCGGCCGCGGCTTCCCGCCCGAGGACGCGCTGTCGTTGCTCGACGACGAGATGCGCATGTTCGACCTCATCGACATCGACGCTGCCGCGCGGAACAAGCGAGACCTGAAGCGAAAGAAGGGCCGACTCATCGGCGAGAACGGTCGGACCCGCGAACTGATGGAGGAACTCACCGGCTCCAGCGTCGTCATCTACGGCTCGACGATGGGCGTCATCGGCGACCCGGAGCAGGTGCAGATCGTCCGGGAGGCCGCCGAACGCCTCCTCGACGGCGCACCCCACGGCTCGGTGTACTCGTTCCTCGAACGCAAGCACAACGAACTGAAGCGCAAGGGCATGAACTTCCACCGGTACCCCGGTGGGACCTGAGTCCGGTCGTCCCGTCGCTTCGACGCCACCGAAACCGCACGACTGCACGCCGTTTTCGCGGTCTTCCCGTCCACGCTCCGAGACGCATCGCCGGATTTCGGCCGGACTCGGCGCTGTCGCACGGTGGTATATAAACGTAGTGTGTGTCTCTGTCCCACACGGCTCGTCTCGGCCTCCTGACGCGGATGTAGCAACCGTCACAGAAAGCTTTATGTAGAATCACATTCAATCCATCGAGTGACCATGGCACAACAGATGGGCGGTCAGCCCCTTATCGTTCTCTCGGAGGACAGCCAGCGAACGTCCGGACGTGACGCGCAGTCGATGAACATCACGGCCGGCAAGGCCGTCGCCGAGTCCGTACGGACCACACTCGGTCCGAAAGGGATGGACAAGATGCTCGTCGACTCCACCGGCGAGGTCGTCGTCACGAACGACGGCGTCACCATCCTGAAGGAGATGGACATCGAGCACCCGGCGGCCAACATGATCGTCGAGGTCGCTCAGACCCAGGAGGACGAGGTCGGTGACGGCACCACCTCCGCCGTCGTCGTCTCCGGTGAACTCCTGAAGAAGGCCGAGGACCTCCTCGAGCAGGACGTCCACGCGACGACCATCGCGAACGGGTACCGCCAGGCCGCCGAGAAGGCCAAGGAAGTGCTCGCCGACTCCGCCATCGACGTCGACGCGGACGACCGCGAGTACCTCGAGAAGATCGCGGCGACCGCGATGACCGGCAAGGGCGCCGAGTCCGCGAAGGACATCCTCGCGGAGATCGTCGTCGACGCGGTCCTGGCCGTCCAGGACGAGGACGGTGTCGACGCCGACAACATCAAGATCGAGAAGGTCGTCGGCGGTTCCACCGAGAACTCCGAGCTCGTCGACGGCGTCCTCCTCGACAAGACGCGCGTCCACGACAACATGCCCTTCTTCGTCGAGGACGCCAACGTCGCCGTCCTCGACGACGCCCTCGAAGTGCGTGAGACCGAGATCGACGCCGAGGTCAACGTCACCGACCCCGACCAGCTCCAGCAGTTCCTCGACCAGGAGGAGAAGCAGCTGAAGGAGATGGTCGACAACCTCGTCGAGGCCGGCGCCGACGCCGTCTTCGTCACCGACGGCATCGACGACATGGCCCAGCACTACCTCGCGAAGGAGGGCATCCTGGCCGTCCGCCGCGTCAAGGACTCCGACGCGAAGCGCATCGCCCGTGCCACGGGCGCTCGCGTCGTCTCCAGCGTCGACGACATCGAGGCCGACGACCTCGGCTTCGCCGGCAACATCAGCCAGCAGGACGTCGGCGGCTCCGAGCAGATCCTCGTCGAGGACGTCGAGGACGCCAAGTCCGTCACGCTCCTCCTCCGCGGCGGCACCGAGCACGTCGTCGACGAGGTCGAGCGTGCCATCGACGACTCGCTGGGCGTGGTCCGCACGACCATCGAGGACGGCACCGTCCTCCCCGGCGGCGGCGCACCCGAGGTCGAGCTCGCGCTCGCACTCCGTGACTTCGCCGACTCCGTCGGCGGCCGCGAGCAGCTCGCCGTCGAGGCGTTCGCCGACGCGCTCGAGGTCATCCCGCGCACCCTCGCCGAGAACGCGGGGCTGGACTCCATCGACAGCCTCGTCGAGCTGCGCTCGCGCCACGACGGCGGCGAGTACGCTGCCGGCCTGGACGCCTACACCGGCGACGTCATCGACATGGAAGAGGAAGGCGTCGTCGAGCCGCGCCGCGTGAAGAGCCAGGCCATCGAGTCCGCCACCGAGGCGGCCGTCATGCTCCTGCGCATCGACGACGTCATCGCCGCGGGCGACCTCTCCGGCGGTCAGGTCGACCCCGACGACGGTGGCGACGCAGGCGGCCCGCCGGCCGGCGGCATGGGCGGCGGTATGGGCGGCATGGGCGGTATGGGCGGCATGGGCGGTGCGATGTGAAGCCCGTCTAGGTAGCACATTCCCCACCCCACTGCACCCGACCCCCGAACCGCCAGCTGACCGACGCACTTCTTTCGACGCTGTCCCGTAGCTGCAGCACCCCGAGCTGACGCTGAAAGCGATATTTCAGCCAGTAGAAAGTACTTACCAGTCTGCTCGTTCTGTCCGAGTATGCGCCGCCGTGCCTTCCTCGCGTCCCTCGGAACCGCCGTCGCGACCGCCGGCTGCCTCGCCGGGGGCGACTCGCCGGGGACCGACGACCGGACGCCGACCACGGGAACCGACCCGACGACCACCCCGCCCGGGACCGACCGGCCGCCGGCCCCGTTCACCGACACGCTCACCGTCGGGGACACGACGCTCCGGTTCGCCGGGCCGGTCGTCCAGCACTCGTACTTCCGGCTCACGACGCCGGACTCGATGGCGGTCGAGGTCGCCGACGGGCAGTTCTGCTTCGTCGGTGTCGCCGTCGAGGACGGGTCGCCCCCCGACCCGGACGCCTTCGCCCTCGTCGTCGGCGAGGAGACGTACGACCTCGGAACCGAACTCGGCGAGCGCGTCCCCTACAGCGTCCCCGTCGCGGCCGGGGACGGGCGGCCCTACCGGACCGACGAGGGCGCCGGCTGGGTCGCCGCCGACGTGCCCGCGCCCATCGACGAGGCCGAGCCACTGCTCCGGGTGTCGGTCGGGGAGGAGACGCACGACGTCACGCTCCCCGGGCACGCCGCGGACACGCTGGGCGACCCGGCGCCCGCGTTCACGTTCGGTGAGGTCTCGGCGCCCGAGTCCGTCGCCGCCGACGAGCCGATTCCGGTCGAGGTTCCCGTCACGAACGAGGGCGACGGCCCCGGGACGGCCCGGGTCGTCGTGAACGAGACGGGACCGATGTACGCGCCACACCAGCTGGAGACGGCGCTCGACCCCGGCGCGTCGGAGACGCTGACCGGCTCCATCGACACCCACATGAACGCCGGTGACGGTACCGGGACGGTCAGTTTCACCGTCCTCGCGCCCGGGCTGGAGTCGAGCCACAGCGTCACCATCACGGGGTCGGCCTGACCGATGGCCGCCATGACACGTTCGCGCGTCCGCCCCGGGACAGCAGCCTCGCAGGTTCGCGGCCTGCTGTCGGCGGTCCGTGCTCGAGAGGCCGTCTGCCGGACGTTCACGGAACCGAGAGAGTCGAGGATGTACAAAGCATTTACCCGTGCTTCCAGATAGCCCACTCGTGCAACGCCGCCGTACATATCTCGCCGCAATCGGGACATCGATTGCGACTGCTGGCTGTTTCGGCTTCGGAGACTCCGACGGAGAGACCGACGGGACCACCCCCCACCCTACCGACACCCCCTCGGGCCCGTCCGTCACCGCGTTCGGCGACCCGCTTACCGCCGGGCGGGCGTCGGTGACGCTCTCCAAACCCGCCGTCCAGGACTCGTACTTCGCCCGCCTCTCGGAGAACGCCGCGGGCGTGATGGCCATCGAGGGGAAACGGTTCCTCTTCGTCAACGTCGAGTCGACGGGCGACACCGACCCGAAGCTCGAGGACATCCGGTTCGAGGCGGGCGACTACTCGGCCCGCGCCTGGACCGCCTACGAGTCGATCGCGGCCGCCGTCGACCCCACGGGTGAGGCCCCCTACACCCCGGAGAACGGCAGCGGCTGGGTCGGGTTCGCCGTCCCGGCGCCGCTCGAGGAGGACCACCTCATCACCCTGTCGGTCGGCGGCCAGACCGCCCGGACGCGCCTCCCCGAGCAGGGCCGGGCCGCACTCGCACAGCAGATCGCCGCGTTCGAGGTCTCGAACTTCTCCGCGCCGGAGTCGGCCTCGCCGGGCGACACCATCACCGTCTCCGTGGACGTGAAGAACACGAACGGCACGGCGGGGACGTTCCAGGGCGTCGTGAACGGCCCGGACCCGAAGCTCTTCGAACTCGCCATGGACGCCGGCACCGAGCAGACGTGGTCGACCGAACTCACGGCGAAGGCGACCGACGAGGAGAACACCGAGATGGCCCTCGCGCTCCACGCCGTGGGCACCCGCGAACGAGCCACCGTCTCCCTCGGCGGGAACTGACCGGCCGGCCCCGGCGTCACCGATTCACATAAGTGGCCACCGGCAATATCTGCGGCATAATGCAGACACTCCTCCTGAGCAGCGACGACGTCGACGAGAACGCACAGATGCCCGACGTCATCCGTGCGGTCGAACAGGCGTTCGCGGCCTACGAGCGCGGCGACGCCCAGATGCCCGCGAAGTCCTACATCGACCTGCCGCAGTACGACGGTGACTTCCGGTCGATGCCCGCCTACATGGAGGCCGAGACGTGGGCCGCCGCGGGCATCAAGTGGGTCAACGTCCACCCGAACAACCCCAGAGAGCACGACCTGCCCACCGTCATGGGGACGATGATATACTCCGACCCGGAGACGGCCTTCCCGCTGGCCATCATGGACGGGACCGAACTCACGATGAAGCGGACCGGGGCGGCCGCGGCGGTCGCGACCGACCACCTCGCGGTCGCGGACGCCTCCTCGCTGGGTATCGTCGGTGCCGGCGTCCAGTCCTACACGCAACTCGACGCCATCAGCCAGGTGCGGGACATCGATGAGGTCGTCGTCTCCGACGTGAGCGAGGAAGCCGTCCAGCGGTTCATCGACCGCTACGACGACGAGTTCGACGTCCGTGCCGGCTCCATCTCGGAGGCGGGCCACTGCGACGTGCTCTCGACGGTGACTCCGGTCGAAGACCCCATCGTCTCACCCGACGACCTCGGCGAGCACACCCACGTCAACGCGATGGGTGCCGACGCCGAGGGCAAGCACGAACTCGCCGACGAGGTGCTGTTGAACGCCAAGCTCGTCATCGACGACTACGACCAGACGACCCACTCCGGCGAGATCAACGTCCCCTTCCACGCGGGCGTCCTCGGCGACGACGACATCTACGGCGAGATCGGCCAGATCGTCACGGGGAAGAAAGCCGGTCGCACCGCCGACGACGGGGTGACCGTCTTCGACTCGACGGGCCTCGCCATCCAGGACGTGGCGACCGCCCACGTCGTCTACGAGCACGCCGACGAGAACGACAACGGGACGCCCTTCGACCTGCTCGGGCTCGGGAACTGACCGTCAACTCGTCAGGCCGTCTCGCCGGGCCGCGTCGGTTCTACTGCGGCCGCAACGACTCCAGTCCCTTCGCCAGCAGCCAGACCAGCGCGATGACCGGGAGGACGGGGAGCAGGACGACGACCAGTAACGCGAGCATGACCAGCCCGACCGCGGACATGTCCCGGTTCGGTCGCCCTCGCGGCAGCTCCGTCACCGTCCGGAGCGCTTGCCGTGCTGTCGACACCTGCTCTTCCTCCGAGTCTGCTGTCGCCATGGCAGTATGTACGGTCCCGGCGAGAATAAGCAAGCGCCCGTTACCGCGGCAGGCGGGCCGCCTGCGCGGTCAGTTCGCCTCCAGGTCGATGCTCGGCCGGAAGGGGACCGCCCCCGCGTCCGCGTCCTCGCCCTCGGTCTCGACGACCACCTCGGCGTCGAACTCGTCCCCGACGAAGCCGGCGGCGGCCTCGTACACCGCGGCCTCGTCGATGTCGGCCAGCTGTGCGAGGCGGTCGTCGTCGGTCTCGCGGACCAGCTCGACCAGGTCCTGGACAAGGTCGTTCACCGCGTTCCCCTTCTCGCGCAGGGCCGGGTCGCTCATGACCTCGCTCATGACCGCGCCCTGGTCCGGGCCGACCGCCTGGACCGTCTGGAACACGTCGTGCTTCCAGTCGGCCGCGACGGTGACGCGGACCACGTCGGGGTCGGCCTCGGGCACGGCCTCGGCGGCGTTCTGGAGCGACTGCTGGATGCCCTTGATGTCGTCGGTGAGGCGCTCGACCAGACTCTCGGCGGCCACGTCCCGGGGGCTGCGAAGCGACTCGTCGACCTCGGGCCAGGGGGCGTCCTCGGCGGGCGTCCCGGTCAGCTGCTCGTGGAGCTCGTTCGCCAGGAACGGGACGAACGGGGCGAGCAGGCGCAGGCGGGTCTCGAGGACCTTTCGGAGGGTCCACCGCGCACCCGGTCGGTCGGTGTCGGTCCGGCGGCGGTACCAGCGCAGGTCCTCCTCGAAGTTGTAGAAGGCGGCCTGCGAGGCGGTCCGCGTCTCGAAGCGGTCCATCGCCTCGGTGACGGTCGCGACGGTGTCCTGCAGGCGCGAGAGGAGCCAGCGGTCGACCTGTTCGAGGTCGCGCTCGCCCGCCGGCGCCGAGATGGTCTCCTGGGCGCGCCGCCAGAACCGGTCGAGCTGGTCACGCGTGCTCGACACCTGTTCGGCGCGCCAGTCGTAGTCCTGCCAGGGCTCGGCCGAGTTCATCAGGAAGAACCGGACCGTGTCCGCGCCGTACCTGTCGATGGCCTCGCCCGGGAGGACGACGTGGCCCTTCGAGGAGGACATCTTCTCGCCCTCCAGCAGCCCCATCCCCATGACGGTGATGCCCTGTGGCCACTGGGACTGGTCGAACAGTTCGGCGTGGTGGAACAGGTAGAACGTCAGGTGGTTCGTGACGAGGTCGTTCCCCGAGCAGCGGTAGTCGACCGGGTACCAGTAGTCCCACTCCTCGCGGAGGTCGAGGGCGGTCTGGCTGGGGTCCTCGACCGCCTCGCTACCGTAGAACAGCGTGTCGAAGAAGTCGTGGTCCAGATCGTCGACCGGCACGTCGTCCAGCCGATGGGCGATGGTGTAGTACGCCATGTAGATGGTCGAGTCCGACAGCGGTTCGATGACGAACTCGTCGTCCCACGGCAGCCGGGTGCCCAGCCCGTAGTTGCGGATGCAGGGCCACTCGTTCAGCCAGTCGATGGTGCGGTCGTACTGCTCGCGGGTGTTCTCGGGGATGGCGTCGAGGCCGGCGACGACCTCGTGGGCCTTCTCCTTCCAGGCCGCGTCGTTGTAGCGCAGGAACCACGTCTCCTGCTTGGCCACCTCCACGTCGCCGCCGCAGCGACAGACGACCTCCTCGGTGAACTCCTGCATGGTCGCGAAGGCGGCGTCGGCGAGGTGCTTCTGCTTGAACGCCTCGCGGACGTCCTCGACGACCTCGCCGGCGAACTCGCCGTACGCCTCCAGCAGTCGCCCCGAGTGGAACTCGGCGTTGTAGAGGTCCTGCGTGACCGCCTTCAGGTCGGGGTCCTGGCTGTCGGTGATGCCTGCGTCCTCGACCGCCGACCTCGCCGGCACCTCGCCGTAGCCCTCGATGTCGAGGATGGGGACCGGTTCGATGGCGGCGACCTCGTCGGCGTCGATGCCGTAGGTGGCCATCTCGCCGGCTGCTGCCGCCTCCTTGGCCTCCTGGAGCGCCAGGTAGTCGTCGGGGGAGTGCGCCGGGACCGACATCACGACGCCGGTCGCGTTGTCGGCGTCGACGAAGCCCGCCGGGAGCACCAGCACGTCGTCACCCGTCACCGGGTTCTCGACGCGCTTGCCGACGAGGTCCTCGCCAGCGTACTCGTAGCGGACCTCGACGTCGTGGCCCTGCAGGTCGAGCTTCTCGGCCGCCTGCTGGGAGACGAACCAGAACTCGTCGTCGACCTCCGCGACCACGTACTCGGCGTCGGGGTCGACGAAGGCGTTGGTCACCCCGCGGACCGTCTCCGGGCGCAGGGTCGCCATCGGGACGATGACGTCCGCACCGTCCATCTCGGCGCCGAACTTGACGAGGGTGTACTCCTGGAACTCGGCCTCCTCCCCTTCGAGGATGTCGTGGGTCGTCACCGGCTGGCGCTCCTCGGTGCAGTACTTGACCGGGTGCAGGCCCTTCTCCAGCAGCCCCCGGTCGCGCAGCGTCTCGTACTGCCACGTGATGAACCGCGAGTAGCGCTCGTCGTTCGTCGTGAACTCCCGGCGCCAGTCGATGGAGAGCCCGAGCTGGCGCATCCCCTTCTTGTAGTGCTCCTCGATGAAGTGGCGGGCGAACCCCATCGGCGTCTCCAGGTCCTCGAGGGTCTCCTCGGAGACGTTGTACGTGTTCTTCAGGACGTCGAGTTGCTTCGCCTCGCCCTTCTTCAGGCGCTCGACCGCGCCGATGATGGGCGTGCCCGTGACGTGCCACGCGATGGGGAACAGCACGTTGTCGCCCTGCTGGCGGCGGTACCGGGCGTACACGTCCGGGACGGTGTAGGTCCGGGCGTGCCCGATGTGCATCCCGCCGCTGGGGTAGGGGTACGGGACCGTGACGAAGGTCGACTCCGCGTCCGCGTCTGCGTCCGGGGCCGGCGTCGCCTCGTACCGACCCGCCTCGGCCCACCGTTCGCGCCACCGCTCTTCGAGTGTCTCGGGGACGTACTCCATACCCTTCGGTTCGCGTGGAGACGATAAAAAGGCAGGCGGGGGGCAGGGTGGACCCGGCCGGCTCCTCCCCGCGGAACCGACCAGTCGGTCGCTGTCGGATTGAAAAGCCTTTCACGCTGCGTATCTTCGGCTCAGCCAACGAGATATCCATGCAGCGACAGCAGGGGTTCGACCACACACGAATCGAGCGACGATGGCAGGAGGCATGGGACGACGCGGGTGTCTTCCGCGTCGATGACGACGCGACCGACCCCGAGTACGTCCTGGCGATGTTCCCGTACACGTCCGGCCAGCTCCACATGGGCCACGTGCGGAACTACGCCATCACGGACGCCTACGCCCGGTACCAGCGCCTGCAGGGGGAGGACGTGCTCCACCCGATGGGCTGGGACTCCTTCGGGCTCCCCGCCGAGAACGCGGCGAACGAGCGCGACACCAACCCCCGCGAGTGGACCGAGCGCTGCATCGAGCAGATGCGCGAGCAGTTCGAGTCGCTAGGCTTTGGCTACGACTGGGAGCGCGAGGTCAAGACCTGCGACCCGGACTACTACCGCTGGAACCAGTGGCTCTTCTCGCGGTTCAAGGAGGCCGGGCTGGTCGAGCAGAAGGCCAGCGAGGTCAACTGGTGTCCCTCCTGCGAGACGGTGCTGGCGGACGAGCAGGTCGAGGGCGACGACGAACGCTGCTGGCGATGTGACACCCCGGTCGGCGAGCGCGAACTCGACCAGTGGTTCTTCCGCATCACCGAGTACGCCGACGAACTGCTGGAATCCATCGACGACCTCGACGGCTGGCCGACGAACGTCCGGGACATGCAGCGCAACTGGATCGGGCGCACCGAGGGCGCCGAGATTCCCTTCACCATCCGGACGCCAGACGGCGCGGAGGACGTGACCGCGTTCACGACCCGGCTCGACACCATCCACGGCGCGACCTACTTCGCGCTGGCCCCGGACCACCCGCTGGCCGAGGCCGCCGCCGAGCGCGACGAGGACGTGGCCCACTTCGTCGAGGAGGTCGCCGACCCCGAGGGCGACGAGCCCCAGGGCGTCGAGACCGACCTCGTCGCCGAGAACCCCGCGACCGGCGAGGACCTGCCCGTCTTCGTCGCCGACTTCGTCCTGAGCGACGTGGGGACTGGCGCGCTGATGGCCGTCCCGGCCCACGACGAGCGCGACCACGCCTTCGCGCAGTCCCACGACCTCCCCATCCGGCAGGTCGTCGCGCCCGAGGAGGACGAGGATACCGAGGGCGAGGTCGACATCGAAGAAGCAGCATACACCGAGGACGGCGTGCTCGTCAACTCCGGCGAGTACGACGGCCGCACCAGTGCCGAGGCCCGCGAGGAACTCACCGCGGACCTGCCCGGCGCCGCGTCCGCCGTCCAGTTCCAGCTGCGCGACTGGGGCGTCTCCCGCCAGCGCTACTGGGGCACCCCCATCCCCATCGTCCACTGCGAGGAGTGTGGGCCCGTCTCCGTGCCCGACGAGGACCTGCCGGTCGAGTTGCCGGAGTTCGTCCACACGACGGGCAACCCGCTGGACGCCGCCGAGGAGTGGAAGCACACCGAGTGTCCCGAGTGTGGCGCAGACGCCCACCGCGAGACGGACACGATGGACACCTTCGTCGACTCCTCGTGGTACTTCCTGCGCTTCATCGCGCCCGACATGGATGACGCACCCTTCGACGTCGAGCGCGCCAACGACTGGATGCCCGTCGACGAGTACGTCGGCGGCATCGAGCACGCCGTGATGCACCTGCTGTACTCCCGGTTCGTCACGAAGGCGCTCGCCGACCTCGACCTGCTGGACCATCGCGAGCCCTTCGAGACGCTGGTCACGCAGGGCATGGTCCTCGGCGAGGACGGCGCGAAGATGTCCAAGTCCAAGGGTAACGGCGTCTCGCCCGAGCGCATCGTCGAGGAGTACGGCGCCGACACCGCCCGCCTGTTCGTCCTGCGTGCGGCCCGCCCGGACAAGGACTTCCCGTGGAGCGAGGAGGGCGTCCGCTCCAGCCACGAGTTCCTCCAGCGGCTCTACCGGCTGGCCGAGGACGTGGACATCGACGCCGAGGCCGACACCGAGAACCCGGCCGCGGCCTACGTCTCCCGCGAGATCGACGCGACCATCGCGGCCGCCGCGAGTCACTTCGACGACATGCAGTTCAACCTCGCGACCCGCGAGATCGACGAACTCGTCACGCTGCTGGTGCGCTACCGCGACCGCGACGACGCCGACGCCGGCGTGGTCGCCCGTGGCGTCGAGGCCGCCGTCAAGATGCTCGCACCCATCGCGCCCCACGTCTGCGAGGAGGCCTGGGAGGAACTCGCCGGTGAAGACGCCGGCTTCGTCGCCACCGCCGCGTGGCCCAGCCCCGAGAGCGACGTGACCGACCACGAGCGCGAGCGCACCCTCGTCGAGAACACCCGCGAGGACGTGCGCCAGATCATCGACGTGGCCGGCATCGAGGACCCCACCGGCATCGACGTGGTCGTCGCCCCCGAGTGGAAGCACCGCGCCCTCGAACTCGCCATCGAGGCCGACGACGACGTGGTCGGCTCCGTGATGCGCGACGAGGAACTCCGCAAGCAGGGCAACGCGGCCGCCGACTTCGCGAAGGACCTCGCCGCCGAACACCCCGGCCTCTCCGAGGCGCTCCCGCCCGAGCGCGAGCGCGCCGCCCTCGAACGCGCCACCTGGCTCGTCGAGGACGAGTTCGGCGTGCCGGTGCAGGTGCTCGCGGCCGAGGAGGCCGACGACGGCGTGGCGAAGAAGGCCCGCCCGGGCCGCCCCGCCATCCAGGTCCACGAGGACTGAGCCGCGACTGTCGGGTTTCTGTTCTCTGCCGGTTCTTCGGTCTGGCGCGTGGCCTGACTCGTCGCCGAGCACTGCGAGGCGGCGAGACCGACTCGCGCGAGGGACGACCGGAGCGATAGTGGAGGGAGTCGGCTGGGGAGGGCGTGGTGCGGTCGCGGTGCTGCGCGGTTCGGTGTGGTTCGGTGCGGTTCGGTGCGGTTCGGTGCGGTTCGGTGCGATTCGGTGCGATTCGGTGCGGGGCGGTCTCCATCTCCATCGGCGCGAGTTCGCTGCTCGTCGCCACCTGCACTGGTCGCGGGCGCCGCAGCCGAACAGCCCACGACGGTCATAGTCAGGCTCGAAACGACCGGGCCGGACGACACAGACGGGAAAAAACAGTCGAGACGCGAGTCAGTCGATGATGTCGATGGTGTGGCCGTCGTCGTCCTCGGCGTCCTCCTTCGGGAGCCGGACGGTCAGGGCGCCGTTGGTGAAGGAGGCCGTGATACCGTCCTCGTCGACGGCCTCGGGGACCCGGATGCTCCGGCTCACCGACTGGCGGCGCTCGCGGTGGATGTAGCGCCCCTCGTCTTCGTCCGCTTCGTCACTCTCTTCCTCGCGGGACGCGTCGAGGTGGAGTGTCCCCTCCGAGAACGTCAACTCGATGTCGTCGGTGGTGAACCCGGGCAGGTCGGCGACGACCTCGTACTCGTCGCCGTGGTCCTGCATGTCGATGGGGACCGTCTCCAGCGAGGACATCCCGGTCTGCTCGAACTGGCGGCCCATGCGGTCGAGCATCTCTTCGAGCTCGTCGAACGGATTTCGTCGCATCACAGGCGACTGATACGGTCGCTGATACCTTAAAACCGACTCCGGTCGGCGCCCTGTCGTCTGCTCGTGAAGTGTTCAGCCGGATGCGTGTTCGACGGCCCGACACGACCCCGATACGTACATATCTGCTCGCGTCGTACGCGTGGGTAGGCGGCGATAGCCGACAGGAAGGGGGAGTTGGCAGCCGCCCCGCTGCTCATTCAGGCCCCCACGCCGATTCATCGGCGTGCGGGGCAATGCTTTTCAGACCGGTCAGAACGAGGCGTTCCCGTACAGCGAGTAGAGGACGAACAGCATCCCGACCGCGACGACGACGGTCTGGACGAACCCCGCGAGGAAGATCGACCAGCCGACCACGTCGAACAGGACGCCCTCGATGACCGCGCCGATGCTGATGATGGCGAAGCCGATGGCCACGAACAGCATCGCTGTGCTGCCGTGTACCCGGTACCCCCGGAACGCCTGGTACGCGATGAGTAGCCCCAGTACCATCGTGGCCGTCTTGGCGATGACGAGTTCGATGTGCATGATTACGAGTTCTTGATGTCCTCCCACAGCCGCGTGAACCGCCAGGCGGCGTCCTCTTTCACGTCGAGGTCGATGGCGAAGTGCCCGTCGTCCAGTTCGAGTTCGAGCCCCTCCAGTGCCGCCTCGTAGACGTTGACGTGTGATCCGTCGTCGTCGATACGGGTCCCCTCGACGAGCAGGTCGTGCTCCAGCAGGTCGTCGACCCGTCGGTAGACGGTCGACCGCGAGGAGCCACACACCTCGCCGAGTTCCCGCGCGGAGTGTGGCCGCTCGCTCGTCGCCGCCAGGATGTCCCGAACGTACTCGTCGCCGAGCAGTTCGAGCACGGCGTCGGCGTCCTGCTCGTCGGACACGTACAGAGATTTCCGGCCCGTATATAAAACGATGGGCGTTCTGCACGCTCTGCAGATAGGCCGAGCAGGTTTTTCGGGGACGGTCCTACACCCAGATGGAGGCACCCCCACGATGACAGACTCCCCTTCCCCCGCGACCCGTCGTACCGTGCTGAAAGCCGCCGGCGGCGCGTCCCTGCTCGCACTCGCCGGCTGTCTCGGCGGCGACGGCGCCGGTGACGCGACAAGTACCGACACCACGGCCGACGAGCAAGAGAGCACCGACACCACCGACGGCAGCGGTGAGAAGAACGACGAGCAGACCGACGATGGGCACGACCACGGCCACTCGGGCGCCCCCGAGTCCCCCTCGAAACAGGCCACGGTCACGATGAAGACGACCGACTCGGGCCAGCACTTCGACCCCCACGTGGTCTGGGTCGAGCAGGGCGGCACCGTCACGTTCGACCTCGAGAGCGGTGCCCACTCCGCGACCGCGTACGCCCCCGCGAACGACAAGCCACGGCGCATCCCCGAGGACGCCGAGAGCTGGGACAGCGGCACGCTCTCGGAGACCGGCAAGACCTTCGAACACACGTTCGAGACCACCGGCGTCTACGACTACTACTGCATCCCGCACGAGGGCATGGGGATGCTCGGTAGCGTCATCGTCGGCGAGCCGGACACCGAGGGCCAGCCCGGCCTGACCGAGCCGCAGTCCGAGCTCCCGGAGGGCGCGCGCTCGAAGATCACCCAGCTGAACGAGACGTGCATGGAGGTCCTGGGTGGCGGGCACCACGACGGGACCAGTACTGGCACCGACGACGGGCACGACCACGACGAGACGAGTACTGGCACCGACGACGGGCACGACCACGACGAGACGAGCACCGGGACCGACGACGGGCACGACCACTGACGACCCCGTCCCCGATTCTCACCTGCTGATACCCAGCAGCACCCCCTTCTCGCGGAGCCTCGTACCTAGTGACGAAGAGCCATGCATACCCACACGAGACGGGCATTCCTGCGAGCCGCCGGGCCGGGCGTCCTGCTGGCCCTCGCCGGGTGTCTCACGGAGGCGCGCCCCGGGGACACGTCCACGGGCACCACCACCCGGACGGGCGAGACGTGGGCCGGCCCGCACCACAGGGGCCCCCACCACGGCGAGGAGTACGGCCCACATCACGAGGGCGGTCACGGTCCCCATCACGGCGAGGAGTACGGCCCACATCACGAGGGCGGTCACGGCCCACATCACGGCCATCACCACGGCGACGGCACGGACCGCGGTCCCGTCTCCGCGCCGACCGCCCCGAGCGACGGCGCGACCGTCCGGATGGTGACCGATTCGGCGGGGACCCGCTTCGACCCGCCCCTGGTCTGGGTGACGCCGGGGTCGACCGTCGCCTTCGAGCTGGCGAGTGGGGTCCACTCGGCGACGGCCTACACCGCCGCCAACGGCCAGACGGACCGGGTTCCGGCCGGAGCCGCGTCCTGGGATAGCGGGACGCTCACCGAGGCGGGCGCGACGTTCGAACACACCTTCGAGCAGGCGGGCGTGTACGACTACTACTGCATCCCGCACCACGCGCTGGGGATGGTCGGGACCGTCGTGGTCGGGCGGCCGTCGCTCGCGGACCAGCCCGCGCTTACGGCAGGCCAGTCGGGCATCCCCCGGGCGGCCCACGAACGACTCGAAGAACTGCACGCGGCGGTTCGAGAACTGGTCACCACCGCCTGAGGGCGTCGCGACCCCGGGCGGTCACTCCAGTACGTGGCGCACGTCGTAGGAGCCGAGCACCCGCACCCAGCCGTTGCCGGCGATGTCCTCGATGACCGAGAGCGCCGACTGCGTGCGGTCCTCGTACAGGCCGGCGTCGACGTCGATGTGGAAGACGTAGTCGCCGAGGCGCTCGCCCGAGGGCCGGGACTCGATGCGGCTCAGGTTGATGTCGCGGTCGGCGAAGGGCTCCAGCAGTTCGAGCAACAGCCCGGGGTAGTTCGTGTTCGGGTAGACGACGAAGGAGGTCTTCCCGCCGGCCTCCGAGCGTTCGGCCGGCGGCGCGACGACGAAGAAGCGGGTCGCGTTCGAGGTGCGGTCCTGGATGTCCGCGGCGAGCACCTGTACCGTCTCGTCGGCGGTGCCCGGGTGCGCGATGGCCGCGACGGTCTCGTCCTCGCGGGCGTGTTCGACTCCCTGGGCCGTGCTCGCGACGGGTTCGCGCTCGATGCCGGGGTAGTTCGCGTCGAGGTACTCCCGGCACTGTGCGAGCGCCTGCGGGTGGCTCGCCACCGTGTCGAACGTCTCGGACTGGGCCAGCAGCGCGTGGCGGATGGGCGTGACGACCTCCTGGACGACCGCCACCTCGTAGGTCGCGAGGGCGTCGAGCGTCTCCGTGACGCTACCCTCGATGCTGTTCTCGATGGGGACGACGCCGCGGGCGGCGTCACCCTCGGCGACGGCCTCGACGATGCTCGTCACCGATTCGCGGAACGACACGTCCTCGGCGACCGCGCGGGCGGCACGATGCGAGTACGTGCCCGCGGGTCCCAGCGTGACGACTGTCATGGCTGGCGGTACACCGCCCCCGCGGAAAAACACGTCGGGGACACAGACGGGACAGTCACCACCGTGGGCGCGACTCCGGCGACTGCATGGTCTGCAGGGTCAGGCGGTCGGGTCCATCGAAAGAGGCGACGTGCGACGGCTCGATGACGCAGCGTTCACGTCCGACCTGGTCGATGGCGTGCCGGACGCGACTGGCGGGGAGTCCCCGGTCGAGGTCGACGAACGCCCGGCCGTCCTCGACGTGTTCGATGCGTCCGACCAGCTCACCGTCCGCGGTGAAGACGTGCTTTCCCTCGTCGCTGCGCCGGAAGGCGCGAGGCATACCAGTCGGTTGGAGTTCGGGGGCCTTCTGGTGGTTGCCTAATTCTGTTTGGTCGTCGGTGTGGCGACCCGAAAAGTGACCGTGTCGTCGCTTACCGGTTCAGCGTGTGGATGGCGTGGCCGAGCGCGTTCTCGGCGGCCTCCATCACGGCCTCGGCGAGCGTCGGGTGGGTGTGGACCGTCGCGGCCACGTCCTCGAGTGTGGCACCCATCTCGACGGCGAGCGACAGTTCGGCGATGAGTTCGGAGGCCTCGGGGCCGACGATCTGGGCGCCGAGCAGGAAACCCGAGTCCTCGTCGGCGACGACGCGGACGAAGCCGTCGGTCTCGCCCGTCGAGAGGGCGCGACCGCTGGCCTGGAAGGGGAACTTGCCCGTGACCGGGTCGAAGCCCTCCTCTTCGGCCTGCTGCTTCGTGAGCCCGACCGTGCCGATCTCGGGGTCGGTGAACACCGCGGCGGGCATCGCCATGTAGTCGAGGGCGGCGGGTTCGCCGGCGATGAACTCGGCGGCGACCTGCCCCTCCTTCGAGGCCTTGTGCGCGAGCATCGGCTCGCCGGCCACGTCGCCGATGGCGAAGATGTTCTCGACGTTCGAGCGGGCGCGGTCGTCGGTCGGGATGAAGCCGTTGTCGTCGGTCTCGACGCCGGCAGCCTCGAGGTTCACCGTGTCGGTGACGGGCTGACGGCCGACCGCGACGAGCACCTTGTCACAGTCGAGTGCGAGCTCCTCGGCCTCGGCCTCTGCGGCCTGGCCGCCGTCGGTCGCGGCCGGGCTGGCGGTGACGGTGATGCCGCGGCCGTCGGCGCGCTCCTCCCAGTCCGAGGCGGAGTAGCCGAAGTGGAAGTCGATGCCGAGGTCCTCGGCGTGCTTGCGGACGATGCGGCTGATGTCGTCCTCGTACGGCGGGAGCACGTCGTCGAGCATCTCGACGACCGTGACGTCCGTGCCGAGCTTGGCGTAGACGGTCGCGAGCTCCATGCCGATGTAGCCCGCGCCGACGACGACGAGTTCGTCCGGGATCTCCTCCAGTTCCAGCGCCTCCTTCGAGGAGAGCACGTGCTCGCCGTCGAACTCGAAGCCGGGAATCTGGATGGGCCGCGAGCCGGTGGCGACGATGGCGTGCTCGAACTCGATGGACTCCGAGCCCTGGCCCTCGCCACTGTGGACGATGCGGACCTTGTCGTTGCCGGCGAACTCCGCGGTGCCCTCGACGAGGTTGACGCCGTTGGCCTTGCAGAGCTTCTCGACGCCGCCGGTGAGCTGGTCGACGACGCCGTCCTTCCAGTTGACCATCTGCGAGAGGTCCACGGCCGGGTTGGCATGGATACCCATCTCCTCGGCGCTGCCCGCGTCGTGGGCGAGCGAGGCGGCGGTGATCATCGCCTTCGACGGGATGCACCCGCGGTTCAGGCAGGCGCCGCCGTAGGCGTCCTTCTCGACGAGCGTGACGTCGAGGCCGAGTTGCCCGGCGCGGATGGCGGCGACGTAGCCGCCCGGTCCGGCACCGATTACCAGTACGTCCGTTCCTGTCGTGACGTCTCCAACGACCATGTTATTCGAGTAGCAGGAGCTTGGGGTTCGAGAGGTACTCCTTGACCTTGTTGGTGAACTGTGCCGCGTACGCCCCGTCGACCAGCCGGTGGTCGAACGACAGCGAGAGCGTCATGACGTGACGGATCTCGATGCTGTCCTCGCCGTTCTCGTCGGTGACGACGCGCGGCTTCTTCTTGATGGCGCCCAGCGCGAGGATGCCGACCTCGGGGTAGTTGATGATGGGCGTGGCGTACTCGCCGCCGATGACGCCGACGTTCGTGATGGTGAACGTCCCGCCCTGCATCTCGTCCAGCGCGATGGAGCGGTCGCGGGCCTTCGTGACCAGCTCGTTCATCTCCGAGGAGAGCTGGAGCATGCCCTTCTTGTCCGCGTCCTTGACGACCGGGACCATCAGGCCCGCGTCGGTCGCCGCGGCGACGCCGATGTTGTAGTAGTTCTTCTGGACGATCTCCTCGTTCTCCTCGTCGAGCGAGGAGTTGAGCCGCGGGTACTCCTTGAGGGCCGCGGTGACGGCCTTCATCGCGAAGGGCATGTACGTCAACTTGATGTCCTTCTCCTCCGCGTGGGGCTTGAGCTCCTTGCGGGCCTCGACCAGCCCGGTCACGTCGACCTCGTCGTGGTGGGTGACGTGCGGGGCGGTGTACTTCGACTTCTGCATCTGGTCGCCGATGGCCTTGCGGACGCCCTTGTACGGGGTGCGCTCCTCGCGCGGGCGGTCCTCGCCGGCCGCCAGGGCCTGGGCGTCGGCCTGCTGTGCCTGCTGCTGGGCCTCGGCGTACTCCGTGACCGCCTCGGGCGTGACGAACGCCTGTCCGTCGCGCTCCTCGGTGGCGGGGACCGCGTTGATGTCGACGCCCTGCTCCTCGGCGAGCTTGCGGGTGGCCGGTGCCGCGAGCGTCTTGTCGCGGTCGGCGGCCTCGCGCTGGATGGTCTGGGCCGCCTGGCCGCCGCCGGTTCCAGAGTCGGCGGTCGCCGGCTCGGACGGGCTCTCGGCCTCGGCCTCCGCGGACGCGGGTTCGCTGGCGGGCTCGGGCTCGCCGCCGGACTCCGCGTGGGCGCGGACGTCCTGTTCGGTGATGCGGCCCGACGGGCCGGTTCCCGAGACCGCGTTGATGTCGACGTCGAGTTCGCGGGCGAGCCGGCGGGCGCTCGGGGGCGCGAACACGCGACCCGAGGGCGTCTCGGCCTCCGCGGCCTCGCCGCCGGCGTCGGCGGGTTCGGCCTCGGCGCCGGTGTCCGCCTCGGCAGCAGTGTCGGCCTCGGCGGGTTCGTCGGCACCGACGTCGTCGAGGTCGTCCTCGCCCTCGACGTTGTAGACCATGATGACGTTCCCGACCGGGACCATCTCGCCCTCCTCGGCGCGGAGCTCTTTCACCGTGCCGTTGTACGGCGAGGGGACCTCGACCAGTGCCTTGTCCGTCTCGACCTCGGCGACCGGCTGGTCCTCGGTGACCGTGTCGCCCTCTTCGACGAGCCACGAGACGAGTTCGCCTTCTGCGACGCCTTCACCGACGTCGGGGAGTTTGAATTCTCGTGCCATCTTAGAAGTCCATCGCCTCGCGGATGCCCTTCTTGATGCGCGCCGGCTCGGGGAGGTAGTAGTCCTCCAGCGCGTACAGCGGGAACGGCGTGTCGAAGCCGGTGATGCGCTTGACCGGTGCCTCCTGGTAGAGGAGTGCCTCCTCCTGGATGATGGTCGCGATCTCGCCGCCGAGGCCGCCCGACTTGGGCGCCTCGTGGACGACGGCGGCACGACCGGTCTTCTTGAACGACTCGACGATGGTCTCCTCGTCGAGCGGGGAGATGGAGCGGATGTCGACGACCTCGACGTCGATGCCGTCCTCCTCTGCGAGTTCCTCGGCGGCCTCCATCGTCGGGCGGGTCATGGCGCCCCACGTGAACACGGAGATGTCCGCGCCCTCGCGGCGGACCGCGGCCTCACCGAGCGGGACCTCGTAGTCGCCGGTCGGGACCTCGTCGCGGAACGCGCGGTAGATGAGCTTCGGCTCGAGGAAGACGACCGGGTCGGGGTCGCGGATGGCCGAGATGAGCATGCCCTTCGCGTCGTAGGGCGTGCTCGGAATCTGTACCTTCAGGCCGGGCTGGTGGGCGAACATGGCCTCGGTCGACTCGGAGTGGTGCTCCGGGGCGCGGATGCCGCCACCGTAGGGGGCGCGGACGACCATCGGGCACGTGAACCGGCCGCGGCTGCGGGTGCGCAGGCGGGCGGCGTGGCTCACGATCTGGTCGAAGGCGGGGTAGATGAAGCCCATGAACTGGATCTCGGGCACGGGCTTCAGGCCGTAGGCGGCCATCCCGATGGCGGTGCCGACGATGCCGGACTCGGCCAGCGGCGTGTCGATGACGCGGTCCTCGCCGAACTCGTCGTAGAGGCCTTCCGTGGCGCGGAAGACGCCGCCGTTCTTCCCGACGTCCTCGCCCATGACGATGACGTCGTCGTCGTTCTTCATCTCGGTGTACAGGCCGTCACGCACGGCCTGCACCAGGGTCAGGTTCTCCGTCTCGGTCTGGGTATCTTGCGTAGACATTGATATCACTCCAGCAGGGCGTCGTCGCCGAACTCTTCACGGACCTCGTTGAACCACTCCAGCTGTGCCTGGAGCTTCTGAGGCATGTCGGCGTACACGTGCTTGAAAATCTCTTCGGGTTCCGGGCGTTCGACCGCCTCGGCCGCGCTGATGGCGTCGGCGACCTCGTCCTCGATCTCCGCGGTGATGGCCTCGACGCGCTCGTCGTCGAGCAGGCCGTGGTTCCGGAGGAACGTCTCCATCCGCGGGATGGGGTCCTTCTGCTTCCAGCGCTCGACCTCCTCGTCGTCGCGGTAGACCGAGGGGTCGTCGGCGGTGGTGTGGGCACCGAAGCGGTACTGGACCGCCTCGATGAGGGTCGGCCGCAGTTCGTCGTCGTCCGGGTTCTTCGCCTTGTTGACGGCGTCGCGGGTGACCTTGTACACCGCGAGGGGGTCCATCCCGTCGACCTGGACGCCCTCGAAGCCGTACGCTTCGGCCTTCTGGGCGATGGTCTCGGAGGCCGTCTGGCGCTCGCGCGGGACCGAGATGGCCCACTGGTTGTTGTTGCAGAAGAAGACGTTCGGGGTGTCGAACACCCCGGCGAAGTTCAGGCCCTCGTGGAAGTCGCCCTCAGAGGTCGCGCCGTCACCGAAGTAGGTGATGAACGCCTTCTCCTCGCCCTTGAGCTTCGAGGCCCAGGCGGCCCCGGTGCCGTGGACGACCTGTGTCGCGATGGGGACCGCGACGGTGAAGATGTTCAGGTCCGCGGGGATGGCGTTCCCCTGCTCGTGACCCATCCAGTAGAGGAGGGTCCGCTTGAGCGAGAGCCCCCGGACGAGGGCGGCCGCGTGTTCGCGGTAAGAGGGGAACAGCCAGTCGTCGTCGTCCAGCGCGTGGGCGCTGCCGACCTGGGCACCCTCCTGCCCCGAGAGGGGTGGGTAGGTGCCCATGCGGCCCTGTCGTTGCAGGCTGACCGCGCGCTGGTCGAAGTGGCGGGCCAGCCGCATCTGTTTGTACATCTCGACGAGCTTGTCGTCGTCGACCTCCGGCACCTCCGCACCGTCGAGGACTCGACCCGCGTCGTCGAGTACCTGTACACGGTCACGGGGGTTGTGCTGTAACGTGCTCACGGTAGAACCCACCTTGACATGTGTGTCACGTCTCTCGCTCGCGTTATATTGTTTTCGTAAAAACGTTGCTTTCGGACTCATTCTTGCCACGCTGTCGCAAAGATTCACGCAAATCGGCGAAAATTCGAACAAATTTAAAATTCACGTGGACGAACCGTCTCCTTTGTGGGTCTATCACGGTTTTACCAACGGGATTCTGGACGGATGGGCGGGTTCGATGGGTGTGTCTCGGTACCATGCTGCGGTCGATTTCCGGCTGTTCTGTGGTACCGACCCACACTTTCGCGGCCGACCTCTCGCTCCCGCTTGCATATCACCAATCTGAATGTTCTGGTGGTCGCTGGTGTCGCTCAGTCCGAGGCGACGCTTCGCGCCGCCTCGCGTGCCTCACGGGTCGCGCACTCCCCGTTCGGCTAATCGGAGGCCACTCTACGAGCGGCCTCCCGTGCTCGCGGCTCACTGCGTTCGCCGCTCGCTCAGTCCGAGGCGACGCTTCGCGCCGCCTCGCGTGCCTCCTCCACGCTCTTCCCATCCCGGAGGACGGCGTCGACGAACAGCTCGCCGGCCTTGTACGACGACCGGACCATCGGGCCGGAGGCGCAGTACAGGAAGCCGAGTTCGTCCTCGGCGACCGCGCGCCACGTGTCGAACTCGTCGGGATGGACGTAGCGCTCCACGTCGAGGTGGGTGCGCGACGGCTGGAGGTACTGGCCCAGCGTCACCACGTCCACGTCGATCTCGTGGAGGTCCGAGAGGGTCTGGTAGATCTCGTGGTGGTACTCGCCGACGCCGAGCATCAGGCTCGTCTTCGTGTAGATGTCGGACTCGCGCGAGACCTGTTCGAGCACCGAGAGCGACTGCTCGTAGCCGGCGCGGCGGTCCCGGACCGGCCACTGGAGGCGCTCGACGGTCTCGACGTTGTGCGCGATGACGTCCGGCTCGGCGTCGATGATCTTCCGGACGAGGTCGGGTTCGCCCTGGAAGTCCGGGATGAGGACCTCGACGAGGATACCGGGGTGGCGCTGTTTGATCTCCCGGATGGTCTCGGCGAAGTGGCCCGCGCCCTGGTCGGGGAGGTCGTCCCGGTCGACCGAGGTCAGGACGACGTAGTCCAGCCCGATCTCGGCGATGGCGGAGGCGACGTTCGCCGGCTCGTCGGGGTCCAGCGGCTCCATGCCACCGGTCTCCACGTCACAGAAGTTACACCCGCGCGAGCAGCGATGCCCCATCAGCATGAAGGTGGCCGTCCCGCCGTCGCCCGACCCGTTGCGACCGCTCCAGCACTCGCCGAGGTTCGGACAGTTGGCCTCCTCGCACACCGTGTTGAGGTCGTGCTCGCGGAGCGTCTGCTTGATGTCCGTGAACTGGCGGCCCGACGGCGGCCGCATCTTCAGCCAGTCGGGCTTCCGGGAGCGACTCATGGCAAAATCTGCGGCTCGGGTGGACAAAAAGCGTGGGGATTGTGCGCCGGGGGGTAAACTCCCCACGGAGAACCCGTTTCCATCGGTGATGGTCGGTAGGGTTTTATGCGATGCGTGTACCAGTTTAGCAATACGAAATGTTCGACGTGTCACGTGATGACATAACGTCAGGGTCCCTGACACAGACCCTGCTCCTCCTCGCCGCCCCCCTCATCGCGCAGAACCTCGTCCGGTTCGCCCAGCTCGTCGTCGACGCCTTCTGGGTCGGGCAACTCGGCGAGCAGGCGGTCGCCGCGGTCGGACTGGTCTTCCCGCTCACCTCTATCTGTCTGGCCGTCGCCACGGCCGCGATGATCGGTACACAGGTCATCGTCTCCCAGCGGGTCGGCGGCGACGACGAGGTCGGCGCCCGCCGGGTCACGTTCAACGGGGTGGTGCTCTTCGCGCTCTTGCTCATGGTCCCCATCACGGCCATCGCCATCGTCGGTGCGGAACCGCTCATCTCGTGGACCGTCTCGACGCTCAACCCGGGGACCGACGTCGTGACGCCCGCGACCGCCTACTTCGTCGCCTACGCCGTCGGCTTCCCGGCGATGGCGGCCTCCGACGCCATCGAGGGCGCGTTCGTCGGCTGGGGCGACGCCCGGGCCGCACTCTGGGTCAACGTCACCACGGTCGCGGTCAACCTGACGCTCGACCCGCTGCTCATCTTCGGCGTCGGCCCCTTCCCCGAGATGGGCGTCGAGGGGGCCGGGGCGGCGACGGCCATCGGCGGCATGGCCGGGCTGCTCCTCATCCTCGCGTTCTCGCTGGGCCTGCGCGACTCCTTCCAGTTCACGTGGGCGTCCGCGACCGTCGACCTCGCGGACTGGCGCGAGATGCTCGACGTGTCGCTCCCGAACGTCGGCCAGCGCCTCGCCCAGGACGCGGTCCGCCTCGTCATGATCAGCGTCGTCCTCGCCGGCGGCGGTGCGGCCGGCCTGACGGCGTACACGCTCGGGGCGCGCGTCTCCGCCATCGCGTGGATTCCCGCCGGCGGCTTCCAGCAGGCGGCCCAGAGCATCGTCGGACAGAACCTCGGGGCGGGCAACACCAGTCGCGCCCGCCAGACCACCTGGACCGGCGTCGGCATCATCACGGCCGCGATGGTGGTCCTCGGCGGCCTCCAGTTGCTGTTCCCGGGGACCATCGCCCGGCTGTTCGTCCCCGACATCTCCGGCGACGGCCTCGCGCTCACGGTCGCGTACCTCCAGATACTCGCGGTCGGCTACTGGGCCATCGGCGCCTCCTACCTGCTGCGGGCGGGATTCAACGCGGCCCGGCGCACCAAGACCAGCATGATCGCCTCGCTGGCACAGTACTGGGGCGTCCGCCTGCCGGTCGCGCTCGTCGGCGTCTACGTCCTCGACTACGGCGTGGTCGCGGTGTTCTGGGGCGTGACGCTCTCGAACGTGCTGGTCGCCATCGGCCTCGGGTTCTACTACTGGTACGAGACCAGCGAGGGCATGATGGAGCGGGCCGCCGACCGGGCCGCGGAGTCCGCCGGCTGACCTCCCGGCATCTGTCCGACCCAGGGAGTACAGTTACTCCCCCGCGGTGCGAACGGTGTGGAATGAGCACCACGCCGCGCGCAGCCAGCGAGTCCCTCGCCCGACAGTTCTTCGCGTGCATCACGGACCACGACCTCGCGGGATTGCGCGACCTGCTCGCCGAGGACTTCGTGATGGTGTACGGGACCGCCGAGTACGACGCAGCGACCTTCATCGACAACGAGGCGACGTACCTCGAGCTGTTCCCCGACCTGCGCTACGCGGTCGACGACCTCCGCGCGACGGCCGAGCTGGTCGCCGTCCGCTGTACGGTCACCGGCACGCACGAGGGGAGCGACGGCCCCGGCGTGTTCGCCGACGTCGACGCGACCGGGAACGAGTTCGAGGTCGTCTCGACGAACGTCCTCCACGTCGCCGACGGTCGCGTCACCGAACTGTGGAGCGAGTGGGACGCCCTGGGCATGTACGAGCAGCTCGGACTCGTCCGGGTCGAGGCCGCCTGACGCGCCGGTCCACTTCCGCCCCGGTACGGAAACGTTCTTGATACCGGGGACCCGGCTATGGAACGAGAATGGAGGTCGCCGAGGTCGTTCCAGATTTTGCCGACGCCTTCGCCTTCGAGGAGTTCAATCGCATGCAGCGGGAGGCGCTGCCGGCGTTGCTCGACTCGTCGGAGAACGTCGTCGCGAGCGCGCCGACCGCCAGCGGGAAGACCGCGCTGGCCGAACTCGCCATCTGTCGGGCGCTCGATACGGGGGGTACCGCGCTGTTCATCGCGCCGCTGCGCGCGCTGACGAACGAGAAGGAGGCGGACTGGGACCGCTTCGAGGAGCTGGGCTACTCGGTGTACGTCGTCACCGGCGAGCGCGACCTGAATCCACGTCGCGCGCGTCACGCGGACATCCTCGTGATGACGCCCGAGAAGCTCGACTCGGCGACCCGCAAGCACGACACGGCCCGGTACGACTTCATCACGGATGTCGACGTCTGCGTCATCGACGAGGTCCACCTGCTGGACTCGGACCGTCGCGGTGCGGTCCTGGAGGTGACCGTCTCGCGGCTCCGCCGGCTCTGTGCCCCCCGCGTGGTGGCACTGTCGGCGACCATGCCGAACATCGACGACGTGGCCGCGTGGCTCGACGCGCCGCCGGAGAACACCTTCGAGTTCGGCGACGAGTACCGGCCTGTGGACCTCCACGCCGACGTGAAGACCTACAGCCACGGCGAGAACTCCTTCGCGGACAAGTACCGGCGGCTCTACCGCGCGCTCGACCTCGCCGAACCGCACCTGAACGACGACGGGCAGGCACTGGTGTTCGTCTCCTCCCGGCAGGACACGGTGCAGGCCGCGAAGAAGGCCCGCGACGAGATCTCGGAGCGGGACGTGTCGATGGGCGCGCGCGGCGACTACGACTTCCACACCGAGACGCAGGAGCTCGACAACGACACCCTCCGGAACTCCTGCATCGACGGGGTGGCGTTCCACCACGCCGGCCTCTCGAAGAACGACAAGGACCGCGTCGAGGAGTGGTTCAAGCAGGGCAAGCTCCAGTTGCTGTTCTCGACCTCGACGCTGGCGTGGGGCGTGAACCTCCCCGCCCGGTGTGTCGTCATCCGGGACACGAAACTCCACGACCCCCTCGAGGGCGAGGTCGACATGAGCCCCCTCGACGTGCTCCAGATGCTCGGGCGCGCCGGCCGCCCCGGCTACGACGACGTGGGCCACGGCTACGTGGTCTGTGACGCCTCGGACGCCGGCAAGTACCGGCGACTGCTCAAGGAGGGCAAGGAGATAGAGAGCCGCCTCGCGGAGAACCTCGACGCCCACCTGAACGCCGAGATCGCGATGGGCACCGTCAGGGACCTCGACGACGTGATGGACTGGCTGGAGACCACGTTCTACTACCAGCGCGCCCAGTCCGAACCCGAGCAGTACGACTTCGCGAACCTCCGCGAGCGGGTGCGCGAGGTCCTGAAGTCGCTGGTCGACCACGGCTTCGTCGACCTGGGCGACGAGCTCGACATCTCCGCGACCGGCCTCGGCGTGCTCGCCTCGAAGTACTACCTCCGGCTGGAGACCGCGGAACGCTTCAAGACGCTCGCGGACTCCGAGGGCATCACCGAGAAGGGTGTTCTCGGCGCCGTCGCGACCGCCGCCGAGTTCGACAGCGTGAGCGCCCGCCAGTCCGAGAAGGAGGCGGTCGACGCCATGCTCGTCGGGCAGGACACCGGCGAGATGGACGCCGGCGGCCGGAAGGTGCTCGCCATCCTCGTCGGGTCGATGAACGGGACGACCCCCGGCGACCTGCGCTCGGACGCGTGGGTCATCAAGCAGAACGGCCTGCGCCTGCTCGCCGCGCTCCAGGCGTTCCTCGACCGGTTCGCGACCCCCCACGCGACCAACGTCGCTCGCCGGGTCGAGGCCCGCGTCGAGAACGGGGTCGCCCCCGATGCAGTGGGCCTGACCGCCATCGACGGGGTCGGCCCCGGCCGCGCCAGCAAGCTCGCCAAGGAGGGCCTGGAGACGCCTGCCGACGCGGTCGACGCCGGCGTCGACGGGCTCGTCACGGCCGGCCTCTCCGAGGGCGTCGCCGAGCAGGTGTACGAGGGCGCGAAGAAACTGCCCGACATCTCCGTGGAGTGGGGTGACTTCCCGAGCACCATCGGCCGCGGCGAGAACGACATGTGCGAGGTGACGGTCCGCAACGACGGCGGCAGCGGCTCTGCCGGGGTGCGCGTGACGGTCAACGGCGTCGAGATGTCCGCGACCGAGACCTACCTCGACGGGGAGACCTCGGTCCCGGTCGGCGTCTTCGGCGCGACCGACGACGAGTTGACCTACGAGGTGTCGGTCGCGTTCTCGAACCTGCCGCTGGTTCCGGTGACTGAGACGCGGACGGTTCGCGTGCAGGACTGAGCGAGTTCGGGCAGCAACTGTTCTCGGTTCGGCTGTATGGTCGGAGATTAAACGTCCGCGGCCGGTACCGGCGGGTATGTCCCCCGCAGGTGGCGACACCCCGCCGACAGCCGACGGGTTCCGGATACCCGACGAGGCCGTGGGCGCCCGGGTCGACGTGCTGCGGTACCCCGGCGAGGACGACGGCGAGGCCAGGTATCGTGGCGTGCCTGCGGGTGAGGGTGCCGGAACCGTCGCGGAGCGCGAGAACGCGGCGAAGCGACAGTGGTTCACCACCCAGAGCACGGTCTGGTGGGGGCTGCTCGGGCTGGCACCGCTCTCGTTGTTCGGGACGCTGGCCGAGTCGGTCGGGCTCCCGTACGTAACTGGCTTGCTCTGGCTGGCGGTCGTCGCCGCACTTCGGTGGTGGTACGACACCGCGGACCCGCGGGAATCGACGCCGGAACTCGTCGCCGAGGACGTCCCGGCCGCGACCGCCCGGCGGGAGTTCGACGCGGCGCTCGACGACGGGGTCGACGCAGCACTCGACAGCGTGACCGCGACCGTCGAATCGCGGCCGTCTCAGTCCTCGACGTCGAGCAGTTCGTCGACCGTCGCCAGCAGGTCCTCGGGCGAGTCGACGACGAAATCCGCACTGGAGAGGTCGACCGACTCGTCCGCGCCGGAGTGATAGCCGATGCAGGTCGTGCCGGCGGCGACCGCCGAGTCGACGCCGTGTTCGGAATCCTCGACCGCGATGCAGTCCCCGGGTGCGAAGCCGACCTCGCCGGCGGCGTGTTCGAAGATGTGCGGCTCGGGCTTGCCGGGCGCGTCGATGTCCTCGGCGCTGACGACCGCGTCGAACCGCAGGTCGAACCGGTCGAGGACGAGGTCGATCCAGTCGTGGGGCGAGGAGGAGACGATGGCCATGGGGATGTCGGCCTCGCGGCGGGCGGCCAGCCAGTCGGCGAACCCGGGCAGGAGGTCGACCTTCTCGGTGTAGATGGTCGCTGCGGTCTCGTCGAAGCGGGCGACCCACTCCTCTTTGGTGACGGCGACGTCGTAGTGCTCCGTGAGGTAGTCGTGGATCTCGCGGTAGTTCATGCCCATTATCTCGCGGACCGCGACGTCCTCGTCGGGGACCGCCCAGGGGAGCAACTCCTCGCGCTCGCGCTCGACCCAGTAGTCCTCGGAGTCGACCAGCACGCCGTCCATGTCGAACAGCACCGCGTCGTGACTCATGTGTTGGTTCCGAGGATGGGGGCCGGGTACTTCGTTTGGGTGGGTTCGTGGGTTGGGACGCTGGGAGGGTGGAGTGCCGGGTGCGGTTCTGGGTGGGGTTCAGGGAGGCAGTTGCGCAGGTGTTCGTGGCGACGAGCAGCGTGCTCGCGCCGATGGCGGTGAACGACCGCGACCGCCCCGCACGGCACCGCCCCGACCTCCGCACCACGCCCTCCCCAGCCGATTCCGATGCTCACTTCGCTCCGTTTCACTCCGCTTCGTTGCGCGTCTCATCCCTCGCGTGCTTTCATCGGCGGCCTCACTGCGTTCGGACCGCCGACCGCACGCGCCACCCGGAAATCCACCAGCCATCGCGGGCCCACCATTCAAATACCAGCACGGGGCCAACCCCGGCATGACAGCCGGAGCAGCAGTCCGCGTCTTCGCGGGGGATTGCAGCGTCGTCTTCGACGGCGCCGACAGACAGGAACACCGGGGCCACGTCGTGGTCGTGGTCAAACCGGACGACACGGTGCTGGTCCACGACGCGAAGGGCTACCAGCCCGTGGCGTGGCTGACCCGGGCCAGCGAGGTCTGGGTGACCAACGACGGGGAGCTGGACCTGCGGGCGAAAGACGGCGACCAGACGCTGCTGGTGAAGTCCCACCAGCTCCACCTCACGGGGACCTACCCGACGAGCACCGCGGGGACACCGGCGGGTCGGTGCCCGGACTGTGGCGGCGCGCTGGTCAGGACCCGGCGGGCGGTGACCTGCCTCGACTGCGAGCGCCACCACGGCATCCCCACAGATGCGGTGGTCCACGGCGGGCGCTGTGACTGCGGGCTGCCCCGGATGCGGGTCGAGCGTGGGGCGCCGCTGGACCTCTGTATCGACCGCGACTGCGAGTCGCTGGACAGCGCGGTGGTCGACCGGTTCGACCGGGCGTGGGACTGTCCCGAGTGCGGGGACGACCTGCGGGTGCTCCGCCGTGGCGGCCTGCTGGCGGGATGCGACTCCTACCCGGACTGCGACACCGGGTTCTCGTTCCCGGCCGGTACCGTCGTCGGGACCTGCGAGTGCGGGCTGCCGGTGTTCGAGACGGCCAGCGGCCGGCGATGTCTGGACAGCACCTGCGACCGCGACTGGACCGAAGGAAACGGTGTCGAGGCCGAGACGGGGCCCTGACCGACCCGCCCCAGGCGACCGGGGACCGTCACCCCTTTGCCCGCCCGGGGCGCATCCGCGCCCATGGACGGACACCTCGACGGCGGCGTCGTGCACGTGGGGCAGGACGCCCGCCAGCGGTACTACGACTCGCGGGGGTACGGCTACCCTCTCGGCGGGAACGACGTGGCGCTCGCGCCGGTCGAGGCGGCCCACCTGCTCTACCGCGGCGACCTCGATTCCGTCGACGGGATGGAATTTCGAGAGTTCATCCGCGACGCGACCGACCCCGGGTTCATGCCGCGCTTTCTGGTCTACGCCGACCTCCGCGAGCGTGGCTTCTACCTCTCGCCGGCGAAGGCGGACTGGCTCCACGGCGTCGAGCCCGACTCTGAAGATTTCGTGGTCTACCCCCGCGGGAAGGGCCCGACCGACGGCGAGGTCGAATATCGGGTTCGAGTGGTCGGCGAGCGCGAGACGGTCGACGCGGTGGCGCTGGGCGACGGCGTCCTGGCGGTCGTCGACGAGGAGTCCGAGATAACCTACCTCGATACGGACCACCCGGACATCGACGGCTCGGCCGGTATCTCGCTCCCCACGGGTGTCGACTGCGACCTGCTCGCGGACCGTGCGACCTGCTGGAACCCGCCGGCGAAACTGTACGAGGAGGGCTTCTACGGCACGCCACTGGACGGCCGGGACTCCGACCTCGGCGCCATCCAGCTCTCGCTGGTCGAGGCGGCCTACCTCGCCACCCGCGGCGCAGTCGACGTGGACCCCGAGACGGTCTGTGCGCGCGGCCGCGAGGTCGAAGGCGAGCGATTCGACCGCCGGCTCCGGGTCTACGCCGCCCTGCGCGAGGCCGAAGTGGTGCCCAAGACCGGCTTCAAGTTCGGCGCGGACTTCCGGACCTACGCCGAGTTCGAGAGCGTCGACGACTTCGGGCATAGCGAGATGCTGGTCCGGGTGCTGCCCATCAGTCACACCTTCGCGCCGCGCGACCTGGCGCTCGACGTCCGGCTGGCGAACGGGGTCCGCAAGGAGATGGTGTTCGGGCTCGTGGATCGGCCCGGCGATGGGGTGACGTGGCTGCGGGTCGGGCGGTTGACGCCCTGAAACCTGCTTCGACCTGGGGTTCGAGTCTCTCTATTCTACGGCTCGCCCCTGATGCATTCGACCCCATCGTCACGCACTGCTGCCAGAACCGACCGCTGGGGTGTGTTCGTGTTCTCGCCCAACCGTGTCACGTGTCTCGTGGAGTTCGTCGAGTACGCAGTCGACTCGCACTGGCGTCCACGACCGCCACTGCCCCGCCCCGCAGCCACGCCCTCCCCAGCCGACTCCCTCCACTTCGTTCCGGGCGTCCCTCGCGCAATGTCGGTTCGCGGCCTTCGGCACGCTCACCAGTGCGCGCCAGGTGATTCCTCCGTCGCGCGTTGAACGCCGAATCTCAGTCTGGCGCGTGCAGGCGGGCGGGTTCATCCGCCCGCCGAACCGCGCGAGGGATGAGACGCGCAACGAAGCGGAGTGAAACGGAGCGAAGCGAGCATCGGTATCGGCTGGGGAGGGTGTGGTGCGGTCACGACGCCAGCGCGAGTGAACTGCCAGTCGGTCTCGGCCGTGACCACGACAGACCGGGTCGCCCCACCGACGACGCTCTCGACAACCGACACGCACCACACCCCAGAACACGGGAAGCGAAGCTTTTTGCGCGGGCCGACGCCACTCTCGGGTAGTCAAATGACGCGCGATTCCGAGTCGTCGACACCCGACGACGAGCTGGTTCCGGACGGTGGCGAGACGGCCGCCGAGGGCGCCGACGAGGTCGCACTCGACCCGTGGGGGTCCTCGACGGTCTCCGACTACCGCAAGTTGTTCGAGGAGTTCGGCATCGAGGAGTTCGACGAGGTCCTGCCCGAAGTTCCGAACCCGCACTACCTGATGCGCCGCGGGGTCATCTTCGGCCACCGCGACTACCGCCCGGTCGCCGACGCGATGCGCGAGGGCGAGCCCTGGGCCGTCCTCTCCGGGTTCATGCCGACGGGCGACCCGCACATCGGGCACAAACTGGTGTTCGACGAGATCATCTGGCACCAGCAGCAGGGCGGGGAGGCGTACGGCCTCATCGCCGACCTGGAGGCCCACAGCGCCCGCGGGCTGACGTGGGAGGAGATCGACGAGCACTCGCGGGACTACATCCTGAGCCTGCTGGCGCTCGGGTTCGACCCCGCGGAGGGCGAACTCTACCGGCAGTCCGACAATCGAGAACTGCAGGACCTCGCCTTCGAGCTGGGCATCGAGGCGAACTACTCCGAGCTGCAGGCCATCTACGGCTTCGACGGCGAGACCGACGTGAGCCACATGCAGTCGGTCGTGACCCAGATGGCGGACATCCTCTACCCGCAACTGGACGAGCCGAAGCCGACCGTCATCCCGGTCGGCCCAGACCAGGACCCGCACATGCGCCTGGCGCGCGACCTGGCGACCCGGATGCGTTTCTTCAAGGTCTCGAAGGCGTACGCGAGCTTCGAGGCGGACGACGACGAGCGCGAACTCATCGCGGCGGCCTACGCCGCGCTGGCGGACGACGCGCCCGAGGGCGAGCCGGTCCGGTGTGAGGACGGCGCGGAGTGGCTGCGCGAGCACCAGCCCGAGCCGGCCGACGCCCGCGATTCCGCGGTGAAGAAGCTCGACTCCGCGGGGAAGGAGCCGCTCCGACCCCGGACCCGGTTCTTCGACCGGCAGGCGACCGACGCGGCGTTCGAGGCGCTCATCGACGCGGTCGAGGGCGAGAAGCGCGTCTACGAGGGCCACATCGATTCGTTCGACCTCGACCGAGGCGAGGCCGAGGAACTCGCCCGGCAGGTCGAGGTCGACCACGGCGGCTACGGCTTCATGCCACCGTCGTCCATCTACCATCGGTTCATGACCGGGCTCACGGGCGGGAAGATGTCCTCGTCGGTCCCGGCGAGCCACATCAGCCTGCTCGACGACCCCGAGGACGGCTACGACAAGGTGAAGTCGGCGACCACCGGCGGCCGCGAGACCGCCGAGGAGCAGCGCGAGAAGGGCGGCGAGGCCGACAAGTGCCCGGTGTACGAACTCTATGCGTACCTGCTCGCGGGCGACGACGACGAGTTCGCGACCGAGGTGTACGAGGAGTGCGTCGGCGGCGAGCGCCTCTGTGGCGGCTGCAAGGAACAGGCGGCCGAACTCATGGAGGAGTTCCTCGAAGAGCACCAGAAGAAGCGCGCGGAGGTCGCCGAACACCTCGACGACCTCGACATCGACCTCGACTCGGACCGCAAGCGGAACTGACCGCAGACCTGTCGGTATTCTATCTATTCTACCACGCTCGAAAGTGCCAACAGAACGTCCAGACGCAGGCACATGATGCTTCTTTCACATCTTCCAGAGGTAGATTTAAATCGGTCGTGATACATCTGGAGAGCGATGGATTTCCGGTCGAGCCGCGACACCGACGACGTCCGAGACACCGTCGTGTGTGCGGACGTCCTCGGTGGCTTCGGCGTCTCGACCGACGGGGTTCGCGCGCAGGCGGGTGATGATGTCGGGTCGTCGACCGAGGGACCTGCCGGCGCACCGGGGACCGCGGCAGACCGGTCGCTGGAGGCGGTCATCGCCGACGCGCTCGACGGGACCGAACACCCCGCGGAGTTCGTCCGGCGGACCATCGCCCGGTCGGACCGTGGTATCGACGCGCCGGCCCGGCACTGGCGCCACGCGCCACAGGTCCAGCTCGGGGCGGTGTTCGACGCGCTGGCGTGGGAGGCCGACCTGCGCGATGCCCACGGCCGGCGGCTCGACGAGGCGGGGTTCGCGGACTTCCCGTGGACCATCTCGCTCACGGACGCGAACGGCATCACCCGCGAAGCCCCCTTCGAGTACCCGGAGACGCCACTGGGTGACGACAACTACCCGGCGCTGATCCACGCGGTGAACACCCGGCTGCTGTACGGGCTCGGAGTCGAGTTCGTCCAGCTCTCGGATGGGACCGACCGCTGGCGGTTCGCGCTGGTGGAGACCGACGAACTCGCCCGCCTGCGCGACCAGTTCGGGCTGCGGGTCACGGTGTTCGACCGGCCGCTGCTCTCGGCCCCCCAGCCCCCGGCGTACCTGCCCGACGAGGGCGGCGACGTGCCACTGCCGGACTGGGTGACCACGACCGACGAGGGGCCGCGGCTCGGGCGCGAGCGGTCGGCCGCCTCGGACGTGGTGTCGTCGGTGGCGTCCGACGTGGACGCGTTCTTCGAGGACGCCGGGGACGAGTCGGGGGCGGGGTCGGCCGCCGAGTTCATCGACTTCGTGGAGTCGGACACCGGGACGGCACCGGCGACCGGGGCGGGGTCGGGCTCCGACGACGCTGGCGACGCCGCCGCCGACGATAGCGACTCTTTCTGGGACGACGCCGGGGACTGGCGGCTGGAGCCGGTGACTGGTGGCGAGGCGAGTGAACAGGTCGACGAGGCGAGTGATGGACCAGTCGCTGGCGAAGACGATGTGGGCGGAGTCGAGGATGCCAGCGAGGACGGCGAGCCTGCCGGTGCTGCCCAGGCTACCGGACCCAGCGACGACGACGACGGCGGATTCGAACTCCTCGGCGGCGGCCCCTCGGTGTCACGCCAGTCGGGCGATACCGACGACGACCCGATGGACGACCTGTTCGACTCGGTCGAGGCGTCGGCCGCGACCGGCTCCGCGGGCGGGAGCGACCCCGAGTACGACGGGTTCGACGCCGACGACCTCGCGGACTTCAAGCGCGGGGCGCGCAAAGACAGGGTCGAGAACGACTCCTTCGGCGTCGGGGTCGAGCGCCCTTCCGAGGACGACCGGCTCGCGGCCTACGGGGCGGCCATCGACGCCGGCGGGAACCTCTCGGTCAGGGGGTTGCTCGACGACGACACCTTCGTCCCGACGTTCCCGGCGGCCGACTCCGACGAGGTCCGCATCGAGTACGAGGACGGCTGTGACCTCGATGCGCCGTCGGCCAGCGAGGTCGAGACCGACGAGGGCTTCGTCTGGGTGAACGCGGACGGCCTCTCGACGGGGACTGACTGACTGTCTGACTGGTGGGCCAGCGCGGCGACCGGGCCCTACCGCTGGACCGCGACGCAGGGCGTGTCGCGGCCGACGAACGAGCAGTCGCGGGCGTCGACGAGCCGCCAGTAGTCGCGGGGGCGGGTCCCGAGCAGGTCCTCGATGCGGCTGTACGAGAGCAGGTTCTCGCCGGCGACCACGTGGTGGAACAGCTCCCGGCGCGCGCCGGTGAACTCCCGGTCGAACCGGGTGTGGGTGTAGCGGTTGGGGTAGTTGAACACGAGGTAGCCACCCGGCCGGACCCGGTCGTACATGGCCCGGACGGCGGCCCCGGTGTCGTCGACGAAGTAGAGGGTGGCCATGCAGTAGACGAGGTCGAAGGTGCGGTCGGTCGCGAGGTCGGGGAGGGCGTCGACCGCGAAGTGGACGTTCTCGAAGCCTAGGTCGGCGGCGAGGCGGCGGTCGTCGCGGATGACGGACGCGGAGACGTCGTAGCCGTAGAACGCGGTGTCGGGGAACCGGACCGCGAGTTCGAACAGGTCGACGGCGGCGCCACAGCCGATGGAGGCGACCGAGGCCGGCCCGCCGGTTCCCCGGGGGCCCGTGGGTGGCCAGTGGCGGTCGACGAACCGGGCGAGGAGCCCGGGCATGGCCTCGCGGCCGATGTAGGCGACGCGCTCGTAGTCGCCGGCCGCGTAGAAGTCCTCCCAGTGGGTGGCCGACCCGGGGTCGGCCCAGGTCGCGTCCGTGGTGACGTTCTCGGACATACTACTCTGAACGCGACGATTCGGTATAACGGGACACCGGCAGTGCGGGAGTCACGCCCCGGTAGGGGGTTGGTGGTGCGGAAAGCGGCCCCCGCCCGTCACGGCGACGCCGGCTTCCGGACGAACACGGCGGGACTCCGGCGGCTGGCGTACGGCTCGCCCCGGGCCCCGACGGCGGTCCAGTAGCTCTCGGGCCGGCGGCCGAGGACCGACTCGATGGCGTCGTAGCTGAGCAGGTTCTCGCCCGCTCCGACGAGTCCGAACGCCTCGCGCTTCTCGCCGCTGGTCTCCTCGTGGACCCAGGTCCGGGTGTACCGGTTGGGGTAGTTGAACACGAGGTGACCGCCCGGCGCGACCCGGTCGTAGAGTTCGGTGAGGGCGCGCTCGACGTCGTCGACGAAGTAGAGGGTGGCCATGCAGTAGACGAGGTCGAACTCGCGGTCGATGGCGAGGTCGGGGAGGGCGTCGACCGCGAACGAGAGGTTCGACAGCCCCGCCTCGGCGGCCTGCTCCCGGTTCGACTCGACCACCGAGGGGGCCACGTCGTAGCCGTAGAACGCGGTGTCGGGATACCGCGGTGCGAGCTCGAAGTCGACGAGGGCGGGTCCACAGCCCACGTCCGCGACGGTGTCGGGGACCCCGACGCGCTCGAAGAACGTCGCGAGGTGTTCGGGCATGTCGTCGCCGCCGACGTACGCGCCCCGGTCCCAGTCGGTGGCAGCGTAGAAGTCCGTCTCCCAGTCGAAGGGCATGTCTCGACGTGCCAGACCGCATCGCAATAGCGTTGTGGTCCGTCGCCCCCGGGGCAGGTCGTCCGAGGGCGGACTGGCGCTGGTCTGCCCGCTTTCGACCGGCGAACCTATCGAGAAATCGACCGGACGTGTGCGAGGAATTAACTACCAGTAGCCTGAAACCGTAGCCATGCCAACCCGGGAGTCCGAGTCGAGTCGCGGGTCGTCGGGCGACCTGGCGGACGTGGTCGACGCGTTCGACGCCGATCCCGACGCCGTCATCGAACACAACGACACCGGCGAGAGCACCGTCGCCGACCCCGCCGCAGTCTTCGATTCTCTCCTGGAACGCGACGATTCCGACGAGTCGCTGGCGGGCCTCGCTGACGATGAGGCCCGGCACCCGGTCCCGGAGCTCGATGGGGCGTTCGCCGCCGTCGAGTCCGACGTCGACCGCGAGGCTGACGGCCGTGGGCGCTGGCTCGCCTACGACGAGTTCGACTTCGGCGCGGCGGAGCGCCCGGCCGACACCGGTTCCACCGACACCGGCCCGACCGACACCGGGCCGAGTGCCCACGAGGAGTTCAAGTCGCTCGCCGCCGAGTCCGGGGCGGTCGACCTCGACGACCTCGACCTCGAGGAGCTGGCACTCGGTGACGGGACCGTCGCCGCCTCGCTGGACCTCGACGCGCCGAGCGAGGAGGAGGCGCTGGCCGACGTGTTGCAGGCCGGCGAGACGGCCGACGCCGTCCCGGGGTCGGACGCCGACGACACACCGGACGACACCCCGGACCCGGACGACGCGACCGACCCCATCGACGAGGCCGGCTTCGACTGGGACTGACCGGTCTCACGGCTCCCGAAGGCTTTTCTGCGGTCACGCGAACATCCCCAGTATGGCAGCCGAATCCAGCCATCGTGGTATCGCACAGGAGCACGGCGACACCCCCGGGTTCGGCTTTTTCTTCGCGGTGTAGGCACGGCGGACTCCCCGGCGCGGTCCCGGCGGACGAAATCGTGCGCTTCGGAATAGCTAACTGACTGACCCGAGCACGCACTACCAAGAGATGAAACTGCCAGCGACACAGGCCGCGGTCCTCGAGGCCGCGAGCGCGACCGACGCCAGGTCGGTCGCCGCACTGGCCGACGACGTGGGCGCAAAGCCCGAGTCGGTCGTGGGCGCGGCCTTCGACCTGGAGGAACAGGGCCTCCTCGCCATCGAGGAGCGAACAACCGAGCACGTCGAACTCACCGACGAAGGTGAACGCTACGTCGACGAGGGCCTCCCCGAGGTCCGACTCTACGAGGCGGCCGTCGACGCGGGCGCCACCGACGAACCGGTGTCGATGGGGCAGGTCATCGGGGCCTCCGGCCTCGGCGACCTCGTCGACATCGCCCTCGCGAACTACGCCCGCAAGGGCTACGGCGAGATCGACAGCGGCGAGATCGCCGCGAACGCCGGGCCGGACCCCGAGGCCGACGAGGAGGCACTGGCGCTGGCCGCCCTCCACGGCGGCGAGACCGTGACCGACACCGACGTCCTCGACCAGCTCGACCGCCGCGGGCTCGTCGAGCGCGTCGAACAGACCGAGCGCCTCGTCACCCTCACCGACGAGGGTGTCACCGCCATGATGGAGGGCATCGAGGTGGCCGAGTCCGTCGGCCAGCTCACCCCCGAGCTGCTGACGAGCGGCGAGTGGCAGGACGTCGAGTTCGCCGAGTACAACGTCGAGGCCGACGCCGAGACGCTCTACGGCGGCAAGAAGCACATCCTGCGCCAGACCGCCGACCGCGTGAAGGACGTGCTCGTGGGCATGGGCTTCCAGGAGATGGAGGGCCCGCACGCCGACGCGGAGTTCTGGATCAACGACTGCCTCTTCATGCCCCAGGACCACCCTGCCCGGACGCACTGGGACCAGTTCGCGCTGGACGTCCCGCCGATGCAGGACCTCCCCGAAGACCTCGTCGACCGGGTCGAGGACGCCCACCGGAACGGCGTCGGGGAAGACGGCGACGGTTACCACTCGCCGTGGACCGAGGAGGTCGCCCGGGGCGTGGACCTCCGCGGCCACACCACCTCGCTGTCGATGCGGTACCTCTCCGGCGAGGCCGTCGGCGACCTCGAACCGCCCCAGCGGTACTTCTCGGTCGAGAAGGTGTACCGCAACGACACGCTCGACGCGACCCACCTGCTGGAGTTCTTCCAGATCGAGGGCTGGGTGATGGCCGAGGACCTCTCGGTGCGCGACCTCATGGGCACCTTCACCGAGTTCTACGAGCAGTTCGGCATCACCGACCTGCAGTTCAAGCCCCACTACAACCCGTACACGGAGCCGAGCTTCGAGCTGTTCGGCGAACATCCGCGCACGGGCGAACTCGTCGAGATCGGCAACTCGGGCATCTTCCGCGAGGAGGTGCTCCGGCCGCTCGGCGTCGAGTGCGACGTGATGGCGTGGGGGCTGGCCCTCGAACGTCTGCTGATGCTGACGCACGGGTTCGAAGACATCCGGGACGTCCACGGGACGCTGTGTGACCTGGACTTCCTGCGGAACGCCGAGGTGATCCGATAATGCCAGTCGTAGACGTCGACCCCGACGAGTTGCGGAGCCTGACCGGTCACGACGAGAAGTCCGACGAGGAACTCAAAGAGGACATGTTCGCGCTCGGCCTCGAGTACGAGGGCGAGACCGAGGACGGCGAGTTCCAGCTGGAGTTCGCCCCGGACCGCCTCGACCGCCTCTCGGTCGAGGGCGTCGCCCGGTCGCTGCGCTACCAGTACGGCGACGACCGCGGCGTGTACGTCCCGAAGACGAACGACCCGGACTGGACCATCGAGGTCGACGAGTCCGTGCCCGACGAGCGCCCCTACGTCACGGGCGCGGTCGTCCGCGGCGTGAACCTCGGCGAGGACGCGCTCGACTCGCTCATCCAGTTGCAGGAGAAGTTGCACGCGACGATGGGCAGAAAGCGCGCGAAGGGTGCCATCGGCATCCACGACCTGACGATGCTGAAAGGTGCCAGCGTCGACGACGAGGGCGGCAACAGCATCCAGTACGTCGGCGTCGAACCCGACGAGGACCGCTTCGTCCCGCTCGATGCCGACACCGAGATGACGCCCGCCGAGGTCCTGACCGACCACCCGACCGGCGAGAAGTACGCCGACATCGTCGGCGAGTACGAGCGTTACCCGGCTATCTACGACGACATCGGGCTGTTCTCGTTCCCGCCGGTCATCAACGGTCGCCGGACCGAGGTCTCCACGGACAGTCGGGACCTGTTCGTCGAGATGACGGGGACCGACCAGTGGACCATCGACAAGATGCTGAACATCGTCTGCTACGCGCTCGACGCCCGCGGCGCGACCATCGAGGAGGTCACCGTGGACTACCCCGACAAGGACGTCTACGCCGCGGAGAACGTCGAACTGGTCGCGCCCGACGTGGACCTCGTCCGGCCGAACTTCGACACCAGCGACAAGACGGTCCGGCACACCCGCATCGAGTCGCTGCTCGGCATCGACCTCGACCCCGACGAGGTCGTCGACCTGCTCGAACGTGCCGGCCTCGACGCGGTCCGCGAGGAGAACGAGGACGGCGACCTCGTCTACGAGGTCGACGTACCGCCGTACCGCGTCGACGTGCTCCACCCGCTCGACATCGTGGACGACGTGGGCCGCGCCTACGGGTTCAACGAACTGGAGCCGACGTACCCCGAGGTCGGGACAGTCGGTGGCCGCCACGACCGCACCGGGCTGGAGGACGCGGTCCGCGACCAGCTCGTCGGGCTCGGCTTCGAGGACATGCTCAACTTCCACATGATCGACGAGGCCGAGAACTACGAGCGCATGCGCCTCGACCCCGACGAGGACGACTGCCTCGGGGCCGCCCAGCCCGTGACCATCACGGAGCCCTACAGCGAGGACTACACCATGGTCCGGTCGTGGGCGCTCCCGTCGCTGCTGATGGTGCTCGAGAACAACACCCACCGGTCGTACCCGCAGGACATCGCCGAGGTCGGCTTCGCCGCCCACTACGACGAGGCCGAGGACACCTACGTCGCGGAGCGCCGGACGGTCGCCGGCGCGCTCGCCCGCCACGACGCCTCCTACGAGGACGCGAAGGCCCGCCTGCAGGCACTCGCGCGCAACTTCGAGGCAGAGCTGACGACCCCGCCGACGACCCACCCGACGTTCATCGACGGTCGGACCGCCGAGGTCCGCATCGACGGCGAGGTCGCCGGCAT
Organism: Haloarchaeobius amylolyticus; assembly: GCF_026616195.1. NCBI lineage: Archaea > Methanobacteriati > Methanobacteriota > Halobacteria > Halobacteriales > Halorubellaceae > Haloarchaeobius > Haloarchaeobius amylolyticus. Next base: position 2,363,998 of record NZ_JANHDH010000001.1, read on the forward strand.
CGTCGGTGAGGTCCACCCGGCCGTGCTCGTCGAGCACGACCTGGAGGTTCCTGTCACCGCGTTCGAGTTCGAGCTGGACGCGCTGCAGTAGAACAGTCGATTCCCTTCTCGCGTTTCAGTCGTCGAGGTCCGCCCCGACCGCCGCCTCGACGGAATCGAAGCCGTCGCGCTCCAGCAGGTCGAGCAGGCCCCGATTGATGTCACGTGCGAGGGAGGGGCCCTCGTAGACGAGGCCGGTGTAGAGCTGGACGAGCGAGGCACCGGCGCGGATCTTCGCGTAGGCGCCTTCTGCGTCCGAGACGCCACCGACGCCGACGACGGGGACGTCGACGCGCTCGGCGACGAAGCGGACCATCTCGGTCGCGCGGTCCTCGATGGGGGCACCCGAGAGCCCGCCGGACTGGGCCGCGTTGGGGCTCCGGAGGGAGTCCGGCCGTTCCGTGGTGGTGTTGGTCGCGACGACGCCGTCGAGGTCGAGGTCGGTCACGATGTCGAGGGCGTCCTCGACCGCCGGCTCGGGGAGGTCGGGCGAGAGCTTGACGAGCAGGGGCGACGCGCCGGCGTCTTTCACCGCACCGAGGATGGCCTCCATCTGGTCGCGGTTCTGGAGGTCGCGCATGCCTTCGGAGTTCGGACAGGAGACGTTCACGACGAAGAAGTCGCCGCCGTCGGCGACCTGCTCGTAGGTGTAGCGGTAGTCCCCGGGGGCGTCCTCGGACGGCGTCGACTCCGAGAGCGCGATATTGACGCCGACGGGGATGTCGGGGCGGTCGAGGGCGCGAAGTCGCTGACCGACGCGGTCGGCGCCCTGGTTGTTCAGCCCCATGCGGTTGACGATGGCACGGTCCTCGCGCAGGCGGAACATCCGCGGGCGCGGGTTGCCCGGCTGTGGTTCGGCGGTGACGCCACCGACCTCGACGTGGCCGAACCCGAGGGCGGCGACGGTCCGGGGGACCTCCGCGTTCTTGTCGAACCCGGCGGCGACGCCGACCGGGGAGGGGAACTCCTGGTCGAGTACGTCGACGTGCAGGCGGTCGTCCGCCACGCGATACCGGTTCGCCAGCGCGCTCTCGACCGGCGTCCCTTGCACCGCCGACAGCATCCCGTGGACCGCACCGTGCGCTGTCTCGGCGGGCAGCGCGAACAGCAACGGCCTGACGGCATCGTAGAGCGTCATCTACGCATCAGGGGGAGACGAACCCGTAAAAGCGTCCCGAAGCACCGGTGACCGATGGTACGACGGTTAGAACTCGTGTTCGACCTCGTCCTGGTCTGCTTTCTGGATGATGATCTTGTCCTCCCGCACGCGTACGAAGACCTCGTCACCGATCTCCATGCCGGCGACTGCGAGTTCGTCCTCGTGGAGGTTGATGTGCACGTTGTGGTATTCCCCGTTCTCGTCTTTGGCACCACTCGGGCTCAACTTCTTTTTCCGTACCATCGCGGTAGTCTATCTCGTGTGTTCGCCACAGGACATACTTAAGTGTTTTCTACGGCTGAACACAGGCCGACACATCACGCGCACAGAATGTTTCACGCGCGAAATCCACCCCAAAATCGGGAATCACGAGACGGAGTGGACCTCCATTTTGGGGCCCGTATATAAACACATCGTCGCCGTCGCCCGTTTTCGGGGGATATCTTTATCATGGGGCGTGTGTTGCTGTGACATGGAGGGAAAAATCATGGTACGTGAAGATGGTAAGCGAAACTTCGCTCTCCGCGAAGCGAACGGTGAGACGAGTGTCTTCTCTGGCAACACGCCACGGCAGGCAGCACTGAAGGCTGCACGTCGGCTCGACCCGGCACCGAGCGAGGACGACGCAGACCGCATCGAACTCCGACTTCGGGAGAAAGGCACCGACAAAGTCCACATCTACGAGGGCTGGGCGTGGCGCGAGACCGCACCCGACGACAAACCCGACTGGATGCCGAGTGAGATCACCGAGGCGAACGTCTCGAAGAAGGGGATCGAACACCTCGACGAGTGACGGGGCGCCCGCGCGAGGACGCGCGAATCAACAATCGTTTTTACCCGGACATCGCACGCAGAGGTACGCGGCTCACACCCGACCAGACCCGACGCGACACGCGAGGGATGACCGGTCGGCCTCCATCCGCGTAACATCGTCCTGCACCCACGAGCTGTCGCTGTGTCGACCGGCCCGGCCGTCTGTGACACCGTTGTCACGTCAATGTATTCCCACAGGAGCGCCAGTTCGACGGGGTTAAATGTGCCACTCCCATCTGTCTGAATGTGAACGACGTGGCGCCTCGCGCCACTCCCTCCGGCCGCGACCCGGCACGGAGGCAGGCACGTCTCCAGTGTCCGGACATCGGGCGTCGTCCCGTCGAGTGACCCTCGACGTCGGGTGCGTTTCGATGTCCTTATATCGTCGAGGACGCTGGAGTACGAACGCAAACGCACAACGTGATTCGGGACGCGTTGAATCCGTGTCCCAATCTCGGACCGCTGTCCGTCGGGGTCGCCCCGGCGGACGCAGGCAGACTTCGAAGGGTTTAATACCTGTCTCGGGGTATGTTTAGGTCCGAAAGGAAATGAGGATTCCACCCCTGCGGTCCGCCGTATACGATGGAATCTGATGTTAGCCTTGGTAGTTCGGTGACGCCTGATCGGCCACGCCGATTCGGTTCACCGAACATGGACCACGCAATGTGAGGATACACCATTTCGATGGTGTACCCGCCACGCCCCCCGAGCATCCGCTCGGGAGCATTCCGGTTGATCCTGCCGGAGGTCATTGCTATTGGAGTCCGATTTAGCCATGCTAGTTGCACGAATTCATATTCGTAGCAGATAGCTCAGTAACACGTGGCCAAACTACCCTATGGAGAGTGATAACCTCGGGAAACTGAGGCTAATAACTCATAACGCTCTATCCCTGGAATGGGTTGAGCCGGAAACGCTCCGGCGCCATAGGATGTGGCTGCGGCCGATTAGGTAGACGGTGGGGTAACGGCCCACCGTGCCAATAATCGGTACGGGTTGTGAGAGCAAGAGCCCGGAGACGGAATCTGAGACAAGATTCCGGGCCCTACGGGGCGCAGCAGGCGCGAAAACTTTACACTGCACGACAGTGCGATAAGGGGACTCCGAGTGCGTGGGCATAGTGCCCTCGCTTTTGTGAACCGTAGGGAGGTTCACGAATAAGAGCTGGGCAAGACCGGTGCCAGCCGCCGCGGTAACACCGGCAGCTCGAGTGATGACCGATATTATTGGGCCTAAAGCGTCCGTAGCCGGCCAGGCAAGTCTGTTGGGAAATCTGCTCGCTCAACGAGCAGGCGTCCAGCAGATACTGTTTGGCTTGGGACCGAGAGACTCAAGGGGTACGTCTGGGGTAGGAGTGAAATCCTGTAATCCTGGACGGACCGCCGATGGCGAAAGCACCTTGAGAGATCGGATCCGACGGTGAGGGACGAAAGCTGGGGTCACGAACCGGATTAGATACCCGGGTAGTCCCAGCTGTAAACGATGCCAGTTAGGTTTGGCGCGGGCTACGAGCTCGTGCTGTGCCGCAGCGAAGGCGATAAACTGGCCGCCTGGGAAGTACGTCCGCAAGGATGAAACTTAAAGGAATTGGCGGGGGAGCACTACAACCGGAGGAGCCTGCGGTTTAATTGGACTCAACGCCGGACATCTCACCAGCTCCGACAGTATGCAGTGAAGGTCAGTGTGATGAGCTTACCTGAGCTACTGAGAGGAGGTGCATGGCCGCCGTCAGCTCGTACCGTGAGGCGTCCTGTTAAGTCAGGCAACGAGCGAGACCCGCACTCCTAATTGCCAGCAGCAGTTTCGACTGGCTGGGTACATTAGGAGGACTGCCAGTGCCAAACTGGAGGAAGGAACGGGCAACGGTAGGTCAGTATGCCCCGAATGAGCTGGGCTACACGCGGGCTACAATGGTCGAGACAATGGGAAGCTACCTCGAGAGAGGGCGCTAATCTCCGAAACTCGATCGTAGTTCGGATTGCGGGCTGAAACTCGCCCGCATGAAGCTGGATTCGGTAGTAATCGCACCTCAGAAGGGTGCGGTGAATACGTCCCTGCTCCTTGCACACACCGCCCGTCAAAGCACCCGAGTGAGGTCCGGATGAGGCCACCGTAACGGTGGTCGAATCTGGGCTTCGCAAGGGGGCTTAAGTCGTAACAAGGTAGCCGTAGGGGAATCTGCGGCTGGATCACCTCCACAGACCGGGACCAGGCACCACGCCTGGCCCACTATCGACTCGTCCGACGTCGTCCGTCCGGGCGCTTTAGAACCACCAAGGCTCGGAACCTGAACCTCATGCTGGAACGCCCTGATATCAGAGGCGTCTGGGTTCGACTCCCAGGGAGGTTCGTACCTTCAGGGTGAAATCAAATCGCTCCCCTTAAGTGTGGGACGACGAAACGATTTCATCCTGAAAGAAAACCGATGCACCATCCCGTGCAAGCGAGGGTGGGAAGGGTCGAACGTATGCCCGGCGACTACCGGGGTGCGTGATGAAACCGTGTGTAAACGCAATCCAGACGTCCACTGGACCTTTCACCAGGTAACAGTGAACGTCCCACTCAGCGTGGCTACTTTGCCACCTGGTGGATGGCTCGGCTCGAGTGCCGACGAAGGACGTGCCAAGCTGCGAAAAGCCGTGGGGACCCGCACGGAGGGTAAGAACCACGGATCTCCTAATAGGAATCCTCTCGCAATTGCCTTGCGCAATGGGGAACGCCGGGAATTGAAACATCTCAGTACCGGCAGGAAGAGAAAGCAATCCGCGATGTCGTTAGTAACGGCGAGTAAACGCGACACAGTCCAAACCGAAGCCCTCACGGGCAATGTGGTGTTCGGACTGACTCTCACTGCTCGACCGTCTGCGTGAAGTCTCTTGGAACAGAGCACGATACAGGGTGACAGTCCCGTAACCCAGACCAGTACAGCACGCGTCAGCTCCAGAGTAGCGGGGGTTGGATATCCCTCGTGAATATGGCAGGCATCTACTGCCAAGACTAAATACTACTCGAGACCGATAGTGAACAAGTAGCGTGAGCGAACACTGAAAAGCACCCCGAGAAGGGAGGTGCAATAGGGCCTGAAATCAGGTGGCGATGGAGCGACGTGGCACGAAAGGTCCTGTGAAAAACGACCTGGCCGCAAGGCCGCAGTAGGAATCACAGGAAGCCGGTGTCGCGTCGTGCGTTTTGAAAAACGAGCCAGGGAGTGTATCTGATCGACGAGTCTAACCCGTGTACCGGGGAAGGCGTAGGGAAACCGACAAGGCCGCAGTATTACCAGGGCCGCCGTGTTCAAGCGCGGGGAGTCGACCGGATACGACCCGAAACCAGATGATCTATGCGTGGGCAAGGTGAAGCGTGCCGAAAGGCACGTGGAGGCCTGTTAGAGTTGGTGTCCTTCAATACCCTCTCGTGACCTACGTATAGGGGTGAAAGGCCCATCGAATCTGGCAACAGCTGGTTCCAGCCGAAACATGTCGAAGCATGACCTCTGCTGAGGTAGTTCGTGGGGTAGAGCGACCGATTGGGAGACTCGCCGTCGAGAGACGTCGACCTCCCTGTCAAACTCCAAACCTACGAACGCCGTCGATGCAGGGAGTCCGGTGTGCGGGGTAAGCCTGTGCACCATGAGGGAGACAACCCAGAGTCGGGTTAAGGACCCAAAATGCGGACTAAGTGCGATTGAAGGTGGTCTCAAGCCCTAAACAGCCGGGAGGTGAGCTTAGAAGCAGCTACCCTCTAAGAAAAGCGTAACAGCTTACCGGCCGAGGTTTGAGGCGCCGAAAATGATCGGGGCTCAAGTCCGCTTCCGAGACCTGACGATGCTCTTGATCGAGCAATTCCGTAGGCTGGCGCTCTATACGGGTGGAAGCACGGGTGAGAACTCGTGTGGACCGTATAGTGACGAAAATCCTGGCCATAGTAGCAGCGTTAGTCGGGTGAGAACCCCGACGGCCGAACGAGCAAGGGTTCCTCGACAATGCCAATCAGTCGAGGGTTAGCCGATCCTAAGTCACACCGTAATTCGAATGTGACAACAGGGAAACTGGTTAATATTCCAGTGCTCTCATACACTCAAAGCTGACGCTTTGGGGACAATCGAGCTGGGCCTTCGCCCAGTCGAACCGTGGAAATCCGTGGAAGCCGTAATGGCACGAAGCGGACGAATCACGGGATAGCGCAAGTCGATCGTACCTAGAGCCCGTGAAAAGGCGAGTATGAGATTCGTACCAAGAACCGACACAGGTGCTCGTGGCAGTGAAAGCCAAGGCCTGTCGGGAACAACCGACGTTAGGGAATTCGGCAAGTTAGTCCCGTAAGTTCGCGATAAGGGATGCCTGCCCTGTATAGGGGCAGGTCGCAGTGACTCGGACGCTCCGACTGTCTAGTAACAACATAGGTGACCGCAAATCCGCAAGGACTCGTACGGTCACTGAATCCTGCCCAGTGCGGGTATCTGAACACCTAGTACAATAGGACGAAGGACCCGTCAACGGCGGGGGTAACTATGACCCTCTTAAGGTAGCGTAGTACCTTGCCGCTTCAGTAGCGGCTTGCATGAATGGATCAACGAGAGCGTCACTGTCCCAACGTTGGGCCCGGTGAACTGTACGTTCCAGTGCGGAGTCTGGAGACCCCCAAGGGGAAGCGAAGACCCTATAGAGCTTTACTGCAGGCTGTCGCTGGGACACGGTCGCTAATGTGCAGGATAGGTAGGAGTCATTACACAGGTACCCGCGCTAGCGGGCCACCGAGACATCACTGAAATACTACCCATTAGTGACTGTGACCCTCACTCCGGGAGGAGGACACCGGTAGCCGGGCAGTTTGACTGGGGCGGTACGCGCTTGAAAAGATATCGAGCGCGCCCTAAGTCCATCTCATCCGAGTCGGAGACTCGGAGAAGAGCGCAAGAGCATAAGATGGGCTGACAATGATCTTCCTAACGAGGATCGTTGACGCGAAAGCGTGGTCTAGCGAACCAATCATCCTGCTTGATGCGGGAGATTGATGACAGAAAAGCTACCTTAGGGATAACAGAGTCGTCACGCGCAAGAGCACATATCGACCGCGTGGCTTGCTACCTCGATGTCGGTTCCCTCCATCCTGCCCGTGCAGAAGCGGGCAAGGGTGAGGTTGTTCGCCTATTAAAGGAGGTCGTGAGCTGGGTTTAGACCGTCGTGAGACAGGTCGGCTGCTATCTATTGGGGGTGCTATGGCACCTGACGTGAACGTTCGTATAGTACGAGAGGAACTACGAATGGTGACCACTGGTGTACCGGTTGTCCGAGAGGGCACGTGCCGGGCAGCTACGTCACACGGGGTAAGAGCTGAATGCATCTAAGCTCGAAACCCACATGGAAAAGAGGTGCCGCTGAGACCACTCGTAGAAGACGAGTTCGATAGACTCGGGGTGTACGCGTCAAGGCAACGAGACGTTCAGCCCGCGAGCACTAACAGGTCGAGCCACACAATCATACCGCATACTGGGATCGATCACCGTTCTGGTGAGAGGTCCAGGCGTTAACTGGATTGCGTTTACACACTGGTTTCAAGACCACCGATATTGGATCATGGTCGCGGTTCGATTCCGCGAATCGGCGTTAAGGCGGCCAGAGCGGTGAGGTTACACCCGTACCCATCCCGAACACGGAAGTTAAGCTCACCTGCGTTTGGGCGAGTACTGGAGTGCGCGAGCCTCTGGGAAAACCCATTCGCCGCCTCCATTCATACTACAAGCCACACACCCGTCGTGGGTGTGTGGCTTTCTTCATTTATCGTCCGGGAGTGCCGACAGTGTGCTCCGGGCAGCGACCGCGCCCATAGTGGCAACACCGGCCAGTTCGTCACTCGAAGTCGGCGAGGACCGTCGCCCCGTGTTCAGCAGCCCCGAAGGGGTCGGCCGGGTCGTCGTGTTCGTAGATCGCCCACTCGATCTCGTGCTCGCGGACAGCCCGGGCACAGGCGTCGACGTCGAGGAGTCCGTCCCCGACATTCGTGGGCTCGCCCGTCTCGGGAGCCACGTCGAAGACGTGCACGAGCGGTATCTGTTCGTGGTACGCCTCGAGCAACGCGACCGGGTCGTACCCGGCGGCGGTGACCCAGCCGAGGTCGACCTCGAACCGGAGTGGGTCGTCGGCCGCCTCCAGGAGCTGGACGAACGCGGGCGCTCCGTCGACGGTGACGAACTCGTGGTCGTGGTTGTGGTAGCACAGCCGGATGCCGTGGTCGCGACAACGCTCGGCGAGCGCGACCAGCTCGGTCGCGGTGTCCTCGATGGCACCCCGGGACGCGAAGTGGGCGTCGTCGAGGTACGGGACGACCAGGGTGTCGCATCCGAGGTCACGATAGAACCCGACGGTCGCTTCGAGGTCTGCGGTCAGGGTCTCGAACCCGACGTGTGCGGCGACGGTCTCCAGCCCGGTTTCCTCGAGTGCAGCCGCGACGGCGTCGGGGTCGGCGTCGCCGACCCGTGTCGCGAACTCCACGCCGTCGAAGCCCAGCTCCCCAGCGCGGCGGACGACGGTCTCGAGGGGCTGGTCGACGCGGCGGAGCGAGTACAACTGGACGGCAGGGCGTGCCATGCCCGAGGTACCGGTCGCCCGTCTGAAAGCAGTGGGGGTGGCGGCGATTCCGCGGTGGCTACTCGTCGAAACGCATCCCGTAGCCCCAGTCCTCCAGCTGTCCCTCGACCTCGTCGAGGTGCTGGAGCCCGACGGCCACGAGTGCTTCCCGGAGGTCGGTCAGGGAGACGTTGTCATCGAACCGCGTCTCGAGGTCCTCGAGAGCGTCGCGTTCGGCGTCCTTCGTCGCCGGCTGCAGAAACAGCGGCACGCGGTCGCGGCCGTCCTGGACGCTGTCGCGGCGGAACTTGTACGGGATGGACATCGAGTTCTGGCTCGTCCTGGCTCCACCGCTCGCGGCTGGGTTCCCGTCCGAAGGAGTGGCCTCGTCGCTCTCCTCCCGGGTGTTCGTCTCTGCTGTGTCGTCGGCGAAGGGGTCCTCGCCCGCACCTTTCTTCATCCCCGTCATGCGGACATCACCTGGTGGTCGAGGTCGCCCGGCTCCGGTGGGTTCGGCGCTTCGAGCCCGACCTCGGCCTCGAGGTGGCGCGCGAGGCGGTCGAACTGTGCGAGCGTCTCGAGTTCGTAGTCGCGCCGCCGGTCGCGGTGCTCGCTGACGTAGGTGAACGCCGAGCACTGTTGCATCCAGCAGCCTTCCATCAGCGAGCTGCGCTCGCCGACGATCTCGGGGATGGGGTAGTCGATCTCTTCGAGGATGGTCCGCTGGTCGCGCGTGTCCTTGAATCCGACCGGGACAGCGGCGAGCACGCCGACATCGACGTCGAGTTGCTCCTCGAAGCCGCCGACGAGTGCTTCCAGGCCTTCGACGGCGGCTCGCCCCTTCGCGCTCGGCTCCACGGGGATGACCAGCGACCGGGTCGCGTGGATGGCGTTGTAGAGGTGCGGGCCCTCGGTCGCGGGTGGGTCACAGATGAGCACGTCGTACTCGTCGGGAACGCCGGCGTCACGGAGCACGCGCAGGAGCTGGGCGTGCATCCCGAACGCCTCGCCCATCGCTTCGGCCTGGTCCTTCTCGCGCTGGAGGTACTCCGCGAGGTCCGAGAGCATGTTGTGTTCGGGGACGATATCGACGCCCTCGACGGTCCGGACGAGGTCGTCGAACTCGCCCTTCGGGCGGCGGATGAGGTGCCGGACGAGGTTGTCGACGGGTTCGGTCCGCTGGTCGTCGACGCCGAACAGTCGCGAGAGGTCTCCGTCCTGGGGGTCGAGTGGGACGACGAGTGGCTTCAGCCCGGCCCGGGCATGTGCCACCGCGAGGTTCGCGGCGGTGGTCGTCTTGCCGACCCCGCCTGCCTCGCTGTAGGTCGAGTACGCTAACATGTGCTCGTGATTCGTGCCCGTCGTCTTGAATGTTCACCGATGATGTTCACTACAGATGTTCATAGTGAACATAACTGGTGAACAGAAGCAGTGAACATCATCGGTGAACACGCTACCGTACCCGTGTTCACCGAGTTTGTTCACCAGAAATGTTCATCGTACTTGTTCACCGTACTTGTTCACTATTCTTGTTCACTATTCTTGTTCACTATTCTTGTTCACTATGTCTGTTCACGATATCTGTTCATCAGGTTTGTTCACCGGTTCTAGTCAGCATCCGTGTTCACCGAGGTCGTTCACCGACTTCGTTCGCGGCTGCTTCCGACGCCATCTCGACCCGCCCGTACGATGCTGGGGCCCGGGTGCCGGTCCGAGCCGGCGCGTACACGAATCACTGTACGAGTGCCAGATTTAAGACGGCTGGTTTCGCCCGCGATAGCAGAAATGTATGGGTGTAGGTATATTTCGTGTCCCAACAGACTGGATGAGTCTGTGTGAACACGAGAATTCTCGGCGAATCCGGGAGATTTCCGGATATATCGAATAGCACGATATAGATCGGGCTCCAGCCGCATCGACCGAGTGTCTTACCGAATGTGTCGTGATGAGAACGACGGAACGAATCCCAGATGCTCACCGGTTCGAGCCGCGGTCCCGAAACATCGAGATTCTGTAAGATTCAGTGCCCGGTGTCGACCCGGTCGGTGACCGCGTCGAGGTGCTCGAGGCCGACGACCGCCACGACGTCGCCCGACTCCCTGAGCTGGTCAAGGCGGCGGGCCATCGTCTTCTCGCGGGCGGTGTCGAGCAGCGATATCGGGAGTGGCGTCTTCGTCGCGCCCCGCAGCGCCCGGTTGCGGGAGATGAGTCGTTCCTCGTCGTCGGCCTGCACGGCCGGCGGGTCCTCGTGCGAGCAGTCGTGGGCCATCTCGGGGACGGTGTCGTCCATCGAGACGAGGCCCGCCGGTCCCATGACGGCGGCGAGCCGGCACTGGACCGCGTGGCGTGAGAGGTCCGCCACGTCGCTGAGGACCCGCCGGGCGGTCAGCATCGCGGCGTCCCGGTCCCGGAGTTCCGCGACCACGGTCCGGAGGAAGGACCCGGTCGGCGCGTCGATGCCGACCGCACGAGCGTCGGGGCCCATCGCCTGGATCGCCGCGCTCATCTCGCCGCCGCGACTGGGTGGAATCTCGCTCTCGCCGGCGTACTGCTCGAACAGTGGCACCGCGAGTGGTGCGAGCTCGAGCGCGACCACGTCGGGGGTGAGGGTCTGGACCACGTGCTGGACGCGGTAGATGCTCGCGGGGTGGTCGTGGACGATGCCGAGCAGGGTGAGCGACCCGGTGTCGTCGGTGCCCGGGACCGTCCGGGTGTGGGCTGCGCTCACCCGCGGGTCGTCGATACTCTCGAGGTCGAAGGCGTTCGTGTCGCTGGTGTCGGCCATCTGTGGGGGGAAGTGGTGCGACCGACCGGGTCGTCACGTCGAGGCTGACCGAGGTTATGTCCTGAATGGTAAAGGTCTATCGGCGGTTGCGCGGCCGGCTTACCCGGACGCAGCCCGGTTACCCTCGCGTAATGTAGGTATACGAACCTTTATGGCATGTTAACGTGTAACATGGGGTGCGCACATGAGCCAGGCAGATTCATCCGACGAACTCGCACAGCTCTTCGTCGACATCACGGGGACGACGACCACGACGGAGCGACAGACCGAAGCCACCCACGGCGTCGTCGACGCCGAACTCGAGGCCGAGGTCAGAGACGCTCTCAGGGAGACGGGGTTGGAGGACACGCTGTCGGAGCCGGACACCGGCTGAGGCAGGCAGCCCGGCGGGACTACCGCCGAGAGCCCGTTTTCGGAGTTACTGGCGCCCGAGCAGCCGCTCCCGGAGCGACCGCTTGTGCGGCCGCTCCGCCAGCAGTACGGTCGTATCGAGGTCCTCGAGGACGGACAGCGCCAGCGAGCCGCCGACCAGCCGGGACAGGAGCCCCCGCTCGGTCGCCCCGACGAGGACGAGCGACTTGTCGGCCGCCGCCTCGCCGATGGCGGTCTCGACGTCGCCTGTCTCGACCAGTAGCTCCACATCCTCGAGGTCGTGGTCGGCGACCCAGTCCTCGAGGAACGCCCGTCCAGTGGCCGCGTCGTCGGCGACGTGCAGCACCGAGACGCTGGCGCCGACCGTCTCCTGCAGCGCCTGCGCGATCTCGGCGGACAGGTCGGACGACTGGCCGCCCGCAGTCGGCAGGAGGATCGTCTCGGGGTCGAACCCTCGTTCGTCGAGCACGAGCACGTCACACGGCAGGTCGTGGGTGAGCTCGTCGAGCGCCCCCTCGACCCGCCCGCCGGCGAGTTTCGTACTTCTGGCGCCCATGACCAGCCGGTCCACGTCGTGTTCGCGGGCGGCGTCGAACACCTCCGCGAGCCCCTCGTGGGAGAGGATGGTCAGCGTCTCGACCGGCACGTCCAGTTCTTCGGCGTCGGCCTGGGCGTCGGCCAGGAGCCGTTCGGAGGCTCGCGGCAGGCGGTCGCGCTGGGCGGCAGCAGCCGCCAGCGAGGTCTGGTCGGGCACCTGGACGATGTGGGTCGCGAGGACGCGGCCGCCCTCGTGTTTCGCGAGGATGGACCCGAGCGTCACCAGCGCCCGCTCGGTCCGGGGGTTCGAGACGGCGACCATCGTCGTGGGGGCGTCGTCGTCGGCATCCGACCCGTTCGGCGCGAGGGTCGCCGCCGCCTCGACGACGGTGGGGGGCAGTTCCCCGTCCCGGTCGAGGATGTAGCGGCCGAGGAGGCCCTGTCTGGTGGTGTGGCGCCGGGCGTACAGGCCGTACCAGACGACCGCCCCGAGGACGAACACGCCCGACAGGAGCAGTTCCTGCTCGCCGACGAACGCCAGCAGCCCCAGCGACAGGACGATGCCGACGATGGGGGTGATCGGGTAGAACGGGACGGTGAAGTCCGGGTCGTACTCGGGGTCGGTCTCCCGGAAGACGATCAGCGCGACGTTCATCAGCGCGTAGACGACCAGGTGGAGCACGCTGGCCGCCTTCGCGAGCACCTCGATGTCCCGGCCGAGCGCCGCGATGAAGACGATGATGACGGCGCCCGTGATGATGATGGAGCGATACGGGGTCGCGTACGTCGGGTGGATCTCGTTGAGCCAGTTGGTGACGATGCGCTCGCGCCCCATCGCGAAGTTGATGCGGGCCGACGCCAGGATGGACGCGTTCGCGCTCGAGGCCGTCGCGAGCAGCGCCCCCAGCGTCACGATGGTGGCCGCGAACGCCGCGAGGCCGCCCGGGAAGGCGACCTGCGTGGCCTGGGTCAGCGGCGCGTCCTGGCTCAGGTCGGGCCAGGGCACCACGCCGAGCATGATGCTCACGAGGATGGCGTAGAGGACGGTCACGATGACGACGCTGCCGATGATCGCCAGTGGGAGGTTCCGGCCGGGGTTCTTCAGCTCCTCGGCGACGGTCGCGATCTTCGCGTACCCGAGGAAGGAGACGAACACGAGCGCCGTCCCCGGGAGGATGGCGCCGTAGCCGAACGGCGCGACCCCGCCGTCACCGAGCAGCGTCGCGAGGTCGAACGACAGCCAGCCCTGGATCGCGAACAGGCCGAGGATGGCCAGCAGGATGGTGACGATGACCGTCTGGACGCCGCCGGTCTCCTTGGCGCCGACGTAGTTGACGCCCACGAAGACGGTGCCGGCGATGAGCGCACCGACCTGGATCTCGGAGAGGAACAGGAACCCGGGTATCGGTGCCAGCGTGGCGAGGTACTGCCCGAACCCGATGCTGTAGAAGGCGGACGCGAACGCCAGCCCCACCCAGTCGCCGAGCCCGGCGATGGAGCCGAACAGCGGGCCGAGCGCGCGGTTGACGTAGTAGTAGCCGCCGCCGGCCTTCGGCATGGCCGTCCCGAGTTCGGAGACCGACAGGGCGTTCACCAGCGCGATGAGCCCGCCGACGACGAACGAGACGATGACGATGGGCCCGGCGGTGCTGGCCGCGACCCCGGGGAGGACGAAGATGCCCGCGCCGATCATCGTCCCGATGCCGATAGTCAGCGCCGAGAGCAGCCCGAGGTCCTTCGCCAGCTCCTCGTCGCTCATCCGCGCACCTCCGTGTGCCGCGCCCGCAGCTGCCGCTTCGCGGCTGAAGGCGCCTGACACTGCGGGTACTGCGGCGCAAGCGAGACGACCGGACCGACGGCGCGGTCGAGCAGCACCATCCCGTCAGCCACCTCCGCCCCGCATCGACGAGCACGTGCACTGCTCCGTCAGCCGGGCTGCCGCCGGCTCGCGCGAGACGCGCCGTCCCAGCGTGGCGTGACGAGGGGTCGTTCTCGCCGTGTCCGTACCGAACCGTTCGTACTCGGGTATCGTTCTGTCCATGTTCGCCCCAGAGATTCCAGAACACATAAAATTCGCCATTATATTTCGAAAAGCGAAAATCGAGAGCGATAAATTGTGATTATCGAATACCTGTGGCTGTGGCGGGAAGACGGGGTGTCGTCTCGCCCATTCTGGCCGGTCGACGGCCGGAACGGTGGCTCGTGTCTCGGCTTCGGCCGTCACAACCCTCATCAGGAACACGTGACTACTCTCACGGTATGCCCAGCAGCCATACGCCCGACTCGGTCCCGGTCTGTCGCACCGAGGACGAGCACCGGGCGGCATACGCGAAGGCGAACCGCGAGGGGACCGCGCTGTTCGTCGTCGACGAGGAGGAACACGGGTTCTCGCTCGCCTACGACCTCATCCCGACCGGCCAGCGCCTCACCGCCGACGCCAGGGACGAGCTGAAGGCGTTCGGGACCGACCGCGTCGAGACCCTCGTCGAGGGCGAAGAGAGCGAGACGACGCAGTTGCACCACAGTTTCGGGGCCGCGATGGGCAACGTGTTCTACTTCGCCGAGGAGCACGTCGCCCGGGAGTTCGCGGCCGACGTCTCGGAGATCGTCCTCGACGAGACCAACTGGGAGCCGGACCCCGACGGGGCCGCCGGCCCGCGCTGACCGACCCCCGCTTCTCGGTGGCTGCACCACGACCAGCGCCCGGCCACGGCTACTCATCCGTCGAAACCCCCAGAGCGCTTAATATCTTCTTGGAGTTACAGGTGAGTAATCGCAACAGATGGAGTCGACCGACCACCAGCCGACGTCTCGGGAAGCACGCCGATGACGGGCGGCGACGGTCGTTCGCTCGGACAGGTCGTCCTCGTCGGCCTCGCCGTCTGCGGGCTGGTGCTCGCGGCCGGTATCCTCCCCGCGGTCCCGGGCCAGGCCCCACTCGGCGGACTCGCAGGTCCACAGGCCGACGCTCCGGGCGGCACGGGTGGTGCCGGCGGGGGCGACGCCGGTGGCCTCTCCGGGCTCTCGGGACTCGGCGACCTGCTGGGCCTCGGGTCCAGTGGCGACGCCACACCCCAGGACGCGGCAGCCGAACGGACCAGCGGCCCGGTGGCGACCCAGACCGGTAGCCAGGGCACCGCGACCGCTGCCGACCAGGGCGGAACCGCCACCGGTTCGGGGTCTGGCACCAGCGTCGGCACCGGGACCGGGGCCGGAACCGGTTCTGGGACAAGCACGGGCGCCGGGACCACGACGCAGTCGGAGACCGGGTCGCCCGGCTCGGAGACAGCCGAGTTCTCCGGGCTCGCCGACGCCAGCGCGGGCAGCGACCAGCAACTGACGAACGGCCCGACCGCCGGCGCGGGCGCCGAGAGCGCGCTCGCACAGACGCAGTCCGCCAGTTCGGCAGGCGTCTCCCGGCTCGCCGCACCGCCGGGGGAGACCAGCATCGGCGGCCTCGACCCCGGGGCCGCGTCGTTCCAGAACCAGTCCCCGACCCGGCTGTTCACGGTCGAGAGCCCGAAGCCGACCTACGTCCGGACCAACACCTTCGCGACCTACACCGGGACGGGCTGGGCGCGCGAGACCGACCCGGTCCCCTTCGACGGCGCGGTCCCCGACAGCGCGGCCGAGGGCGAGACGGTCGCCGGCGAGCGCATCACCCAGCGCATCACGCTCCAGACCGCCTCGTCGACGCTCCCGACCGCCTGGAAGCCGGTGGCCGTCGAGGTCGATGCCCCCGGCGCCGACCTGCAGGTCACGCCACAGGGCACCTTCCAGGCCGAGACCGCGCTCCCGAACGGGACGACCCTCACGGTCACGAGCGCGCAGCCACCCGACGACCCGGCGCGGCTGGCCGCCGCGGGGACCGACTACCCCGACGCGGTCGAGGAACGCTACACGCAACTCCCGGCCGACACGCCCCAGCGCGTCCGGGACCTGACGGCCGAGGTCACGGCCGACGCCTCGAACCCCTACGAGACGGCCCGCGCCATCGAGGCGTGGCTGGAGACCGAGAAGACGTACTCGCTGAACGCGAGCCACGACCCCGACCGGCCCGTGGTCGACCAGTTCCTCTTCGAGATGGACCGCGGCTACTGCCAGTACTTCGCCAGCTCGATGACGGTGATGCTCCGCAGCGAGGGCATCCCGGCCCGGTACGTCACCGGCTTCTCGCCCGGGCTCCGCGCCGGCGAGGACGAGTACCTCGTGACGGGGTCGAACGCCCACGCCTGGGTCGAGGTGTACGTCCCCGACACCGGCTGGGTGCGCTTCGACCCGACCCCGCCGGCCGACCGCAAGACCAGCGACCAGCGGACCTTCGACGCGGCCGCGGCAAACGCCAGCGCCGCCGGCCAGCCGGGCAGCGAGTCCATCGCGCCCCGCCAGTCCGACACCGCCGGCAGCCCCGGCGAGGACCCGCTCTCACAGAGCCCGCCGCCGTACACCGTCCAGCTCAACCGCAGCGCCGTCCCGGGCGCGAGCGTCACCGTCACCGTCTCGCGGGCGGGGACCCCCGTCGAGGGGGCGACCGTCCGCTTCGAGGGCGCGGTCGTGGGCACGACCGACGACCTCGGGCAGGTCGTCGCGACGGTCCCCTACGTCAGGGAACTCGACGTGTCGGTGACCGCGCCGGATTCGAGCGACAGCTCGGCCGCGGCGGTCCTGCCGACCCACTCGGTCCGGTTCTTCGCGGGCGGCCACGGCGTGCCGCCACCGAGCAGTTCGCCACCGGGCAGTGTCGAGCACGACGACGCCCCCGAGAACAGCACCGAATCCCGGACCTACGAGGTCGACTCGAACGTCTCCATCGAGCTCCGCGGCGCCCCCGTCCCCGGGAACACGGTCACCCTCGTCGCCGCGGTGAGGGACGTGCCGATGCGCGAGGCGGTCGTCAACATCGACGGCGAGCGCGTCGCGACCACGAACGCGACGGGCGTGGCCGAGATCGACCTGCCCGCGGACGCGGGTGGGACCGTCCCGGTGACGGTCGAACGCGGCGAGATCGCGGGGACAGCCAACGTCTCGGTCGCCGAGATCGACCTCGACGTGACGCCGGCGTACCTGCTCGCGCTGCCGGGCCAGCCCGTGACGGTGACCGTCACCGCGGGTGGCGAACCGGTCGCTGGCGTGCCAGTGCGCGTCGCCGGCCACACCGCGGGGACGACCGACGCCCGCGGCCGGGTCGACGCGGCACTCCCCGTGGCCGGGAGCGCACGAATCGTCGCGACGGTCGCGGGCCAGCTCCACCGGACCACCGTCGACGGCCTGTACCGCAACCTCGGGCTGGTGCTCGGGGGCGTCCTCCTGGTCCTGCTCGGGCTGCTCGCCGTGGCCTACCGGCGCGGGGTCACGCCGGGTGGGGTCGCCGCCCGGGTTCGCGCCGCGGTCGCGTGGGCCGCGACGATGGCGGTCGGCGCCGTCCTCGCGGTCGCGAGCCGCCTCGAGGCGCTGGGCTGGTGGCTGGACGCCGCCGCACAGCTCCGCGAGCTTCCCGGGCTCGTGGTGGCACACCTGCAGGCCCTCGCGGCGCGGCTCCACCCCGCCCGCCTGCTGGCGTTCCTGCGGGGGCTACTCCGTGCTGGCGACGCCGACCCTGCAGAGTCGCCGGGGCAGTCCTCTGGTGAGCCCGGCGGCGACCACGAGTCCGCGGCCGCGGCCGCCGCCCACCGGACGCTGCGGGACCTCTGGGCCGAGTTCATCGCGGTGGTGCGCCCGCCCAGCGTCCGGACGATGACGCCGGGCGAGATCGCCCAGTACGCCATCGACCGCGGGCTCCCGGCGGGCCCGGTCACGACCGTCACGGACGCGTTCCGCGACGCGGAGTACAGCGAGCGCGGGGC
This sequence comes from Haloarchaeobius amylolyticus, assembly GCF_026616195.1. Taxonomy (NCBI): domain Archaea; kingdom Methanobacteriati; phylum Methanobacteriota; class Halobacteria; order Halobacteriales; family Halorubellaceae; genus Haloarchaeobius; species Haloarchaeobius amylolyticus. Next base: position 2,382,112 of record NZ_JANHDH010000001.1, read on the forward strand.
CGACGAGACCGTCCTCGACCGGGTCCGGAGCGCCCTCGCGACGGTTCGAGAGACGGCCGACGGCGGCGGTGGCGGTGGGAGTGCGGACGCGCAGCAGACGACTGCCAGTGGCGGAGGTGACGACTGAGATGGCCGGTCGCCGGCTGCTGTCGCTCCGGACCGTCCTCGTCGGCTACGGGCTGGTCGCGCTCGCGGTCGGCGCCACGTTCATCTTCGTCCCGGGGGCGGTCCCCGGCGCCCTCCGGGCCACCGTCGACGGCCTGCTCGCGACGACCGGGCCGGCCGCCCTCTCGCTCCTCGTCGCGCTGCTGGTCGGCTGTTACGCGGTCTACCGTGTCTGGCGGTCTGCCGGCGGCGACCCGGTCGAGGACGACGACCGGTTCCGCGGGGGCGACGACGGGCGCACTGGCCGCCAGAGGCGGGGCCAGGAACGCGACACCCGGACCGGGAGCGACCTCGACGCGACCCTGGCGTGGGCCGCCGCCAGCACCACGGGCGACGCCCACCCCGACCATCTCGAGACGGCGAAGACCCGGCTCCGGTCGGTGCTGCTGGACGTCCTCGAACACGGTGGCGAGTACGACGATCCGGAGCAGGCCATCGCGACCGGAGCCTGGACCGACGACGTCGTCGCCGCGGTCTTCCTCGGCGACCCCGACGAGTCCGAACTCCCGGACCTCCCGGTCTGGCGGCGGCTCTACGGCTGGCTCTACCCCTCGCGGGCGTTCCGGAGGCGCTACGAGCGCACCCTGGCCGCGGTCGAGGCCGCGTGTGCCGACACCGTCTCGGGGTACGACCCGCCCGAGCAGGTCGACGAGGACGCGGTCGACGTCGGGGACGGGTTCGAGCCCGTCGACGGCTCGGGGGAACGCGAAAGCGAGCGCGGCCAGCAGCCCGCGGAGGTGCGAGGATGACGGGCGAGGACGGCGAGGCGAGCAGGGGTTCGAGCACCGGCAGCGTGACCCGGCTCGACCGCTGGCGCGGGGCCACCGCGGCCACCGTCGCGTTCGTCGCGGCGGGCGTCGCGACGGGCCGCCCGGAACTCCTGCTCGCGGGGGCAGTCCCCCTCGCGTTCGTCGCCTACAGCGCGCTCTCGACGGTCGCGCCCGTGAGCGACGGGCTGGCGGTGGCGCGGACCGTCGAGCCCTCCTCGCCCATCCCGGGCCAGCGCGTGAGGGTGACGCTGACGGTCGAGAACACCGGGGACCGGGCGCTGACCGACGTGCGCCTCGTCGACGGCGTGCCGGACGGGCTGACGGTCGTCGACGGGACGCCCGCGGGCGCAGTGTCGCTCCGGCCGGGCGCGACCACCGAACTCGCGTACACCGTGGTCCCCCGGCGCGGGACCCACGAGTTCGCCCCGGTCGCGGCCCGGTCGCGCAGCCTGAGCGCGAGCGCGGTCGTGACCGAGGACGTCGCGACGACGGGGACCGAGACGGTCGACTGCCGGGTCACGGTCGAGGACATGCCCGTGCAGGACCAGACGATGTTCTTCACCGGGCCCCTCGCGACCGACACCGGCGGACCCGGCATCGAGTTCCACAAGACCCGGGACTACCGCCGGGGCGACCCGATGAACCGCATCGACTGGCGCCGGCTGGCCAAGCGGGGCGAACTCGTCACCATCGACTTCCAGGAGCACCGGTCGGCCCGCGTGGTCGTGGTGCTCGACGCCCGCGAGGAAGCCCGGCAGGCCGCGGCGCGCGGGTACCTGACGGGCGCGACCCTGGGCGCCTACGCCGGCGCGCTCGCGCTCGACGCGCTGGCGGACGCCGGCCACCAGGTCGGCCTCGCCGCATTCGGCATCCAGAACCCGGACGGCGGGACCCCCGCCCCGGCCTGGGTGGGCCCCGAGTCCGGCCGGGGGTTCACCGCCCGGGCGGCCCAGGTCGTCGACGCCGCGACCGCCACCGACGGGGTCGGCGCGAGTGGGCCACTGACCGGGGGCGCGGGGACCGGCGGGTCGGAGGCCGAAGACGACGGTTCCAGTCCTCGCGAGGCCGGCGAAACCGTGCCCGTCGCGACCGACGGCGGGGCGGGCACGGGTGGCACAGGCGAACCGCCGGCCGAACTCGAGCGCCTGCTCGCGCGCCTGCCCAGCGACGCGCAGGTCCTGTTCGTCACGCCCGCGCTCGACGACTTCCCGGTCACCGTGGCCCGGACGTTCCGGGGGTACGGGCACGAGACGACCGTGCTCTCGCCGGACGTGACCGGCGGCCGGAGCGCCGGCCAGCAGGTGGTGACGATGGAGCGCGCCCTGCGCCTCGACGAGGTGCGGACCGCGGGCGTCCCCGTCGTCGACTGGGCGCACGACACCCCCCTGCCGATGGCGCTGGCGCAGGCCATCCGACCCTGGGTGAACTGAAGAACCATGCCTGGAACCCCCGACCCACGACCCGACGACCCGGTACGCCTCGAGCGACAGCGCCGCGAGGAAGAGCGAGAGCGCCGGAGCCAGCCCGCGGCCCGCACCAGTGGGCTGCTGGCGGTCCTGGGGACGCTCGTCGGGGTGGCCCTGCTCGCGGCCGGGACGGGACAGGTCGCGGCCGTCGGGACGGCCGTCGTCGCCGGCCTCGTCTTCGCGGGCGTCACGACGCTCGCGGCCCGGCGGACCCCCCTCGGGGACCTGCTCGCGACGCTGGTCCTGCCGGTCCTGGCCGTGCTGTTCCTCGCGGCGGTGGCGCTCCCGGCCGTCCGGGGTGGGGCGCTACCCGTCGTACTGATGGGCGCGCTGACCGCCCTGGCGGTGGTGTTCGCGGTGTTCGGGGCGGCGACGGCGCCGACGGGCGGCCTCGGGAACGGGAGCGTGTTCCGGACCGCCAGCCTGCTGTTCGAGACGCTCTCGCTCCCGGTGCTGGCGACGGGCGTGCTCTTCCTGACCGACCTCGCGCTCCTCGACCAGGTCGTGGGCGTCGCGAACGACGTGACCGGCGACGGGGTCGACGCGCTGCTCTCGCCCGGGCAGGCCAGCCCGGAGGTGGCCGGGTTCACCCTGCTGGTGTCGGTCGCGAGCATGGCGACCGCGGCGGCGCTCGCGCGACTCCCCCTCGCGCAGTTCGTCGACCGGGAGGACCGCCAGCAGGTGTCGGAAGTGCTGGCGCGGGTCGCGGGCCGGCTCCGGACCGTCGGCGTGCTCGCCATGCTCGCGTTCCCGGTCCTGCTGGTCGTGCAGGTCGTGGCCGGCGTCGCGCCCATGCTCTCGTGGTCCCCGGCCGTGCTGGAGCTGGTCCGGGCGGTCACGACCGCACAGCCCCTCCGGCTGGTCCTGTTCGGGGTCGCGGTGCTCGCGACCGCGCTCGTCCTCGTCGTCGGGCTGGTGACCCGGCTCGCGCGCCGGAACCTCCGCGAGACCGCCGGGGCGGTCGCGCCCCGGCTCGCGGGGGGTGCCGTGGTGACCGGGCTGGTGCTCGCGATGGGCGAGCAGGCCTTCTCGCTCGTGCTGGCGGAGGTACCGAGTGCGGTGACCGGCGTGCTGACCGCGGGGGCCGACGCGGCCTCGCCGACGGTCGTCGTGCTCGCGCTGGTCGTGGCGCTCGCGGCCGGGTTCCTCGGCGTGCTGCTCGGGTTCTCGATGGTCGCCGGGATGGGGTTCGTCTCGGACCGGACCGCCTCGGCGTCGGTGGCCGGGGGCGGGCTGGTGGCGGCCGCGCTGTTCGCCGGGATCGGCGGCGTGCCCCCACTCGTGCTGTTCGGGACCGTCGCGACCGGCCTCGTCGTCTGGGACGTGGCCAGCTACGGGACGGTCCTCGGGGCCGAACTCGGCGACGACGCGGCCACCCACCGCCCCGAACTGGTCCACGCGGTCGCGGGCGGGTTCGTCGGCGTCGCGGCCGTGGTGCCCCTCGCGGTACTGGCCGGGCAGCGCATTCCGGTGGGTGGCTCGACCGCCGCGGTGGTCGGGGTCGTGGCCGCCGTCGGGGGCGTGGTCGCCCTCGTCGCCGCGCTGCGCGGCTAGCCGCAGGCGCACAGGGCGGGCGGGTGGGGGCGGTGGCGGCGAGACACACCGGCCGCGCCGGGGCGACGCGCGCCGCCGCAGCCGGCGGCGGGGGGCCCGACGCTAGCGCGCAGAGAGGAGTGGAAAGGAGTGGAGAGGGGGTGCGGGGGAGAGGCGAGGAAAGGCGAGGAGAGACAGCGCGAGGTTCGGAGGGCAGCAGCGCTTTAAGTTGTTCTGGTCACAACGGCTCGTAGTGAAGCATTCTCCGGGAACCAGACACCGCGAGCCGCGGCTGTCTCCTGCGTTCTCGTGACGGGTGAGTGGGAGCTGGTGGGCGGAGATTCGACGGTCTCGTCGTGGTCTCGGTCTGGAGACTCCCCGGCTGGCCGTCGGCTCTTTAAGTAGTTCTGGTGACAACGGCTCATTGTGGAGCATTCTGCGGGAGACTACACCCACGAGCCACGGGTATCTCTGTCCGTTCTCTGGACCCTCTCTCGGCGGTTCGAGGGTTTGGCGGTCGGTGCTGCAGTGCTACGGCGAGACCGCGGGCACCTCGATGCGGTTCAGCACCGACGAGACCACGTCCTCCGTCGTCGCGTTCTGGATGTTGGCCTGCGGGGTGAGGACGATGCGGTGTTGCATCACGGCGCGGGCGACGAACTTCACGTCCTCCGGGGCGACGTAGTCCCGGCCCGCGACGACGGCGTGGGCGCGCGACGCCTCGTAGAACCGCTGGATACCGCGAGGTGAGACGCCGACCTCGACGCGCTCGTCCTCGCGGGTCGCTCGGGCGAGGTCGACCACGTACTCGCGGACCTGCCGGTGCATCGTGACGGTCTCCGGCGTCTCCTGCAGCCGGCGGACCTGGTCGGGCGTGAGCGCCGCCCCGACCGAGGGCATCTGGGTGTGGCGGTTCGAGCGCCGGTCGATGAGCTCGAGCTCTCCAGCCCTGTCGGGGTAGCCCATGCTGGTCTTCACGACGAAGCGGTCGCGCTGCGCCTCGGGGAGTTCGAAGGTGCCCTCCTGCTCGACCGGGTTCTGGGTCGCGATGACGAAGAAGGGGCCCGGGAGCTGGTGGGTCGTCCCGTCGACGGTGACCTGCTTCTCGTCCATCGCCTCAAGGAGGGCGGCCTGGGTCTTCGGCGGCGCGCGGTTGATCTCGTCGGCCAGCACCACGTTCGAGAAGATGGGGCCCGCCTGGAACTCGAACTCGCGGGCGTGCTCGTCGTAGACGTGCGAGCCCGTGATGTCCGAGGGGAGGAGGTCCGGCGTGAACTGGACGCGCGAGAAGTCGAGGCCCAGCGCCTGCGCCAGCACGATGGCGGTCAGGGTCTTGCCGGTCCCCGGGACGTCCTCGAGGAGGACGTGGCCGCGGGCCAGCGCGCCCGTGAGGACGGTCTCGAAGAAGTCGCGCTCGCCGATGACGGCCTCGTTCACGCGGTCGATGACGTCGGTGCAGAGTCTGGCTGCCTCGTCGATGGGCAACGCGTCGGCGGGCGGCATTCGTGTCCGTCGTTCTGCGCGGCCGGGTATAACCGTAGTGGGCGGACGGGGACGAGGGGAGCCCATCGCCCCCGGCCCCGAGCAGCCGCTCACGAAGTTTTATAGTACCGCCACGAGACACTCGTAACTAAGCGGTTCTGGGTTCACCTCAGAAATCGTGAGCCGGTGCGCCAACACCGGCCAGAAAGCCCCTGTGAATCTCGTTTGGACTCGGGATTTGATGGGAGCTTACATGTACAACATCGGAGGTGCGAATCAAAAATCCTCCGGTCGTACGTGTCTGTTCTCGTCGTCACTACCACCAATACGGATTGCTGGGGCTGTCTGTACCAGGCCACCGAATCCGACAATGACCGACGCAGCCCAACGCACGCGAGCAGAGTTCGCAGACCAGTTCGAGGAGACGCTCGAATCGCTCCGCGACCGCATCGATGACCTCGAGGCCAGGACGGCCGAACTCGAGGCAGAGAACGAGCAGCTCCGCGAGGAGAACCAGCGACTGCAGGAGCGGAACGAGGACCTCAGCAAGCGGGTCACGGTCCTCGAATCCCAGCCGACCTTCGAGGTCGGCGACGACTCGGACCCCATCAAGAGCCTCCGCGTCGAAGGCGCGCCCATCGGGAAGGCCATCCAGTCCAAGCCCGGCATGAGCGACGTCGAGGGCCGAATCGAGGAGCTGAAGAACGAGATCGAGGAGATGGAGACCGGCACGGAGGTGACCGACCCGGACACCGGCGAGCACTACAGACTGGAGACGCCACTGGAACACGTCACCGTCTTCTCGGAGGAAGCGGCCGACCAGTTCCTCGGGCCGAACCAGGACCGTGCCCGGTTCCTCGCGAACAACATCCGGACCTACGCGACGTCGATTCCGGCCGGGTGGGCCGTCAGTACCTCGACGATGCTGCAGATGCTCGCCGCCTACGACGGGTCGGACCACAGGGAGACGGTCAGGCGGGTCAGGGAGATCTTCGACGACTTCGGGCGTGGCGAGACCAGGATCGTCGAACGCCGCGGGTCCGACCTGCTCATCCTCACCGACGAACTGTTCCGGCGACTCGACCGCCTCGATGGTATCGAGTCGTCCAGTCACAGTGTTGTGACGGTCATCGACTAGCCCCCGTGTGACGAACCCACTCTACCGAGAGGCACCTCTCTAGGCCACGATAATTCACGTCGGCTGCGTCACCCGCTTGCCCCTCTCCCTAGTGGAGACACTGGGCAGGAGCCCCGTGTTCTAGTGCTAGTAGCGAAGCGAAAGCACGATCTTCGCCGGTTTGCCTGGCTAGCCACCGTCACAACAGTGTGACGGTCCAGACCCCGTGAAATCGACCGATTTCTCGGGACACCCCCGTCCCCCACTCGTACAACTTCACCTTCATTTCCCGCGCGACTGGGCTGGCGCGAACCCGAGCATTAACACTCCTTGGTTGGCAAGCCCTCGCTATGCCAAAGACCGAAGTCTCGATATCAGACAACCTCGACGCCGAGATCGACCGGCTCGTCAACCAGGGCGACTTCCTGAACCGCGACGAGGCCGTCGAGGAGCTCCTGACCCGCGGCATCTCCGCCTACGGCCCGACCGAGGACGACGAACCGCGCAACGAGATCGACGAAGGGCTGTTCAACCGCTCCGTGGCCGACCAGCAGGACCCGGCCGCGATGAACGACGACCAGAACGACGGTTACACGTTCTGAGGTCGACCCCTCCCGAGCACCGCGCCGCGACACGCCAGCCCGGAGCGTCGACCCCTCCGCCGACCGCCCAGCACGTCGCGGGCGTGGACGAACCGGGCGAACCCGCGACAGAGATGGCTCTCGCTCACGGTGTCTGGTCCCCGGAGAATGCTTCATAACGAGCCGTTGTCACCAGAATAACTTAAACGAGCGACGCGCCCGGCGACACCGTTCTCGTCTCATCCGGCTCTCGAGCACACGAGCGACGGCAGTGGCTCGTGGGTGTAGTCTCCCGCAGAATGCTTCACAATGAGCCGTTGTCACCAGAACAACTTAAAGAGGAATCGCGGCGGCTCGCTCACTCGTCGGGGCCGGAAGCTCCGTCATCGCCGTCCTCCGCGCCCCAGCCGTCGGTCCAGGCGTGTCGCTCGCCCTCGTCGCGTGGGGTCTCGCCCACTGCGGGGAGGTTCGGGTCGCGGAAGGGGTCCCGGCCGAGGACCGCACCCTCGAGGTCGTGCTCGGCGAGTTGCTCGCGAAGGACGCGGGTGAGCCGGTTGACGTTGGTCGTCGTCATGCCGTGCTCGTCCAGCAGCTCCTGGTAGGTCTCGTTCTCGGTGAGCGAGGTGAACCGGTCGTAGAGGGACTCCATCTCGTCGGGCGTGAGCCTCGCGACCGCCTCCTGGTCGTCAAGGCCGAGCTGGTGCTGGCGCTCCCGGTCGACCACGTACCGGAGGACCACGAGGGCGACCTTCGGGATGGCGCGCTGGCTCCCGAACGCGGTGAGGTCGATCTCGCCGATGATGCCGAGGGCGCAGTCGCGCTCCCAGCGGGTCACGTCGAGCGCGGACGAGAGCGCGTGAGTGATGCGGAGCTTGTCGAGCTGGTGCATCCGGGCGCTGTGGCCGGCCATCGCGCCGTGTTGCTCGTCGTGGAGACGGCGGATGCTCTCGCTGAGGTCGTGTTCGGGGCTGTCGGCCCGGCCGATGAGGGTCGCACTCGGCGTGATGACGTCCCACCGGCGGACGACCTCGTCCTTGACCGCGTCCACCCGGGACAGGGCGCCGTCGCCGGGGCCCGCACTGATCCACGTGGACTCCACGTCGGTCTCACCGGTCCCGGTTCCCGCGACGAGTGCCGACGACGCAGTGTCCCCGTCGTAATTCATCATACCAGATTGGGGGCTTGACGCTCTTCAAATGCGTGGAAAACCGGGCCACGAACACGCGGGACTCGACCGGGAGACACACCCCTCGTTCAGAGTGAAAACGACGCTTTTTTGTATGAGTTGTGGACCGACGACCGTTCTCGTGGAGTAGTGCATGAGTGGTCAAGTGAGAGTCCCACACACCCCCGATGCAGAGTGAAAACGCCGCGGAGAGCGTCTCAGTGGGGAAGCGAGGGACGAGGTCGACGAACGGGTGGGTGGAGGTTGGGGTGACACTGGGGATGGACGAACACCGGGAGACGGGTAGTGGAAGGGTGGTGACGGGTGGTGAGGGAGACGTAGGGGAACGGGAGAGACGAAGACGAAGACCACGAGACCACGAGTGAAACGGGGACGAGGAAGACCGCAGGACGACGGGAAGAGAACAACAGGACGAAGGCGACCAGACTAGCCACCACGATACCGGACACCGACCGATACCGGACACAACACCAGCTGGCGCGGCAGCTGTCGCGGCCAGCTGTTGCCGTGCTGTTGCTGTCTGCTGCTAGCTGTTGCTTGCTAGCTAGCTAGTGCTAGTCCTAGTCTAGTAGTAGGTGGTCTAGAACCACCCGCGATGTGGGTGGTTTCACACCACCTCGTGAATCAACGTCATCTCACTGGTAGGTCGTCCGAACGGCCGAGATATGGGGGAGGGTGGGACACCCTCTCCCCCAATTCAGAGTGTAAACGGCTCCGAAGGTGTAGTGGAAAATTTTTGCGGCATTTTTTGCTGGTTGTAGCGGCATCAGGTGCTGGTACCCGAAGCTTGATTAGTTACTTCAAATTCCCAATCCCGACTAGTATTTATTCTAGTAAGAAAGAGAGAACGAGAGAGTGAATGGCTGTAGATGGAGAAATTCCGGGAGATACAGTCTGCACGAGGTTCGACAGGGACGCCAGCTCGTCGACCCACCCCTCCTTCGGAGCCGTTTTCACTCTGAATCAGGGGTGTGTGTGTGTCAGACGTGCGTCTGACGCAAATCGGGGGCGAAAACCACGGTAAGAAATCTGGTAGGTGGGGTTCTAATCTCGGCTCAACCGGTGGACTAAATGGGGTGGTGTGAGGGTGGCGACTCGTCCCGTCGACCGGGAATCGACACAGGTCGCGGTTTCACTCTGCCTCTGGTCCGTTCTGAACTCCCACGAGAAAGCGAAAATCGACACGGAAACTCTCTGAGACTACTCGTTTTCAGTCTGAAGCGGGTTCCGTGGTTTTTATTAGTAGACGATTCAACCAGTGGGATATGTCCGAGCAGACGAGCGGGGACCCCCTCTTCCAGGACCAGGACCCCGTCTTCGCCCGGAAGGAGCTGCTCCACGTCGGCCACGTCCCCGACGAGGACCGGATCGTCGGGCGCGACGACGAGATCCAGTCCGTGGCCAACGAGGTCGGGGCGGTCGTCCGTGGCGACCCACCGAACAACGTGATGATCTACGGGAAGACCGGGACCGGCAAGAGCCTCATCTCGCGCCACGTCGCGACCCGGGCCCAGCGAGCGGCGGAGTCGAACGACATCGACTGCACCGTCCTCTACATCGACTGCTCGGAGGCGAACACGGAGACGCGGGCGACGCGACAGCTCGCCCTCGACCTGAAGGAGAAGACCGACTACGAGGCCGAGATCCCCCTGCGGGGCGTCGGGACGATGGAGTACTACCAGCACATCTGGGCGGTCCTGGACGCGGCGTACGACGCGGCCATCGTCATCCTCGACGAGATCGACAAACTCGACAACAGCAACATCCTCATGCAACTCTCGCGCGCACGCGAGGCGCGCAAGACGAACACGTACATCGGGGTCATCGGCATCAGCAACAAGGTCCAGTACAAGGAGAGCCTCGACGAGCGCATCGACAGCAGTTTCGGCCATCGTGAGCTCTTCTTCCACCCCTACGACGCGGCCCAGCTCCGCGAGATCATGCGCAACCGGCAGGACGCCTTCCAGCCCGACGTCCTCGCCGACGGGACCATCGAGCTCTGTGCCGCGCTGGCGGCGAAGAAACACGGGGACGCGCGCAAGGCCATCGAGATCCTCAAGGAGGCCGGCGAACTCGCGCGCCGCAACGACGTGACGGAGGTCACGGAGGAGCACATCAAGCAGGCCCAGGAGGTCGCGGAGGTCAACCGCATCGAGGAACTGACCAGCGGGGCGACCGTCCACGCCAAGCTCGCGCTGTACGCGCTCGCGAGCCGCATCATCACGGGCGAGCGGGACACGTACAAGACCCGCGAGGTGTACCAGCGCTACGTCGGCGTCTGCGAGATGGCCGCGCTCGACCCCGTCACCGAGAACGGACTCTACCGCCAGCTCAAGGAGCAGGCGTTCCTCGGGGTCATCGAGTCCGAGAAGACCGGCGGCGGCCGGTCGCAGGGGAGTTACCTCCTCCACCGGCTCGTGACCGACCCGAAGCACATCGTGAAGGCCGTCCGTCGCGACGCCTCGCTCGACGAACTGCCGACCTACGAGACGCTGGTGAACTACGGCGGGAACCAGACGAACGACACGGACCTCTCCTCGTTCGTCGAGTGATCTCAACCTGCCCAATCTTTCACTCTGAATCAGGGGGGTCCGGGGCGTGACCCCCGTGTCAGCGACCCGAACCGAGAAAGACCGCTCTCTTCGACCGAATTACTGGTCGAACGACCCGATTTCGACTCGCTAGTGCCACGACTGTTGCACTCACACGCATGCGTGAAACAAAACCGTGAATCCACTTGCAAAATCAGGGGACGGCCCCGTGATAACGCGGTGACGTGGCGGCGCTTCACAATGCCAGTCCGATTCGTGGGGGTTAAATACTTGCCTCCAATACGAAGTGGTGTGAAGGACGCCCCGGCCACCCGGGGCAGAAGGTCAGCACCGGTCTCCGGTGCTGGCTGTCACGTATGAGGATTCCGCCCCTGCGGTCCGCCGTCAAGACGGAATCTGATGCGAGCCTTGGTTGGTTCGGCGACATCCGGTCGGATGTCGTCGGACGAGACCCGATACGCAATTTGACGAACGCAATTTCCGCCACCCCCGTGCATCCGCACGGGACATTCCGGTTGATCCTGCCGGAGGTCATTGCTATCGGAGTCCGATTTAGCCATGCTAGTTGCACGAATTCATATTCGTAGCAGATAGCTCAGTAACACGTGGCCAAACTACCCTATGGACCAGAATAACCTCGGGAAACTGAGGCTAATGCTGGATACTCCTCTACTCCTGGAATGGGTCGAGGTACAAACGCTCCGGCGCCATAGGATGTGGCTGCGGCCGATTAGGTAGACGGTGGGGTAACGGCCCACCGTGCCAATAATCGGTACGGGTTGTGAGAGCAAGAGCCCGGAGACGGAATCTGAGACAAGATTCCGGGCCCTACGGGGCGCAGCAGGCGCGAAAACTTTACACTGCACGACAGTGCGATAAGGGGACTCCGAGTGCGTGGGCATAGTGCCCTCGCTTTTGTGAACCGTAGGGAGGTTCACGAATAAGAGCTGGGCAAGACCGGTGCCAGCCGCCGCGGTAACACCGGCAGCTCGAGTGATGACCGATATTATTGGGCCTAAAGCGTCCGTAGCCGGCCAGGCAAGTCTGTTGGGAAATCTGCTCGCTCAACGAGCAGGCGTCCAGCAGATACTGTTTGGCTTGGGACCGAGAGACTCAAGGGGTACGTCTGGGGTAGGAGTGAAATCCTGTAATCCTGGACGGACCGCCGATGGCGAAAGCACCTTGAGAGATCGGATCCGACGGTGAGGGACGAAAGCTGGGGTCACGAACCGGATTAGATACCCGGGTAGTCCCAGCTGTAAACGATGCCAGTTAGGTTTGGCGCGGGCTACGAGCTCGTGCTGTGCCGCAGCGAAGGCGATAAACTGGCCGCCTGGGAAGTACGTCCGCAAGGATGAAACTTAAAGGAATTGGCGGGGGAGCACTACAACCGGAGGAGCCTGCGGTTTAATTGGACTCAACGCCGGACATCTCACCAGCTCCGACAGTATGCAGTGAAGGTCAGTGTGATGAGCTTACCTGAGCTACTGAGAGGAGGTGCATGGCCGCCGTCAGCTCGTACCGTGAGGCGTCCTGTTAAGTCAGGCAACGAGCGAGACCCGCACTCCTAATTGCCAGCAGCAGTTTCGACTGGCTGGGTACATTAGGAGGACTGCCAGTGCCAAACTGGAGGAAGGAACGGGCAACGGTAGGTCAGTATGCCCCGAATGAGCTGGGCTACACGCGGGCTACAATGGTCGAGACAATGGGAAGCTACCTCGAGAGAGGGCGCTAATCTCCGAAACTCGATCGTAGTTCGGATTGCGGGCTGAAACTCGCCCGCATGAAGCTGGATTCGGTAGTAATCGCACCTCAGAAGGGTGCGGTGAATACGTCCCTGCTCCTTGCACACACCGCCCGTCAAAGCACCCGAGTGAGGTCCGGATGAGGCCACCGTAACGGTGGTCGAATCTGGGCTTCGCAAGGGGGCTTAAGTCGTAACAAGGTAGCCGTAGGGGAATCTGCGGCTGGATCACCTCCACAGACCGGGACCAGGCACCACGCCTGGCCCACTATCGACTCGTCCGACGTCGTCCGTCCGGGCGCTTTAGAACCACCAAGGCTCGGAACCTGAACCTCATGCTGGAACGCCCTGATATCAGAGGCGTCTGGGTTCGACTCCCAGGGAGGTTCGTACCTTCAGGGTGAAATCAAATCGCTCCCCTTAAGTGTGGGACGACGAAACGATTTCATCCTGAAAGAAAACCGATGCACCATCCCGTGCAAGCGAGGGTGGGAAGGGTCGAACGTATGCCCGGCGACTACCGGGGTGCGTGATGAAACCGTGTGTAAACGCAATCCAGACGTCCACTGGACCTTTCACCAGGTAACAGTGAACGTCCCACTCAGCGTGGCTACTTTGCCACCTGGTGGATGGCTCGGCTCGAGTGCCGACGAAGGACGTGCCAAGCTGCGAAAAGCCGTGGGGACCCGCACGGAGGGTAAGAACCACGGATCTCCTAATAGGAATCCTCTCGCAATTGCCTTGCGCAATGGGGAACGCCGGGAATTGAAACATCTCAGTACCGGCAGGAAGAGAAAGCAATCCGCGATGTCGTTAGTAACGGCGAGTAAACGCGACACAGTCCAAACCGAAGCCCTCACGGGCAATGTGGTGTTCGGACTGACTCTCACTGCTCGACCGTCTGCGTGAAGTCTCTTGGAACAGAGCACGATACAGGGTGACAGTCCCGTAACCCAGACCAGTACAGCACGCGTCAGCTCCAGAGTAGCGGGGGTTGGATATCCCTCGTGAATATGGCAGGCATCTACTGCCAAGACTAAATACTACTCGAGACCGATAGTGAACAAGTAGCGTGAGCGAACACTGAAAAGCACCCCGAGAAGGGAGGTGCAATAGGGCCTGAAATCAGGTGGCGATGGAGCGACGTGGCACGAAAGGTCCTGTGAAAAACGACCTGGCCGCAAGGCCGCAGTAGGAATCACAGGAAGCCGGTGTCGCGTCGTGCGTTTTGAAAAACGAGCCAGGGAGTGTATCTGATCGACGAGTCTAACCCGTGTACCGGGGAAGGCGTAGGGAAACCGACAAGGCCGCAGTATTACCAGGGCCGCCGTGTTCAAGCGCGGGGAGTCGACCGGATACGACCCGAAACCAGATGATCTATGCGTGGGCAAGGTGAAGCGTGCCGAAAGGCACGTGGAGGCCTGTTAGAGTTGGTGTCCTTCAATACCCTCTCGTGACCTACGTATAGGGGTGAAAGGCCCATCGAATCTGGCAACAGCTGGTTCCAGCCGAAACATGTCGAAGCATGACCTCTGCTGAGGTAGTTCGTGGGGTAGAGCGACCGATTGGGAGACTCGCCGTCGAGAGACGTCGACCTCCCTGTCAAACTCCAAACCTACGAACGCCGTCGATGCAGGGAGTCCGGTGTGCGGGGTAAGCCTGTGCACCATGAGGGAGACAACCCAGAGTCGGGTTAAGGACCCAAAATGCGGACTAAGTGCGATTGAAGGTGGTCTCAAGCCCTAAACAGCCGGGAGGTGAGCTTAGAAGCAGCTACCCTCTAAGAAAAGCGTAACAGCTTACCGGCCGAGGTTTGAGGCGCCGAAAATGATCGGGGCTCAAGTCCGCTTCCGAGACCTGACGATGCTCTTGATCGAGCAATTCCGTAGGCTGGCGCTCTATACGGGTGGAAGCACGGGTGAGAACTCGTGTGGACCGTATAGTGACGAAAATCCTGGCCATAGTAGCAGCGTTAGTCGGGTGAGAACCCCGACGGCCGAACGAGCAAGGGTTCCTCGACAATGCCAATCAGTCGAGGGTTAGCCGATCCTAAGTCACACCGTAATTCGAATGTGACAACAGGGAAACTGGTTAATATTCCAGTGCTCTCATACACTCAAAGCTGACGCTTTGGGGACAATCGAGCTGGGCCTTCGCCCAGTCGAACCGTGGAAATCCGTGGAAGCCGTAATGGCACGAAGCGGACGAATCACGGGATAGCGCAAGTCGATCGTACCTAGAGCCCGTGAAAAGGCGAGTATGAGATTCGTACCAAGAACCGACACAGGTGCTCGTGGCAGTGAAAGCCAAGGCCTGTCGGGAACAACCGACGTTAGGGAATTCGGCAAGTTAGTCCCGTAAGTTCGCGATAAGGGATGCCTGCCCTGTATAGGGGCAGGTCGCAGTGACTCGGACGCTCCGACTGTCTAGTAACAACATAGGTGACCGCAAATCCGCAAGGACTCGTACGGTCACTGAATCCTGCCCAGTGCGGGTATCTGAACACCTAGTACAATAGGACGAAGGACCCGTCAACGGCGGGGGTAACTATGACCCTCTTAAGGTAGCGTAGTACCTTGCCGCTTCAGTAGCGGCTTGCATGAATGGATCAACGAGAGCGTCACTGTCCCAACGTTGGGCCCGGTGAACTGTACGTTCCAGTGCGGAGTCTGGAGACCCCCAAGGGGAAGCGAAGACCCTATAGAGCTTTACTGCAGGCTGTCGCTGGGACACGGTCGCTAATGTGCAGGATAGGTAGGAGTCATTACACAGGTACCCGCGCTAGCGGGCCACCGAGACATCACTGAAATACTACCCATTAGTGACTGTGACCCTCACTCCGGGAGGAGGACACCGGTAGCCGGGCAGTTTGACTGGGGCGGTACGCGCTTGAAAAGATATCGAGCGCGCCCTAAGTCCATCTCATCCGAGTCGGAGACTCGGAGAAGAGCGCAAGAGCATAAGATGGGCTGACAATGATCTTCCTAACGAGGATCGTTGACGCGAAAGCGTGGTCTAGCGAACCAATCATCCTGCTTGATGCGGGAGATTGATGACAGAAAAGCTACCTTAGGGATAACAGAGTCGTCACGCGCAAGAGCACATATCGACCGCGTGGCTTGCTACCTCGATGTCGGTTCCCTCCATCCTGCCCGTGCAGAAGCGGGCAAGGGTGAGGTTGTTCGCCTATTAAAGGAGGTCGTGAGCTGGGTTTAGACCGTCGTGAGACAGGTCGGCTGCTATCTATTGGGGGTGCTATGGCACCTGACGTGAACGTTCGTATAGTACGAGAGGAACTACGAATGGTGACCACTGGTGTACCGGTTGTCCGAGAGGGCACGTGCCGGGCAGCTACGTCACACGGGGTAAGAGCTGAATGCATCTAAGCTCGAAACCCACATGGAAAAGAGGTGCCGCTGAGACCACTCGTAGAAGACGAGTTCGATAGACTCGGGGTGTACGCGTCAAGGCAACGAGACGTTCAGCCCGCGAGCACTAACAGGTCGAGCCACACAATCATACCGCATACTGGGATCGATCACCGTTCTGGTGAGAGGTCCAGGCGTTAACTGGATTGCGTTTACACACTGGTTTCAAGACCACCGATATTGGATCATGGTCGCGGTTCGATTCCGCGAATCGGCGTTAAGGCGGCCAGAGCGGTGAGGTTACACCCGTACCCATCCCGAACACGGAAGTTAAGCTCACCTGCGTTTGGGCGAGTACTGGAGTGCGCGAGCCTCTGGGAAAACCCATTCGCCGCCTCCATTCATACTAC